>UQQY01000105.1 GCA_900543295.1 uncultured Oscillospiraceae bacterium | reverse complement strand
TTTTTTTCTTTTATTTTACTGAAACGCCGTATAAAATGCAAGCATGAAAGACGGTATATTGGAAAATTTCGCTTACCCGATCCGATAAAAGATCATAAGAATCGAGTCTAAGGTTACTTTAAGGCCGATGTGCTTAAATGATAATAGAGGAGGATGTATATGAAGCTTTTATTTGCGGAGGACGAGGTCAGTATGTCTGAGGCTGTCGTGGACATTCTGACCTATCACAAATATCTGGTAGACGCCGTATATGACGGAGAAGAGGCTCTGGCCTACGCCTGTGCTGAACACTATGACGGGATTATTTTGGATATTATGATGCCGAAAATGAACGGCCTTGAGGTTCTTTTATCACTGCGGAAAAAGGGCTGCCGCACGCCGGTTTTGCTGCTGACGGCGAAAGGCGAGGTAGAAGATCGGATACAAGGGCTCGATTTTGGTGCGGATGACTATTTGCCAAAGCCCTTTGTAATGGGAGAGCTGCTTGCGCGCATTCGAGCGATGCTCAGACGCCGTGAGACGTATACGCCGGATGTGCTTACCTGCGGAGAGCTTTCTTTGAATCAGAAAAGCTACGAACTTTGCGGAAAAGGGCAGAGTTTTGTTCTGCCGAAGCTTGAGTATCGTTTGATGGAGCTGTTTATGCTCAATCAGGAAACGTATCTTTCAAGTGAGGATCTGCTTACAAAGGTATGGGGCTATGACACAGAGGCGGAGATTGGAACCGTATAGGTATATATTTCCTATTTACGCAAGCGTCTTGCTGCGCTTGACGTTAAGGTTGAAATCAGGGCACGGCGCAATATCGGTTACAAGCTGGAGGTAATACCATGATTGAAACGCTTCAGCGCAAATTTGTATTGACAGCAATGACAGCAATTTCTGTCTTGCTGTTGGTTTTGCTTGGTGCAATCAATCTCATAAACGGATGGTCGGTGAACCGTCAGACCGACAGAACGCTTGCCATGCTTTCGGAAAGGGAGGGAATTTTGCCGCCGCAGCGCGATTTGGAGGAAAAGGAGCCGAAGGATTCGCTTGATCCGCCGTTCAACGAGGATACGGCAATGTCCGCGCGGTATTTCATTATCCGTCTCGATTTAAAAGGGAGTGTTGCATACACAGATTTGAATCACATTTCTTCGGTGACGAAGGAAGAGGCTGAGCTGCTGGCGCAGCAGGCGGCGCGCAGCGGGAACAGCAGCGGAACAATAGCTCGTTTTCGCTATCAGGTAACAGACGCCCGCGATCAGAAGGGAACCGTGTTTGTTTTTTTAGATACCTCTGCACAGCTTTATTCCATTCTGTCGGTGCTTGCAATCTCCGTTTCAATCGGCGCTGTCTGCTGGATTCTGATGCTGTTTTTGGTGATTTTACTTTCCAAGAGAGCAATCCTGCCGATTGCCCGCAATATAGAAAGGCAGAAGCAGTTTGTGACGAACGCAGGACATGAAATTAAAACACCGCTTGCCATTATTCTTGCCAACACAGATGCCTTGGAGCTACACAATGGCCAGAGCAGATGGAGCCAGAACATCCGGTCGCAGACACTTCGCTTAAACGGTTTAATGCAGAACCTTTTGATGCTGGCACGGATGGATGAGGGAGCCGCGGCACTTCCATGTTCTGATTTTTCTGCAAGCGATCTGTTGAAAGAGACGACCGTTCCTTTTTATGAGCTGGCGGCTCAGCGCCATGTTTCTATTGAGGAGCGGATTCAGCCTGACATCATGCTGCATGCAAGCAGGGAACTGACTGGACAGTTATTTTCGATTCTGCTTGACAATGCGGCAAAATATACGGACACCGGCGGAACAATGATACTTACATTGGAAAAAGCAGAAAAGGACGTTATACTTCAAACCGAGAATACGTGTGCTTCACCGCCGGAGGTTGAACCGGAACGGCTTTTTGAGCGATTTTACCGCGGCGACAGCGCCAGAACGCAGAAAAACGGCGGCTATGGTGTGGGGCTTTCTGTTGCGCGTGCTATTGTGCAGTCGCAGAAGGGAAGCATACAGGCAGCTTACAGTTCTAACGGCACGGTTATTTTTACTGTGAGGCTATAAGCAGAGGTCAAGGCCTTCATACTGATTAAAAGTAATACAGCTCAAACATCGGGTCATCTCCGGTGTTTGAGCTGTATTACTTTAAGAGCAAAAATGATTCGATCAGTTTTCCGGAAATTGCAGAGGATGCGCGCCGTACTGCATAAGTTCGATCCGATTGCCGAATGGATCGACAAGCCACATCTGAATGTTGCCGTCCAAGCCTTCGGATGGAGCGGCAACAACCGGTACGCCGCGCTTTACAAAGTCGTCATACATATCCGCGATATTGTCCACCTCGATGCAGAGATGCTCAAAGCTCCCAGTGTTGCCGTGAGGCGTTTGATCTGCGGATGCGCCGTAAAACAGTTCGAGAAACTGCGCGGGGGCGAAGCGCAAATACAAAAGCGTCCGCCCGTCGCCAAGCGGCAGGGTGAAAAGCTTTTCCATACCGAGAAGATCACAGTAGTAGTGAATTGCCACGTCGATATTTGAAATATTGTAAGCGGCGTGCGCAATACGTCTCATGGCCATAGTAAAGAACTCCTTTTTCTTTTAATATAGCAGGTTTTCATACGCTTTGCAATCAAAAGATAGGAGAAAAGGACGAAAATGACGAATATCGTCTGTCATAATAAGGCATGCAAAGGAGGCGATAGAGATGTTTTACAACCGGATCTTAAGAGAAAATCGAAGGCTTGTGGAAGAGAATGAGCGGCTGAGGCGACGCTTAGAGGAGAAAGAGGAGGAAGAGATACGCGAGCTGGAACGGCGTCGGAAAATGCGGAATTTTTGGGCGTATGACGGAACGCCGCAGGAGGGATTTTCAGAATGAACAGAATAACGGCGCAGCAGGTGGAAGCAGAATATGCCGATGGACGCGCGTATAAAACGCAGGTGGGCGTATACGAAAATACCAAACGAAACGAACGTTTTTTTATCGGAGATCAATGGTATGGTGTGAACGCGCCAAAAGACCTTGATCGTCCGGTGTTTAACATTTTGAAGCGTGTGGTTTCATATTTTGTCGCAACGGTTGTTTCGGACGACGTTGCGGTACAGCTTTCCGACTTCTACGGCGGGACAGACGCATATTTAGACGCAGTGACCAAGCAGTTAGAGGCAGTGATTGAGGGAGCGGGCATTAAAGAAAAAAACCGCGATGTAATCCGAAACGGTGCGGTGGACGGAGACGGCTGTCTGTATCTCTATTTTGATCCGGAGAAAGAAACAGGGCAGGCTGTGCGCGGCGCGATTGCCGCAGAGGTGATCGACAATACGAATCTCTATTTTGGAAATCCGTATTGTACGGAGGTGGAGCGTCAGCCATATCTGCTTGTCTCGGTTCGCAGAAGAGCGGAGGATATCCGCAGAGAAGCGATGCTGCATGGCATGAGCCAGAATGCGGCAGACGCGCTTTTGCCGCAGGAGGAAGAAGAGGAAGAGGACAGGCGTGCTGTGATGCTGGTTCGTTTTTGGAAAGAAAAACGGGCGGACGGTGCGGCTACAGTACACATGATGAAAGTGTCCGGCGGCAGAATCATTCAGCCGGATACGGATCTTTCCTATCGCCGGTATCCGTTTGCATGGTTCTCCTGGGACAAAGTGAAAAATTCATATCACGGACAGGCGGCCGTGACAGGGCTTTTGCCCAACCAGATTTTTATCAACAAGCTGTTTGCCATGAGCATGGAGCACGTCAAATCCATGGCGTTCCCGAAGGTAATTTATAATCGGGACATGGTGGCGGGAAAATGGAACAATGACGTTGGCGCGGCGATTGCGGTGAGCGGCGACCCGAACCGTGCGGTTGCGTCAGGTTTCCGCGCGCCGGATATGTCTGCGCAGGTTTTGCAGATGATCGATAAAGTGATCTCCTATACGAGAGATACGATGGGCGCGAACGACGTAATACTTGGAAACATTACGCCGGACAATACCTCGGCTATTTTAGCAGTGCAGCAGTCTTCAATCATGCCGCTTGAATTGCAGCGAATGGCCTTTTATCGCTATATGGAGGATGCAGTACGCATCATTTTGGATATTATGGCCTGCGATTATGGAAAACGAATCATCCGGGAGGAAAACGGCGGACAGGCTATACTGGATTTATCAAAATTGTGCGGAATGGATCTGCGGCTGAATGTAGACATCGGCGCGTCCTCCTATTGGAGCGAGCTGATGCAGGTGCAGACGCTTGATAACCTGTTTGCAAAGGGCGTTTTAACCGATGCAGCAGAATATGTGGAAAGTATTCCGTCAGCGTATTTAAAAAATAAAGCCAAGCTTTTACAGACGCTTAAGGAACGCGAAGCAGGAGCGGAGAGAGGGGGGACGGCGAATGGATTGTCCGAAATGCGGAATTGAAATGCGTGTGGACAGTGAAGAAACGGAGACGGGTATCCGACAGTCATTTTCCTGCCGCAATCCGCAGTGCAGCGGCTTTAAAGCGGTACAGGCGACTGTCACACTTAAGGAGGAAGAGATAAGTGCGGAATGAAGAGGATTTGCTGAGGCTCTCAATGCAGTTTTTTGCAGAGGATACGACAGCAGAGGAAGAGCAGGATTCTGGCAGTGCGGATGAGACCTTACTGGAGGATTTGTATCCGGAGGAGCAGGAAGCGCCCCAGAATGAAGAGACAAACGCAGCTTTTGGCGGAGAAGACGACGAATGGATTTTGTTTGTAAGAGAGCATCCGGACGTAACGGAACTGCCGGATCAGGTAGTCAAGCGCATGGCGGCAGGGGAATCGCTGCGTACGGCTTACGCAATGTATGAAAATGAAATGCTGCGATGCAGACTGGCGATTTTGTCACAGAATCATGGGACGGCAGTAAAATCGCCGGGAAGTCTTTTGAGCGAGGACGGCGACACAGCGGAGGATCCGTTTTTACAGGGCCTGTTTGGTGAGCGGGCATAAAGGAAAGGAGAAAAGAAGAATATGGCAGTTAATCTTCATGAAAAGTATGAAAAGAAAATTCAGTCGGTCTTTAAGGAGGCCTCGCTTTTAACGGGCAGGCTGTCCAGCGATTTTTCATTTAAGGGTGCGAAAACCGTCAAGCTGACAATACCGCAGACTGTGCCGATGGTGGATTATGTCCGTACCGGAGCAAACCGATACGGCGATCCGCAGGAGATGCAGGATCTTGTACAGGAGATGACGCTGAGTCAGGACAAGGCGTTTTCGCTGACCATTGACAAGGGCAACAATTTGGAGCAGGGCGGTGTAAAGGAAGCGGGGCGTATGCTCGGCCTTCAGGTGAGGGAGCGTGCGGTTCCGACGTCCGATACCTATGGCTTTTCAAAGCTTGCGGAGCGCGCGGGCAAAATTGTCGGCAATGCAGAGGCGCTGACCAAATCGAACGTATGCGCACGAATTTCAGAGGGAACGCTTGCGCTTGACGATGCGGAGATTCCCCAGGATGGCAGAACGTTGTTCGTACCAGCGGCCGTGTATAAGCTGTTAAAGCACTCTGATGAGTTTTTAGGTGTGGAATCGCTTGGAGAAAAAGCGCTCGCGAAAGGACAGGTCGGTCTTTACGACAACATGACGGTGGTTAAGGTACCGTCCGGCAGATGGCCGGCAAACGTCAACTTTATTATTGTGCAGAAACAGTGCGCGGCTTTTCCTGTGACATTGAGCGAAACGAAGCTTCATCGCGATCCGCCGGGTATTTCAGGCAATCTGCTGGAAGGACGGCAGATTTATGATCTGTTTGTGTTCGCACCGCGCGCACAGGGGATTTATGTTGAAGTTGACACAGGCAGCGGCAAGGGAAAGGTCTGTGCCGCGCCGTCTGTGTCAAGCGCAGGTGCGTTTTCCTGCGGGACAACCGGCGTAAGCTACAGCTATACCACGGACGGCTCCGATCCGCGTTACAGTGCATCGGCGCGTGTTGGCACCACCTCTGATTTAACGGCGGAGGGAACAGTTATCAGCGTCTATGCATTTAAATCCGGCGCATATCCGTCTGCCGTGACAACCTATACTATGGCGTAAAGCGTGAAATAAAGCGCTGATATTAGCCGGGGAGGGAGGTGGGGTTTGCGGAAAGGAGAGAGAATATGACAGCAGAAGAGCTGATTCAGACGGCGCTTGCTCTGAAGGGAGAGATGCCTGAGACGACGGATGATTATCGCGGATATGCGCTGCGTGCGCTGAACATCATTCTGGCGGAGATGCTGCCGCTTGAAAACCAGACGCGCTATGCAAAGGGTGAGGCGGAGTTGTCCGCCGCACCGGAGCTTTCTGCATTTTCGGACGATGTTCCATATGACGCACAGCTTGTAAAGACCTGCGGCGCATATGGGCTGGCGGCGAAGCTTACGATTGAGGATAACAATGCGCCGCTGTTCAATTACTTGAATCAGATGTACGCGCAGGCTTTTACAGAGGGAACACCGGGAAAAACAGAACAGATCTGCGACAGCGTTTGGGGGGATTAGCATGCGGTTTGCCGGAATGACACAGCAGAGCAGCGTGAAAACGGCACGATATACTGCGTTTCGGGGGGTGGATATGTCTTCCGATCCAACAAAGGTACAGTCAGAACGGTCACCTTATGCACCGAATTTGGTTTCTGACAGTGGAGGCTTTCCGGAAAAACGAGTCGGCTGGCGCACAATTTCCAGCATTGACGCACCAGTCAACGGACTGTTTCATGCGCTTTTAACGTCTGGAGAGAAAATGCTGGCGCATGGAGGAACCAAGCTTTATGATGTGACCGATCCGGAGAATCCGGCTGTATTGAAGACCGGACTTATGAATGCGAAGTCCAGCGGATTTGTTCTAAACGGACGCTTTTGGCTTCTGACGGGAAGAGAATATCTGACATATGACGGGTTAACGGTACAAGACGTTTCGGAGATCGCTGTACGGCCCGTGACGAGCATTGGCAGAAGTCCACTTGCAGGCGGAACGTCGTATGACGATGTAAACCTGCTGACGCCCAAAAGGGAGAATCGGTTTCTCGCCGACGGGAAAGCGGTGAAATATCAGCTTGATACAACACAGCTTGACAGCGCGGCGGTTACTGCCATGATAAACGGAACGGCAATGACGGAAGGAAACGGCTTTTCTGTTGACCGCGCCAACGGCATTGTAACATTTGCTTCGGCGCCCTCAGCGCCTGCAATAGCCGGTACGGATAATGTATCGGTTCAATTTGAAAAGACGGTAAGCGGCGCATACGAAAAGATTGCAGGATGTACCATTGCGGCGCTGTATGGCGAAGGCGGAGATGGATATGTTTTTGTTTCGGGAAATCCCGCTTATCCTGCGCAGGATTTTCACAGCGCGCTCCGTGATCCCTCCTATTTTCCGGATAACGGATACAGCCTGGTTGGAAGCGAGACGACGGCGGTGATGGGATACGCGAGGCTTGGAGAATACCTTCTGATTTTAAAAAAGGAGGATGAGCAGAACAGCACCATTTTTCTGCGAGGCTGTGAGACGGATAACTTGACGGGAGACGGACAGCGGATCGTGTTTCCGCTCAAGGCCGGAATTTCGGGAACCGGAATGGCCGCGCCGCGTGCGGTCGGGCATCTCGCGGACGAACCGCTGTTCCTGTCATCCTCCGGCGTATATGCCGTGACCTCTAACCTGATTACGGCGGAAAGAACAGTAGAGAACAGAAGCTATTTTGCAGATGCGGCGCTTTGTGCAGAGAAAAATCTGGAGCAGGCGGTTTGTACCGAGTGGAATGGACGCTTTCTGGTTGCGGTGAACGGAAGGGCGTATGTTTTGGATGGCAGGCAAGCGGCGGTACGGCCGGGAGACGGGAAAAAGGTGTACGAGTGCTTTTACTGGATTAATATACCGGCCGTCTGCTTTCTGCCGCAGGGAAATACGCTGTACTTTGGTACGGCGGACGGAAGAATCAGCCGGTTTAATACGGACATTGCTTCCATGGCGCGTTTTAACGACGATGGACAGGCCATCTGCGCGAGCTGGAGCACCAAGGCGGATGACGACGGAAACTTTATGGTGTATAAGCACTTTTTGCGGTATGGATGCGGCATTATGATTAAGCCGTATGCACGCTCCGGCTGCACGGTAAAGATACGGACGGAACGTGATTTTGGCCGTGCGGTGAAGTCGGTGCAGACAGATATTTTTGATTTTGAAAATGTGGACTTCAACCGCTTTTCTTT
>UQQY01000104.1 GCA_900543295.1 uncultured Oscillospiraceae bacterium | reverse complement strand
TATTCTGCTGATACCATGAATCGAATCGCCCTGATCAACTCAGCATCAGTAAGTTTTTTTCTTTCGCAAGTCCAGAAAATGGATGTCCAAAGTCAGGCATATTTGTTACCTCCTTGATTTTGTTTAAATAACAATATTAGTACTTGATAAACTTGTCCCCCGGCACACCGCAGATACTGCATTTGTCCGGACGAACTTTCTCGATGTTTCCGCAGATAGGGCAGAGATAATAAAAGACTTCCTCTGTCTGGTCAAGGTTTTCTAATGCTTCTTTGTAAAGCTTCGCATGAACCTCTTCCGCTTTCATCGCGAAGGTAAAGGACATAAGAGCGGCTTTGTTTCCTTCCGCTTCGGCTTCCTTCACAAAATCGGGATACATTTCCTTATATTCGTGAGTTTCACCTGCAACAGCATCCATCAGATTATCTGCGGTCGTGCTCACTTTTCCGGCAACTTCGAAATGCTTAAGCGCATGCAACGTCTCTGCATCAGAGGCTGCCTTGAACAGTTTGGCCGCATTCAACTTCCCATCTTTTTCAGCCTTCTTTGAATATGCCAGATACTTTCTGTTTGCCTGAGATTCTCCGGCAAATGCCTCCATCAGATTATTAAGCGTTTTGCTTTCACTCATATTATTACCCTCCTTATTTTTATTAAAAGCTTCCAACAATTTTTCCGCAGCCTCTCTCGGGAAACCCTCCGGCTGCTGTTGATCAATTAAAGACTTCAGAAAATCTAAAGCATTGTCACTTTGCGGAAGCATATATCCCGCTTCCCGGATAAGATCCTCCGCCATAATATGATTGGATTTTTCGATAGCGGCTGCCAGCTTTCCGGGTAATCCTGCAGCAATCATCTCCTGTTCCGATTTGCTGCGCATAAGGATTTTAAGAGCATTGACTACCGCTTCGGTTTTGGACTGCTGCGGTGGATAAACCTCAGGTACCATAGATATCGCACCAGACGGACAGGCATCAGCACAATCTCCGCAGCCGATGCACTTATCAACATCGATGATACTGTTCTCTGTATCTGTTGCTCCGGTAGGGCATACGTAGAGGCACAAACAATCCTTGGTACATAGACGTATGTTTCTAACTGCATATTTCTTATACATTATAAGTACCTCCCTTCAACCTTTTCAAATTTCCAGTTCGGCACCTTGCAAACAGGACAAACTTCCGGTGGGGTGTCTCCTATGTACACAAAACCACAAATAGTACAGACATAAACACCGGTATTTTCAAGCATGGCGTCGCCCTCTTTCTGATATCGGGTCAAAAGGGACTTTAGAATGCGTGTAACCTTCTCGCTCCAGACCAAGGCACGTAGCGCGCCACGATCTTTAGAATCAGACGCCACAGCATTTGCGTTTGCAAAATCTTTTTCAAGGTCATTTTCGATCAGAGCAATCAGTTGATCAAAATCCGGGTTGTTGGCAGGTGGCGAGGCGGCTTTGAAATATCCGGCCAGTTCGGTAAAGAGGGCCGCTTCCTTCGATTTGTACTGCTTTTCGCAGCCACGAGCCAGATTTGAACAAAGAGCGCTAATCTCAAGTGGAGAAAGCTCCTGCATATCAGTTGGCACCTCGACAACAGGTTTTGGCTTTTTTTCTGAAGATACAGCTATTTCGCCCTGTTTTTCAAATTCCGCCTTTGTTGCTCCGCAGATAGGACAGACCCAATCATCCGGTAGGTCTTCCCACTTTGTACCCGGTGCAATGCCAGCTTCAGGAATACCCGTTGCCTCGTCATAGATGTAACCGCAAATGGAACATACATATTTCGACATATTTATACCCCCTTTTTTAATTATAGAATATTTCAGATGCTGTTTCTGTAATCTTGTTACATATAATGCTAATTTCCTTTTAATGCCTTTTGATAAATTTCGTTTTTGTCGTTCGTTGACAACACTTTTTCAGTTATATATGCGATAACAGCTATACCGACTAAATCCATAACGAGTCTTAATAGCATGAACTTCAGTCCAAGCGCGGACGCCTCAAAGAGTATCAAGGGTATTTTCGTGGTAGACCACGCACCGAGCATAATAAACACATTGGATAGCTTAGAGCCTTTTTTTAACAACACACCGGCAACTGGAAAAGCAGCGTATAAGGGACCAGCAGCGGCTGAACCAAGAAAAAACGCAAGCAAAACGCCAATTATCCCTGAGTTATCACCCATATACTTGATCATTGTTTCTCTCTTTACCCACACATCCAGCAGCCCGAGCAAAATAAAAATTGGTGGCAAGACAGATAACATCTCAAGCAAATTAGAACCTGTCAGCTGAAATGCTTTTTTCCCTAAGTTCGGGAATATAACAAGTACTGCCGTGTTGATGATGAGTAGCAGGAAAAATATTCGGTATCTTTTTATAAATTTTATCATTTTCTCCTTCATAATAACACCCCCATAACCAGTGCCACGATGAAAGAGAATCCGAATGCCGCGACATTTCTAACAATTGTTGCTTTTTTACCGAAATAACTGATTTCTACAGGCATTGTTACTATACCAACCATCATAAGGGTTGATACGAATGCAGCTATCTGCATATAGCCAGCACCGCTTTTTAATAGGGCAGCGGCCAGCGGAAAGGCTACAAATCCAGGGATAAGGGTAATCGAGCCTATCACCGCCGCAATCAGCACACCATACCATCCGGACTCGCTGCCAAGTAATTTTGATATCTGCTCAGGCGTAAGAATAGCCAACATCATACCAATAATAATGAGGATTGATAAAAATTGTGGAAGTATATTCTCAAATGACTTCCATGCTTTTTTAAGAGCAAGGAGAGTTTTCTCTCTGCTCTTAAAAAAGGAAACCGTTAAAGCGGAAAAAGCAATCACATAAAGCGCAATTGTCATAGGCTTTTGCTCCTAAATTGTTATTTTACTTCTGTAATCCGCAACTGCGTTTCGGATAGCTTCTGCTCCCAGTACAGAACAGTGCAGCTTCTGCTCAGGTAATCCGCCCAGAGCATCTGAGATATCCGTGTTCGTTATCATAAGCGCCTCATCAATTGTTTTGCCTTTGACAAGAACAGTTGTGACACTGGCGGAAGCAAGCGCGGCGACACAGCCGCAAATTTTGAAGCTGACGTCTTTAATGAGATCATCTTCAACCTTTATATAGAGTCTCATGGTGTCGCCGCAGCCGGGATCTCCAGCATCGCCTATCCCATTCGCATCTTCCATTTCACCGGCATTACGCGGGTTGGAAAAATGATCTATCACTTCATCTGTAAACAGTCCGATAGACATAGCGTTACCTTATTCGCCGCACTCATCATGATGCTGATGCTCGTGGCAGACGGAACCTGTCGTCTTTAGCTCGCCCTTCAGAAAGTTTAAAACGGCGGTTTTCGCATCGCCGGAAGCACCCACAACGACCTCGACATTCCTTTCATTGAAGATATCAACCGCGCCTCCGCCCATACCGCCGCTGATGATGACATTTACACCGCGATCAGCAAGGAAATTGGGTAGGAAGCCGGGCTTGTGACCAGGGTTCGGTATAGACTCTTCATTTGTGATATTTCCGTTTTCAACACTGTAAATCAGGAAGTTTACGCAATGTCCAAAGTGTTCCGTTACATTTTTACCTTCACCAGCAACTGCTATTTTCATCATTTCTTTTCCCTCCGAACTTTCAAGTATTTTTGATATATTATCGAACCAGTCCCCATCAAAGAGTTCAATCATGCCTTTATCACAGGCGGCTGAAATCTTAGGATCGATAGGGAGCTTGGCAAGAACCTTAAGGTTATGCTTTTCAGCGATTTCGTCAATATGACTTTCACCGAATATTTTGTATTCCTTATCGTTATCAGGGCATTTAAAATAGGACATATTTTCAACCAAGCCGAGAACTGGAATGCTCATCATCTCCGCCATCTTAACCGCTTTTGACACGATCATCGAAACAAGTTCCTGCGGGGAGGTTACGATAATAATTCCATCAATGGCTAAAGACTGGAAAACGGTCAGGGGTACATCTCCGGTTCCGGGAGGCATGTCGATGAACATGAAGTCCACGTCGCCCCAAATAACATCTGTCCAGAACTGCTTTACTGTATTGCCGAGAATTGGTCCCCTCCAAATAACTGGATCAGTGTCGTTCTCAAGGAGGAGATTGATCGACATAATATCAATCCCCGTCTTGCTTTTCAAAGGATACAAACCGAATTCGCTGCCCGTAGCCTTATCTTTTATGCCGAACGCTTTCGGAATAGAGGGTCCGGTAACGTCCGCATCGAGTATAGCAACGTTATATCCCATTCTTTTCATTGTAACAGCAAGCATGGAGGTTACCGATGATTTGCCGACTCCGCCCTTACCGCTGACAACGCCAATAACCTTTTTGATGTTGCTCAGCTCATGCGGCTTTTCTCTGAAATCGGTCTTTGCTTCTTTCCTGTCTGTGCAGTCTTCTTCGCAGCTGCTGCAGCTTTGATTGCATTTTTCGCTCATTGTTTCTGACTCCTTACATGTATATTGTTAATTGCTCTCCAGTGGATATATAGTCGATATTTTCACCCATAACAGTTTTCAATCGGTTATAGGATTCAATGCCTGTACAGTGGCAGGTGTAATATTGCGAGTGGGTCTCCAGCAGAATATTCCCAAGCTCATCCACAACATTCGGAGCCTCATTTTGTTTTGTCCCGTGGTTGTAAAGATGAAATCCTCCGATAACGTAATCGGGTAGGTAGCCTTTTTCTACATTGAATTGATCGATAATGTTAATTATTCCGTTGTGCGCACATCCCGCGATCAGCAGGGTTTTGCCGTTTTCGCTTATAATCAGGTTTTGTTCATGTGCGAAATTGTCCTGCACAAAAGCAGTTCCATCTTTCATAAACAAGTCAAGGTTTCCTGAAGGGACAAGCCTTTTGGACTCAATGCCGGAAAATAATTCAAGTTCGTGGTCAATCACAAAGTGGTCACCACAGAATACAAATCGCTCATTCGGAAGCAGCGACTCGTCCAGCCCAATATACGCTTTTACGCCACCCGGCCTGTTCGCGTAATGCGGTTCAAACGCCTTTTTATGCAGGTAGACCTTGGCCTGGCTGTTGACGCAGAGGAATGTTTTTAAGCCACCGCCGTGGTCATAGTGGCCATGAGAAATCACCGCCAAGTCAACCTTTGTTAGATCGACGCCCATCTTTTCGGCATTTTCGGCAAAAAGTCCGCTTGCGCCCGTATCAAACAGAATCTTGTGGGTTCCAGTTTCAATGTAAAGGCTTAAGCCGTGTTCGCTGCCAAGCTTATCTGAAGATGTTGTGTTTTCTGATAAAACCTTTACTATCATGTTTCAGCACCGTTACTTTCTTTGAATAGCAACTTCATGGTGCTGTTAAAGACCTCTTTTACGGCAGATCCGGAGGGGCAATCAACATCCACTATGGTTTGTCCGTTATTGATTGCTTTTACAGCCTCTGGGTCAAATGGTATCCTCCCTGTAAACGGCAGGCCTTTTTCTTTGCAGAATTCCTCGATCTTTTCTGTATTTGCGGAATTGGTGTCGTGCTTATTGATACAGACTCCAATCTTTGTCCGGAACGTTTCCGCCGTTTTTATGATGCGCTCCATATCACTGATTCCCGAAATAGATGGCTCCGCAACAATCAAGACCATATTAACTCCGCTGAGAGAAGCGATGACAGGACAGCCTATGCCGGGAGAACCGTCAATAATAGCCAGCTTGGTATCCGCGCTCGCTGCAGTTGTTTTTTAACTTCGGTTACAAGTTTTCCTGAGGTACCGCTTCCCATTTTCAACTGTGCCGTTGAAAAGACTTTGTTGTTGTCAGCATACAGCATCAGTTCTCCCGCAACGGCGGGTTTCAAGGAAACAGCGTCAGCAGGGCAGACAGCTTCACAAACCCCGCAGCCTTCACAGGCAAAGGAGTCAACCTTAAAGCCGTTCTCATCGGAAATTGCATCAAACCGACAGTTTTCTTTGCATAGTCCACATTCAATGCATTTATCTACATCTATTTCAGCTTTTGGCATACCGAAATAGTCTGTTCGTTCCGGCTCAGAGTTCTGTGCCATAATTAGATGGAGGTTGGGTGCGTCGACATCGCAATCGGCATAGGCTTTGGCGACTGAAAGCTTGATAAAAGCGCTGGCTATCGTCGTTTTCCCAGTGCCGCCCTTACCGCTGAGGATTAACAGTTGTTTCATGCCGCACCTCCTTCATCACAGTTTCAAGCAGAGAAGAGAATAAAGCCTTATATCGTTTGCTTTCCCTTGCGGCTATTTTAGCGTCAGAATTTAACGTTCCAAGTTCATTGTCAAACGGTATCCTACCCAATATGAGAATATTATTTTCCATGCAGAATGTTTCCGCAGGGTTCTCTCCGTCAAGGCATTTGTTCAGCACAACTCCGTGCGGCTTTTTAAACAGCCTTACCAAATCATAGACCATGCTGAGGTTATGAACACCGAAAACCGTAGGTTCAGCAACGAGTATGCAATAATCCGCATCCTTGATGCTTTCCATGACGATACAGGCGCTCCCCGGAGGGCAGTCGATAAAGACGGGAAGCTCTTTACCTGAGAGGCTTTCGTTAAGAAGCTTTTTTATGATCGGTATTCCGGATGCTTCACCTGTATTCATTATCCCGGTATGAACGCTTACATTACCGGAAAAGCCTCTTTGTACTTTACCAATTGGCTTTTCTTGTTCTCCAATTGCTTTTTCCGGGCAGAGCAGCATACAGCCGCCACAGGAGTGGCACACCTCTTCAAAAACATACGGTTTGTTCTTTATGAAGGCAAGCGCATTGAATTTACAAAAATCAACGCATTTGCGGCAGCCGTTGCATAAACTTTCGTTGATGACTGGTATTTTTACAGAAATTATTTCTTCCCGGACCTTCTCAGGCTTAAAAAACAAATGACCATTGGGCTCTTCAACGTCACAATCAATATAGACAGATTTCTCGGCAATTGAAGCTAAATTAACGGATACCAGTGTTTTGCCTGTACCGCCTTTGCCGCTCAGTATGGCGATTTTTACACCCTTACTTTTCATGGCCATGAAATCCCGGATGGAAATCACTGAGCAAAATAAGCTTTTCAGCAATAAAGGCATCAATGTTTTGCTGCACGGTTCCGGGTATCGATTTATAGATCAGGACCTCTGACTTGCGTAAAACCTCTTCCGCATTTTCACCGCAGCGTGGAGTCAGCAGTGCCTTAACACCGTGGTCAGCTATTACTTGAGCAGCTCTGATGCCTGCTCCGCCCTGGCTGGCAACAGCGCTGTTATCAAGGTAGTAGCTTTCTTTTGTGTCTGTATTATAGAAAAGGAAATATGGAGCTCGCCCAAAGGACGGGCACACACTTGATTCCAAGTTTTGTTCATCTACCGGTATCGCTATTTTCATCTGAATCCTCCGTTCTATTCGCATTTAAATTGTTTTCGGTTTCTGGCTCTTCCGCAAAACCTCTTCCGCATCTATGACGCCGACAGCCACCTCTGCCACAGCCGTTCCCGCTGCCATCGCAGAGCTGATATTCGCCGCCTTCAATTAGCAACATTTTGCCGTTGACCAAAGAGTCAGCCAGCTTTTTCCTTGCTTCGAAATATATTCCCTGTACCGTTGAGCGCGCAACGTTCATTTGAGCGGCACATTCTTCTTGTGTATATCCCTCTAGGTCAATCAACCTGATAGTTTCATATTCATCAACCGTCATTTTGACAATATTGTCCACATCTGACGGTGCGTCTAAAGAGCCAAATCTCTTGCTTTCCGGTAAGCAACAAACTCTTCTCCATTT
Organism: uncultured Oscillospiraceae bacterium; assembly: GCA_900543295.1. Classification (GTDB taxonomy): domain Bacteria; phylum Bacillota; class Clostridia; order Oscillospirales; family Ruminococcaceae; genus Paludihabitans. Next base: position 398 of record UQQY01000104.1, on the reverse strand, counting down.
AATTGGTCTTGCCATAGTTTCCTCACCTCACTTAACGACAGAAATAACCAGAGCGTCCTCCGGTTACTTCTGCTGCTCTCACAAATTCTCTAACTGCTTATCAATGACATCCAGTCGATTTTTCAGCACGTCCTTTTGCTCTTGGAGCAGCTCTTTTTGTGTTTTGGAGGAGTTCTGATTAATAGCAAACCCTCTTCCGAAGCCACGTCCAAAACCACGCCTGCAGGCAAGTCCTAAACCTAATCCCAGTCCAAGACCAGCACCATACTTAACTGCGTTAGCGCCTGTGCATGAACCTAATCCTCTTCCGGCCATTGATCCTGCGCCCATTGGGCCAGTTCCGTCTCTTCTTGGCATAACATTCACCTCCTTATAGTTTCCGGCATATGTCGCTTACA
>UQQY01000103.1 GCA_900543295.1 uncultured Oscillospiraceae bacterium | reverse complement strand
GTAGCTTGAACAATTTGTGTTCGTAATATTTGTCTAACTTTTTGGGGTCACTTCAAAAGCGTGGTTCTCTTTTTAGATAATGACGCGAAGAAAAGAAACGGATACGCAGTCATTCAGAATATCTGCGCGCCTGCTCCATCCAATATGCACGGATCATTTCAACCATCCTGACTGCGTCCTGCTTCGCCGTACTTTTGTTGTAAGCGCGCATTTCGCTGAACACATGGCCGCAATGCTCCAATTCGTCGTCTTCATATCCGCCGCAGACGCCAAGAAGCCATTTTCCAAAAAGTGATTTTTTGTACCGAAAAAGATAGTAACGCATGCCGTATAAATCGAATGTACCGGCGTTTTCGATTTTAGCCGGTGCATTTCCTAACTCATGCGGATCAGAAAGCCAGCCGATCATAGCAGTTCTGGCTGCTTTTTCTTGCTGCAAGTTCATATGTATCACCTTTTGTTTTATTATGGCAAATGGTCTCGAAAGGCCTTTACGCATTCGATTCGTTTACTTGTGATATTTCCCCCCGGAAGAAATCTGGAAAGCGCGGTAGATTTGTTCCAGAAGCATGACGCGCGCAAGCTGATGGGGAAACGTCATCGGTGACATGGAAAGCCTTAAAGTGCCGCGAGACTTTACTTCGCTGGAAAGCCCGAACGAGCCGCCGATGATAAAGCTTATGATGCTTTCGCCGGAGAGTGCAAGCTGCTCGATTTTTTCACTTAGGGCAGGGGAGGAAAGCGGATTTCCCTCAATGCACATCGGAATCAACGCGCCGGAGGCTTTTTCTAAAATTTTCTGTCCTTCTTCAATCAGTCCCTTTTCGATTTGAGAGGCGGAAGGATTGTCCGGCAGCCGATATTCGGGAAGCTCGCATATTTCGATTTTGCAGAATGCGCCGAGACGTTTGACATATTCCGCCTGCGCCTCCCGCAGATAGGACTCCTTGAGCCTGCCGATGCAGATTATCCTGACTGTGAGCATCTGCTTCCCCCTCCTGTTACAGCTCGATGATGCCGCCGCGGTTCTGCGGACCGGCGATATACAAATTAAAATCCTCTTCAATCTCAGCTCCCGCTTTATTTAAAGCAGACAGAGCCGCATGATAGGCGAACTCCGGCCGGTTATTGTTTTCGCTTAAGTGACCGAGCATAAAGCGCGTGGTGCCGTCGGAAAACAGTGAAGCCACCGCGGCGGCGCAGTCATGGTTGGAGAGATGCCCGTGATTCGACGCAATACGGCGTTTGAGCGGGTAAGGATACGGCCCGCAGCGGAGCATTTCAGGATCATAATTGGATTCAAGCAGGACAAAATCGCTGCCTGAAAGATTTTTGTAGACCTCTTCCGTTACATAGCCCAGATCGGTGCAGGAGCACATGATCTTACCATCCGGCAGACTGACGCGATAACCAAGCGGATCGGCTGCGTCGTGCGGGATAGAGAAGGGCTTGACGGAAAGATCTGCATATTCTGCGCTTTTCGTGCGGATTTCATGCAGGACAGCGCCCGAAGGAATCTGATCCTTTTTTACAAGCGCTTCAAGCGTCGGACGGGAGCCGTAAATCGGAACGCAGAGCTTTTTGGCGATTTGAAACAGACCCTTTATATGATCGGTATGCTCATGTGTGATAAAAATAGCCTGAACAGCGTCAGGATCAATCGACATAGCGGCCATTTGAAGGCAGAACTGACGGCAGGAGAGTCCTGCGTCGATCAAAATGCCGTGTCTGCTGTCGCCGATATAGGTTGCGTTTCCCTTTGAGGAAGAACAGAGGGAGTAGCAAAAGGACATGCGTGTCATTCTCCTTTGCAGTCTGATCGAAAAAAGGGCGCTTTAGCGCCCTTTGATTTATGTTAAAACGAAATTTAAAGCGCCTGCATCACGGCCTGATCGGGCATCATGATTTTTTTGATATCCGCTCCAAGCGCACGGAATTTACCTTCGATGTTCTCGTATCCGCGTTCGATGTGGCGGATATCCTCAATTTCTGTTGTGCCGACGGCAGCAAGACCGGCGATGATCATTGCAGCTCCAGCGCGCAGATCGGTTGCCTTGACCGGTGCACCGGAGAAATGATCAATTCCCTCGATGATGGCAACGCGCCCGTCTACGGAGATCTGCGCGCCCAACCGGCGCAGTTCGTCCACATAACGAAAGCGGTTGTCCCATACGCCTTCCGTCAGCAGAGACGTTCCCTCCGCGAGACAGAGAAGCACGGCAATCTGCGGCTGCATATCTGTCGGAAAGCCGGGGTGCGGCATGGTCTTGACGTTTGTCTTTTTATACGGCTTATCGCCGACCACACGAATTGCTTCGTCATATTCGGTGACGGTGACGCCGATGCTCAAAAGCTTCGAGGTAATGGATTCCAGATGCTTTGGGATGACGCCGCGAACCAATACATTGCCGCGTGTTGCCGCCGCCGCCACCATATAGGTTCCGGCTTCGATTTGATCCGGAATAATGCTGTGGGTGGCGCTGTGCAGACGGGATACGCCGCGGATTTTGATAACATCGGTACCCGCGCCCATGATGTCCGCGCCCATAGCGTTTAAAAAGTTGGCAAGATCCACAATGTGCGGTTCTTTTGCGGCGTTTTCGATTACCGTCATGCCGTTTGCAAGCACGGCCGCCAGCATGGCGTTAATTGTAGCGCCGACGGTTACAATATCAAAATAAATATGCGCGCCGTTTAGCCCGTCCGCTTTCAGAATCACAACGCCTGACTCAACGGTATACTCCGCGCCGAGAGCGGAAAAGCTTTTTAAATGCTGATCGATGGGACGCACGCCGAAATCGCATCCGCCCGGAAGCGGTACCTTTGAATGATGAAACCGGCCCAGAAGCGCTCCCATAAAATAACTGGAGGCGCGCATCCGCCGCGCCATATTATACGGAACCTCAGCCTGACGAATACCGGAGGCGTCGATTTCTAAAGTGTTTTTATTGAGAACGGTGATTTTGGCACCCATCTCGCTTAAAATATCGATAATGCTTGCAACATCGCTGATATTCGGAATATTTTCAATAATACAGGGCTCTTCGCAAAGAATGGTGGCAGGGAGGATGGCAACCGCTGCATTTTTAGCGCCGCTGACCATGACCTCGCCGTTTAGTCGTGTTCCGCCGTGGATAACGTATTTTTCCACACGATCCGCTCCTTTATTTTATTCAAAACGCCGCAAAAAATTTCAATCTGCGGCAGACAGATTACGCACATATACAGTATAGCATAAAACGTACGGAAATACAAAAGAAATTTGAAAAAAGCCGGTATGGTGCTGATTGATTTGAAGATCGTGAAGAAATGACGTGAAACAGAATAAGAACATATCTGAATTTACACTATTTATTTGGAAAGATATTGACGAATTAAGAAAAATAAGATACAATAAATTACATAATATTGGTTTTTAAAATTTGTTTTGTAAGTGGCTGTAACATTATGAATTTTAAAAAAACAATATATAAATTGATAGGAGTATATTGATATGAAAATCTATAAAAAACGGTTGATAACTTCCATTCTTGCTGCGATACTGGTGTTCTGCACGGCAACGTTTTTCCCGAGTGCTGCTTCAGCAGATAGTTTTCTTGAAATTGGCACACAGAAGTCCACCTCAATGACGGTATCTGGGAAAAATTATTGGGGAGACATATCTAAAAGCACATATACTGGAACAATTAGAACCGGATATGAAAATGCAGCCGGACTGACCGTAACCATTCGTCTATATTATAACAATGGTGGTGCAATGACACACGTAGATTGGACATCTAATAGTCACGGAACAAGTATTACCTATACGCCGTCTAATTTACCGGGTAAGGTGTCAACGGTATATGGAAACCATATACTGTCGTACAACGGCGCATATAGGCTGTATACAAGAGCCTGATCATGAAAAAAAGCGTTCTTATTGCTCTTCTTACAGCATGTCTTCTCTTGAGCTGTTCGGGCTGCGACGCTTCAAAATCTATGGAAGCGTACCGTCAGCTTCCGGAAACCTATCATCTTGAAACCGACTATCCCTCTACCTTTTTCGCCGGCTCGCTCGGGCCGTTTGTAGCGCCTGCGCCGGGCGGATATTATACGTTTATCGGGCGATTTCTCTACTTTATTGACGCGGATACCATGCAGGCTTCCGTTCTCTGCAATCGTCCTGAGTGCCGGCACGAAAAGGAAATCGATCCGGAAAAAATCCCGCTGTGCAACGCGTACGTACAGCATGACCGGACACCAATGCTTCAGTACTATGAGGGAAACATCTATACCAACATGGAGTACTATGAAAGCGACGATGCGGTGGTCACGAGCTGTGCGCTGGTACGGATTTCTGTGGATGGAAGCAGCCGGGAAATTCTTTGTCCGCTCGACAAAGGAAAGTATTCTTTCTATGCAATTCATAGAGGCTACCTCTATTCGTTAAGACAAGACGAGAGTAAGTCATATTTTTCTCGCATACAGATGGATCGATTAGGACAGAAGCCAGAGATCTTGCTTCAATGGAACGCGGACGGAGCTACATGTTTTCCTATATTTGATAGAAATTATTTCTATTTAAATCGATATAAGGAGTCAGAAGAGAAGAAAACAGTAGTTCCGATGATTCAGTGCTGTGATCTTAAAACTGGAGACTGGAGCACTGTTTTTATGGGCTCTAAGGAATTTAGTGATGCTTTTGAAGCGCGATATATCTATAAAGATTCCTTACTTTGTGTTTCGATAAAAAATATAGTTTTCACTGAAGATGAATTTAGGCAAGGCCTTCGTTATTATTTGCTTGATCCTGATACAAAAGAACTTTGCTCCTTAGTTAATTATCAAAGTGTCGGCTATAACGATGCAGATAATAATGCGTGCTATGATGCGGACTATCTTCGTTCGGATGGCGTTAATCTCTGTCAGATGCACTTGGAGGAAACCAAAAATCCGAAAGAGAGAAGCATTATATTCCGGAATCAGGATATGGAAGCCACGGGAAGCGTGCCGTACGGCGAGATTTACGGATACACAGATTTTGCCCCCGGCGATTCGGATTATTCCTTTCTCGGTGGAATCGGATACTCGTGGGAACGCATCAGCCTGTATCTGATCGATAAGACAGGAGAAGAGCCAGTCGTTACGCCTGTTATTGAGCGGGATGGAAACGAGGTGTATCCGCCGATCGGACCATCTGTTCTGTCGTAAAGTTAAAAGAGATATGCCGGATAAACATCCGGCATATCTTTTTTAACAGCGAAACGTCTCAATAGGTCTTTGCTTCCATCCTTTTCAGCGGGAAATAAACGGAAAGCAGCATGGTGATAAAGCAGGCTGCGCCGCCGATAAAATTCGAGATCGGTTCTGCGAGAAAAACACCGTTTGCATTCAGGCCAAAGCAATGCGGTAAAATCAGAATCAGCGGAACGACAATAACCGCTTTGCGGAAAATGGAGAAAAAAATCGCATGCTTTGATTTCCCAAGCGCGGTAAAAACCGATTGACCGCAGAATTGCAGCGCCATCATAAAATAGCCGAAAAAGTAGATCCGCATGGCGGGCACGCCGGTCTCGATCAGGGCGGGCGTCTGATTGAAAATACGAATGAAGAAGGAGGGGAAGAACCAGAGCATCGCCCAAGCGGCTGCGGTGTAAAGAATCAGTGTGCCCGACATATAACGAATTGCCTGCCGAACACGCGCGGGCTCCTTTGCGCCATAGTTAAAACTGATGATTGGCTGGGCGCTGTTTGTGATGCCGTTGACCGGCATCTGCGCCACCTCGCGCACCGAATTGATAACGGTCATGACGCCTACGTAAATATCACCGCCATAAGCTTGCAGGCTCGCATTGCAGACCATTTGCACAAGACTGTTGGTAATCGCCATAATAAATCCCGACATACCGAGCGACAGGATTTTACCTGTGCGCTTTGTACAAAGCCGCATGGCCTTAGGAGAGAGACGCACAAGCGTATGCCTGCCTGTCAAAAAGCGGAACGTCCATGCGGCGGAAGCCGCCTGCGACAGCACTGTGGCAAGCGCGGCACCCTGTACGCCCATGCCGAGCGCCATGATAAAAAGAGGATCAAGAAGAAGGTTTAAAACCGCGCCGATGGCTACTGTGAGCATACCTGTCCGGGCAAAGCCCTGTGCGTTGATAAAGCTGTTGAGCCCCAGACTGAGAGAGACGAAAATACTGCCTAAAAGGTAAATGGTGAGATAGGCATCCGCATAGGGAAGGGTCGCGTCGCTTGCGCCGAGGAGCCGCAGTACCGGCGTTTTGAAAAACAGACCGACGGCGGTCAGCAAAACGCCGAAGCAGAGCAGGAGCGTGAACGAGTTGCCCAAAATACGCTCCGCTTCTTCGTCATCTCCGGCTCCGCGGGTGATGGAAAAAAGCGGAGCGCCGCCCATTCCGACAAGATTTGTGAAGGCGATGACAATGGTGATAACAGGGAAACACACGCCGAGCCCGGTTAATGCCAGAGAGTCCTCCCCGCCGATTTGGCCGATGAAAATGCGGTCTACGATATTATAGAGCACGTTAATCAGCTGAGCCAGCGTCATTGGGCCGGCCAGCCGCAGCATGTGCTTTAAAATACTTCCTTTAGAAAAATCATGTTCCTGTGCGGTTGTCAATCTGCTGATTCCTCGATTCTGTTTCAGCGCATGGCAAAATAGAGCGCGGCTTCCGGAAAACCGGCGTTCTATTTGCACTTAGACGCAAATTTTTGTTAAACAAAGTGGTCATCACACGAACCGGCGGTACCGTGAACAAATGCGTCCGTTTTCCGCAAACCAGCGCATGTAAAATCGGTCTGATCGTTGCCGAAGGAACAGCCTTGCCATATAGAAAATCGTTCCGGCGGTATCTATCAAATCCTATACGCCGTTTAAATTACATAAGGAAAGGTTCAGACGATATGCTGGATACCGAAAGCCGGTATGCGACGCTATTCCGGAATGAACTGTGACCGCACCTTGTCTAAAAAGCGGCAAACCTCTTCGCGGTTCAGCTCATAATAGGTACGGTAACTCCGTTTGTCCACAGTGACAAAATGCGCGTTCAAAAGCGCCTGCATATGATATGCGATAGTGCCTGTGCTCAAATTCAGCTCTTTGGCAAGCTCACCGTTGTAATATCTGCGGTTGGCCAACAATTTCAAAATATCAAATTTTGATTTGTCCCCAAGCAGTTTTAGATTGTTGCAGAGGTAGGTACTGCTGTTTTGCTTCAATCGATTGGAGAAAATAGTCTCGAAATGCATTCCCCACAGCATATTGCTGTAATGTCCCGGCTCTGCGGAGGCAAGATATTGCAGTCTGCTGCACCCAAACAGCGAGGGCTGGATCAGGATACTGTCAGTCTCCGGCAGGATAATCTGAATTTTTTCCGCCATATATTGATACAGCGTTTTTTCGTTGACATTTTCTGAAAAGTGCAGATAGAACGGATCCGTCCAGACGGAAAGCGAGGGAAGAAAGGGAAGAAATGCTTCAATGGCTTTGGAAAGAACGGCGGTAAAACGGGAAAGATAAGCTTCAAAGTCGTGATAGAAGGTTACAAGACGCCATTTATCCTGATCCGACAGCGTGCAGGCTTCCATCAGTTCAAGCAAACTGCATCCTTCCGACGTTTTTTTACCAGGACTGAGATTCAAAAGATTGTAGTTGTCGAGCGTCATGAAGAGAAAAGCATGTGGATTGCGGCGAAACGACGTCAGAACGCCGGCTTCTATTTTGGCTGGATCCTGTTCGGAAAAGTCGCCGTAATACTGCAAAATTGCTTCAGCAGGCGTCAGCTCCTGATTCCCGAGCGGACAAAACAGATAGGAAAGGATTTCGTCGTTTTGCTTTATATCCTTTGTTATTTGTACAAAGATGTCCTGCAAGAAGTCTAACAGTTCTTCAATCTCCGGTACGTGGATATCCAGCCTTGTTCTGACTTCCTTTTTTAACAAAGCGTAGCTGCGTCCTGAAAAGTGGCGCACCAGAATTTCCATACACTCAAAAACAGGATTGACCTGTTTGGCAATGCGAATCTCCATAATATAGCCGTCTCTCCTTCCACGTTTCTTCATAATAACAGACTTTTTCGGACTTGTAAACGACTAAAATTCGATTTGGCCTGTATAAATATGCAGGACATTATGAAATTATTAAGACATGTAGGGATGTCAAACATATTGGACAAGGAACTCGAAAGGAGAAAGCCAGCGAA
>UQQY01000102.1 GCA_900543295.1 uncultured Oscillospiraceae bacterium | reverse complement strand
ATTTTTCTCACCAAAATGTGTGATAAAGATGCTATAATTTACAATATAGAAAACGAATTATTGAGTGGCTGATGGTCAGAAAGGAAGATCACTGTGGAACCATTCATTCATTTTAAAAATGTGAACAAAACCTACCATGTTGGCAGTGTGGACATCAACGCGCTGCATGATGTGAATTTTGAAGTGGAAAAGGGCGAGATCTGCATCATCGTCGGGGCGTCGGGCGCTGGGAAAACGACGCTCTTGAACATCCTCGGCGGGATGGATTCGCTCTCGAGCGGCGAGGTTTGGCTGGATGGAAAAAACATTGCCGGCTACAGCGAGAAGGAGCTGACGACGTATCGCCGCTACGACATTGGCTTTGTTTTTCAGTTTTACAACCTGATCCCGAATCTGACGGCGCTGGAAAATGTTGAGCTGGCGACGCAGATCGGCAAGGATCCTGCAAATCCGGCGACGGTGCTGGACGAGGTTGGTCTGGCGGCGCGCAAGAACAATTTCCCGGCGCAGCTTTCCGGCGGCGAGCAGCAGCGTGTCGCAATTGCACGCGCGCTTGCGAAAAACCCCAAACTTCTTTTGTGCGACGAGCCGACCGGCGCGCTGGATTACAATACCGGCAAAACGATTCTGAAGCTATTGCAGGACACTTGCCGTGAAACCGGAATGACCGTGATTGTAATCACCCACAACCACGCGCTTACGGCTATGGGCGACCGTGTAATTGAAGTAAAAAACGGCAGGGTTGCTTCTATGTATACGAACGAGGCTCCCGTGCCTGTCGAAACATTGGAGTGGTAAAACAAATGAAGCGGTCTTTAATAAAAGAACTTCTGCGGGATTTCTGGCGCAATAAGAGCCGCTTTTTATCCATTTTGGCGATTGTGGCGCTGGGAGCTGGCTTTTTCGGCGGATTGAAAGCAACCAGTACGGATATGAAGCGCACCGTCGACGACTATTATAAAGAGCAGCATTTGATGGATTTCCGTGTGGTATCAACACTTGGCCTTACCGACGCAGATGCTGCCGATATTCGCGCGCTCGACGGCGTTGCGGCTGCCGCGCCCGCCTACCGCGTGGACGCGATCCTCTCCTCACACAGCGAAGAGGACGGACAGCGTGTCATGCGCGTTCATTCCCTGACCGAGGAAGACGGTATCAACCAATGCCTGCTTTTAGAGGGGCGTCTTCCGCAGAAGGCGGACGAGGCGGTCGTCATTACCAGCGGACTGGTGGATTCCAATTATCAGATTGGCGACAGTATCACCATCGATACAGAAGCGGATGAAGAGGCTGCGGAAGCTCTTACCATCCATTCGTTTACCATCGTCGGCTTTGTCCGCAATCCGGTTTATATCTCGACGCTCGGCGCTTCAAGCACGAAAGGAAACGGCAAGGTTTCAAACTATATGTACGTCCTTCCGGAGGCGTTTGCCGAACAGCCCTACAGCGAAATCTATGTGCGCGGCGATTTTTCGGATACGCTTTATACCTTTGGCGAGGAATATACGAAAAAAGCGTCGGCGCTTGAACAAGTGCTGACGCAGTTAAGCGACGCGGCATGCGAGCGCCGCCGTGACGAGGTAATCGGAACGGCTGAAGAAGAGCTCGATTCCGCACGAAAAACATATGAGGAAGAGAAAGCGAACGCTGAAAAGCAGTTTGCTGAGGCGGAAGCTCAGCTTAACGCCGCACAGGAGAAAATTACGAGCGGCAGAGTTGAGCTTGCGCAAAATCAGGCCGCATATGAAAGCGGTATTGCCGAAGGAGAGCGTCAGCTCGCCGAAGCGCAGAAGGCGCTGGAAAGCGGCGAAGAAGAACTCGACAGCGCAAAACTTACGTTGGATGAGACAAAGACTCAGCTCGATCTTGGCAAGATAGAGCTGGACAAAGGCAAAAGCCAGCTTGACGCGGCAGAAGCGGAATGGCAGTCGGGGAAAAACGCGCTGGATCTTGTCTTTATCAATGAGGAAAATGCACAGCGTCTGCTTTCGATTGCACAGGATGCGTACGACAAGGCGGTGGAAAGCGGAAATGAAACGCTGATCAGCGCGGCAGCGGCAGGACTTTCCTTTGCAAAACGCGGCACAGACGGCTATGCGGAGCTTGCCGAGGCGCGTAAAACGCTCGATGAGCAGCAGTCTGTCTACCAAAAGAGCCTTAGCGAATATACGGCTGGTCTGACTGCTTACCAAAACGGGCTCGCTCAATACAGGCAGGGACGCGAAACATTAAAATCCAAACAGGCGGAGTACGAATCGGGCAGACAGACGCTCGCCGAGCAAAAAGAAAGCGGCGCGGCACAGCTTGCGGCGGCACAGGAAAAACTTCGGTTAGCTGAACAGACCCTTTCCGAACAGCGCGCCGCCTATGAAGAAAAAAAGGCGGAGGCTGAATCAGAGCTTTCTGCCGCCTATGAAAAGCTTTTAGACGCACAGGAGCAGATCGATGCGCTGGCCTCGCCGGAGTGGATCCTGCAAAGCCGCAGCACGGACACTACGCTTGCGAGCTTTGAACAGGATGCGGATCGCGTGGATGCGATTGCAACGGTTTTTCCCGCATTTTTCTTTTTAGTGGCGGCGCTGGTCAGCCTGACCACTATGACGCGCATGGTAGAGGAGCAGCGCACGCAGTTCGGCGTGCTCAAAGCACTCGGATATTCAAACGGCGTGATTATGTCAAAATATTTGATTTTTGCCGTTGTTACTACGCTGATCGGCGCGGCTGTCGGCTTATCCGTCGGTTTCGTCGTGTTTCCGAAGGTAATTTGGATGGCCTACAGCATGATGTACGCCGCTCCGCCGGTTGAAACGCCGGTGGACTGGGGGCTTGCTCTTCTCTCGACAGGCATTTTTCTTATCGCAACGCTGATTGCTTCTTATTCCGCATGCCGCAAGGAGCTTAAGACAGTTCCCGCCGGGTTGATCCGCCCGAAGGCGCCGAAGAGCGGCAAGCGTGTGCTTCTTGAACGGATCACGCCAATATGGAAGTGCCTCTCTTTTACACAGAAGCTGACGGTTCGCAACATTTTCCGCGATAAAAAGCGCTTTTTCATGACGATAATCGGCGTTGCCGGCTGTATGGCGCTGGTACTGACCGGATTCGGTTTAAAGGATTCCATTGGCGGGCTTGCGGATAAGCAGTTCGGCACAATTTCGCATTATGATCTCAACATCATTCTTTCGCACAAATATGATGAGAACGCTCCTACGGAGCGGCAGGAACGACTGCTCAATACGCTGTCTCAAGACTCGGATACGGAGGCCTCTCTGCTTTATATGCAGCAGGAGGTCACCGCGTCTGCTGCGTCCGATTCCATGAGCGTGTATCTGTTTGTTCCACAGAGCACGTCGCAGCTCGATACCTTTATTACCATGCGCCGCCGCGGCAGCAGCGAACAGATCGCCTTATCGGACGGGGGCGCCGTTATCACAGAAAAAATGGCGTCCGAGCTCTCGCTCTCCGTGGGTGATACGCTGACGATTGCAGCGGGAGACGATCCGCCGTGCGAAGTGAAAATCACCGGAATTACTGAAAATTATGTGTATCATTACATTTATCTGACGCCGGCGGCTTATCGTGAGGCGTTCGGAAAAGAGCCCTCCTACCAGCTGATATATACCAGGCTTTCCGACACGTCCGACGAGGCAAAGGATCGTTTGACACAGACGCTTCTGGAGAATAAAGAGGTTATGAGCCTTACCTTCACCGCCGATCTGGTAGAGACCCTTGACGATACGTTTGACCGGCTGAACCTGATCGTGTTTGTCCTGATTATCTCGGCAAGCCTTTTGGCGTTTGTGGTACTGTACAACCTGACTAACATCAATATTACGGAGCGGGTGCGCGAGATCGCCACCATCAAGGTCTTGGGCTTTTATGACCGCGAGGTGGACGCCTATATCTTCCGTGAGAATATCATTCTGACCATTGCCGGCACAGCGGTTGGCACGTTTCTGGGTATTTTGCTGCATCAGTTCGTCGTCCATGTGGCGGAGGTCAATTACGTTATGTTCAGCAAGGAAATTTCTCCGCTTTCCTATCTGCTGTCTGTTTTGATTACAGTCGGGTTCGCCGTGCTGGTTCAAATTGTCATGCACCGGCGCTTATCCCGTATTACAATGGTAGAATCGCTTAAATCCGTGGAATAACGAGAGGATGAAACCTCATGAAAAAAGGAGAAGAAAGCCGCGCAAAGATATTGGCCGCCGCACAGGAGCTGTTTTTTCAAAACGGCGTTCCCGGAACGACGGTAGCGGATATTGCCTCCCGTGCAGGCATTGCAAAGGGAACCTTTTATCATCATTTTAAAAAGAAAGAAGATCTTGTATCGGAATTTGCTTCTCGCTGGATTGAAAAGCATCTGGCGGAGCTCAGCAATATGTGCGGCCAGACGGATCAGCCGTATGAACAGCGTTTTTCAAGCTGTATCAGTTACGCAGCCGGTTTTGCACACTATTATGACAGCCTGCAGCGTCGTGCAGGAATTGCCGCGGAGGAATACGAAGGGTATCTCGACCAATTTCTTATACGCTCTGTAGATATTTTTGAACCGTTTTTGCAGGAGGGAATCTCCTGCGGCTTTTTGAACATTCATTATCCGCGGGAAATTTATCTAATATTTGCATTCGGTATGCGTATGCTTCGCCGTTCGATTCCGGACGAAGCGCCGGATGAGATCGTGGGCCGGCTTTTAGGGGCGGCGGAAGAGATTTTCCACATTGAGTCCGGCGTACTCCGGCTTTCCTATTCCCGTGGTATAGAAGATCAAAAGCGGGGTATGCTGTAACCGAGGTGATTGCTTATGGAAAAGCCGCTGTTCTGCGGAAAGGATACGGAGGAGACGCTTCGTATGCAGCAATATTTTGACACACTTCCCGCCTATGTGCAGGAAACGCTGTATCAAAGCGGTGTGAGCGTTTCAACCAGGGAAGAACTCATGCGCTGTGCTGAAAACATGACAACGCACCAGTCAAGTACTACCGGCGAAACCGGTAGATTGGGAAACGCTCTGTAAGGGCTTGATGCTGGCGGCGCTGCTCGCGCACAGAAAAAACTGACAATCGCACCACGTTTCCAGCGGCCGCTCCCATCGGGCGGCCGCTATTTTTTTGCTTCCTTTTTATTCGCCGGCCAAGCCGGTGGATGTCTTTAGCAAAACAAAAAGAGAGAGGTATAACCTCTCCCTTTTTGCTTCTCATTTGAGAATCCACGCCGTTTATTTTTACAGCGGACTGTACCGCAGTAAAAATCAAGAGTCACTCGCCGATTATCTTACTTATCTCTTCTGCCTGTGCTTTACAGCCAGCAGAATCGCACCAAGTACAGCGATGCCAGCTAATGTGGCGATCATAATGATCGTCTCCATCGTGGTGTAATCTCCGGTATCCGGCTGCTCAGCCGCGGGCGTATGCGTATTGGTGATGACAAAGCCCGTAGCCGCATCGCCTGATACAGCGGAGAGGTAGCCGTCCACGCTTGCCTCTTTTACCGTATAAACGATTGCCTCACCGTTTTCATCATACTTGTTGATGCCGGTGAAAACGCCTTTCCAGCCGTTTTCCTCATTGAGCGAAAGAACATGGTCGGTCTTCTCGCCGTTTGCAAGCAGGATTACCAGCACGCCGTCCGGACGGAGACCGTCCTTATCGTTCGCATCGTCCCAAACCTTTGCAGCGGAAATCTCCGTCTGTTCTGCCCAGCCGGCGTAAACAACCGTCCAGTTTGCTGTCAGCGAAGCGTCAAGATCCGCCTTCTGCGTGCATTCCGGATCAAGATACCATCCCGTAAAAGCATAGCCCTCGCGCACCGGATTGCTTTCCGGCGCCGCTGCCGCGCTGCCGTATGCAATCTGATCCTGCGTTGCCGGCATATTGGTTACAGAAGCATCGTCCGTGTTTTTCTCAAAGGTCAGTCCGCACAGCGGCGCATAGACATAGACGCCGCGGCAGTCAAAGCCGTCCGGATGTTCCTCGGTGCGTCCCAGATAATCTGCGCAGGCGTCTTTGCAGGCATACCGAACCACGCCGTATGTGTCTGCCGTCGCCGCATCGGTGACCTCTCCGTTCATCCAATCGTATTCGTGATGTGAAAGCTGCGCGGTAGTCAGCGTCCCGATTTTCGCGGTATCCTTACCGACCACCGTCTCCTTCGCCACGTCTGCAAACAGATCGTCATCGTTGCTGTTGCCTTCCTCGCCTTCGGTATTGCCGCGTGCGTAGTCAAAATCAAGCTCCGGATTTAAAAACAGCGTATGCGCGTCCTGTGCCGAAAGTTCTACGCCGGCCAAAACCGATTCTGTATTGCTCTTAAGCTTATTTTCATACAGATCGTAGGCAACAAAGCTCCCGCAGTTGCTGCTTGCAATCGTGCCTTTGCGTCCAACGCCGCCCAGCCATACGGAATCACAGTCAGTAAACGTCATCGTATGGCCGTTCAGCCAAACGTCGCCTGCGGAATAGCTTAAATAGCGTTCCCCGTTGCAGCGGATATTTACTGTGCAGTTTTTATAGGAAGCATCGTCCGTAATATAATATCCCGCATAGCCGTTGTGTTCAATCGTCAGCGTGGTGTTTTCCATCTCGTCGCCAATGTGCGAAAAACCGTGTGTGCGGTTGCCGCTCATGGTGATTTCCGAATCCTTTACATACCATACGCCGGAGTTTGTAGCGTTGCCCGCATTGTCGTTGACCGTAATTGTCGAATTATCCACATGGATATTGACGCGGTTGATGGCAAAGCCGCCGCCGTAATTATCGCTGAAATTGACGGTGGAGTCCTTGATGTTGATCGCGTCATAGTTGGTGCGCAGATCTCCGGAATAGAAAGCGTTGACGTTTCCGCCGCCCTCCAGCCGCTTCATACCGGTCGCAGTCATCGTGGAACCGTTCAAATTCAAAACGGATGTGCCGTACATCGCATAGCTCCAGCCGCCCGTATTGCCGGTTGTCGCAATCGTGCTGTTGTTTAGCGTCACATTCGCATCGTAAAACAGGCCGAAGAACTGTCCCACATAATCGGCGCCTTTTATTTCAGAGCCGTCGAATACAATGTTGCCGCTGCCGATATACACGCAGACGTCGTTGCCGCCAGTGCTGCTCCTTACGCCGTTCTCCGAAACAAAAGTGCAGTTTTCAAAACGAATATTACCGCCCATCAGCAGCTTGGTGTAGGTCTCTCCAACTGCATAGGTCAAACCGTCCACTCTGCCCGGAGACATCGTCTTCCCCGAAAGATTAAAGGTACAATCCTTGAATACCACCGGACTCTGCTCGTCCGCAGAACCGACTAGCGCAATTACCTTTCCCTCTCCCACGTTGTATGTGACGTCCGTCGCTCCCTCTTTGAGCACCGTAACCCCGTCCGCAATCTCTGCTGTCCCTGCTGCAAACGCGCTCACGCCGAGCGACATTACCACAAGGCACGTCATCAGAAGAGAGAGCAGCCTTTTCATCTTGCTGTTCTTTTTCATTACAAGTTTTCTCCTTTCCACAAATGCCATTTTCACAGGCGTCCACACCGTGGCCCGGCATTCTGGCCGCCTTTCTGAAATCTTGATCCTCGTGCGCCCTCAGATTGCGGGACACACAGCCCATTTTCTTCTCCATCCTCCCCTTTTTTCCGACCTGTTGGGATTCCTGCGGCGACGCCCCTTGTCTTCCTGACCACACAAGGAGACCACATTATCTCGCCTTTCCCACATTCGTCGTTTCTAGGCGTGACACTCTATAATCAAAAATTCAGACTGTCTATCAAGTTCTATATAACGGCAGATTTTGCGTCAAGCGCCTAAGCCGCCGCCCCCTTCTATTTGATATTTGAATATTTTTACACTGCTCCTATATATATATATATATAGGATAACACAGCAATTCAAGAATGTCAATAGAGCCAGTCTTATTTTATCCATAATAAGGGTATATTTATCCCATTTTCTGGACTTCTTTTTACTCAATTTGTTTGGAAGCGCTTATCCGGCATACGCGATACCGTGTTCTAAACATATTGCCTGTTTTTCTGCAAAGAAAAGGATTGACAACCTCCGCTTTGTGTGTTATTATAATTAGGCTTTCATAAGCAAATTCGGAGAGGTGTCCGAGTGGTTTAAGGAGCCGGTCTTGAAAACCGGTGATCTCGCAAGGGACCGTGGGTTCGAATCCCACCTTCTCCGCCATATTGCAGGCAGAGAGGCCGCAGTAATCCACCTGCATCTTTCCTGCATTCAATTGAATATCG
>UQQY01000101.1 GCA_900543295.1 uncultured Oscillospiraceae bacterium | reverse complement strand
AAGCGTCCCCTTTTCCGCTTCCTCATGGTATTGATATGCCGCGTTTGCCGTAACGGCGCGCAGTGCCTCATAAACGCCGATTCGCTCTTCCGCGCCGAGCAGCACGCCTTTTTTGGTCATGCGGTTTGCCGCGCACCATATGGTTTCGAACATGTCAGGTGCAATTACAGGCGTGTCCTGATGCAGCGTGAACGGAATTCCTTCGCGCAGGGCGGACGCAAGCGGGCTGATCCGAGCGGCGCGCTTCAATCCGAAGTTTTCGATGTGCACGTCGCCCCAGTGATAGACGTGCGCCGCAAAAAAGGATGGGATCATGCGAAGCGCCCGTACCGCAGGGAGCTGATCCGGCCGAAGAAACTGCGCGTGAATCAACACCGGCCGAATATCTCTTTGCGGGTCATATGCTTTTTGATACGTTTCGATATACTGCCGGCATGCGGCGTCGCCGTTCACATGCGCCAGTATCTGAGCGTTTTCAGCTACTGCGCGCGAAAGCAGGGAATACAGCTCCCCGTCCTCTATAGCCGGATATCCGCGGTAGCCGTCCGGCGCGTTTCGATACGGCGCTTCCATCCACGCGGTTCCGCCCTGCGGCGACCCGTCTAAAAAAAGCTTGTATCCGCCAAGCTTCAGATGGCCGAAATACTGTCCGCGGTAATCCGGATTTTCACAGAGCAGGTCTGGCGACGTCGTCATATCGGCGTATGCAATCACATCTGAGGAGAGGATTCCACGCTGTGCCGCCTTTTTGAGCAGATTGAATTCCGCCTGTCCGGTTTTTCCATCCTGAACGGTTGTAATGCCGTAAGAAAAGTACGCCTCCTGCGCTTTTTTCAGCAGGCAAAGCTGTTCTTCCTCACTGGGCTGCGGGATTTTATCCGAGCACTGGATAAAAGCCTGCTCCTCTAAATAGCCGTTCGGCTGTCCGTCCGGATTCCGTCCGATTTTTCCGCCTGCCGGCTCCTTTGTGTGTTCGTCGATATGCAGGAGTCTAAGTGCGGGCGTGTTGACCACGCCCATATGGCCGGATGCATGCGAAATCATGATTGGATGCATATCGGAAACTGCATTCAAAAGTGCTTTGTCCGGATGGTGTTTCTCTTTCAGCTCGTTGTGGTCGTAGCCGAACCCGATAATCCACTCGTCAGGTGATGTCCCTTTACAGCGCTCCCGCAGTTTTTCCGCAACGCTTTCAAACGATTTGCATCCACCAAGCGGTACCAGCCGCAAAGTCGAGGCAAAGGCCGTAAGATGGCTGTGCGCGTCTATAAAGGACGGCATCAGCACGTCGCCCTCCAAATCGAAAACCTCTGCGTCCTTTCCGGCCGCCGTGCGCACGTCTTCTTCGCTTCCGGCATATAGAATGCGTCCGTCCCGCACTGCCATTGCTTCACAGGCCGCATCCGTATCGAGCGGCAGAATTTTTCCGCCTGTATATAGGATAGTATGCATACTTCCGCTCCTTTTTCAAGGAATACGTTTTCCTTTACAAACAGGATGCCCCGAATTGCGCCTCTTATCAGTGGAACCGGAAAAGGGCGGGAAGTTTCGCGGAAGTTATCCTGTATGGCACTGTTTTAAAATCTACTATACGTATATTTTGATATGAAAAATTCAATATGTATTTATTGTGCTGTGGACTGGAGGATCTTGTCTATTCGTAAAACCAGCCGATGACTTCTTTCCAATCCGGCGTGCGAATTTGCTGAAGCCGCCGCACCGTCTCCGCCTTGTCATACGGTACTTCTATCCGCTCAATCCGCCATCCATTTTCGCTTGTTTCAAAAATGGCGGCGGGAGCAGTCGATCCGTCTCCCGGACAGCCAAGCGGGCCGGGGTTTATATACCGGCGCGCCCCTGCGCAGTCGCCGTATATGTGATCGTGCCCATAGAATACCACATCTGCGGCTTCTCCGGCAAAGGCCCGGTCCATTGCCTCCGGTGTAATCCTGAAATTTGGCAGAAATGCGCCCTCCCTGTCCATCGGATAGTGCACAAATAAAACCGTCACAGTACTGGAGCCGCAGTCGAACCGCCGTTCCATCCGCCTTGGCAAAGCGCGGAGCCATTGCCTGTCCGCTTCGCTTAAACGGTCGTAAACGAATTGATGGTGCGCGGCTTCATGTTCCAGCATATGAGAGGGATATGGCGGCGCAAAACCGTGGTCAAAGCACCGCTCATGATTACCGCTTACCATACAAAAGTTTGGAAGTCTTTGCAGCAGATGCAGACATGCAACAGACTCCGGACCGATGGTCAGCACGTCGCCCGTTCCAATTATTTCGTTGCAGCCGCGCGCTGTAAGTGCGCGTATCACTGCCTCAAGTGCAGGCAGATTTCCATGAATATCGCATAAAACACCGATTTTCAAAATCTCATCTCCTGTTTTTTTCTTAAAATGCATTCAACGACCGTGTCTTTTTTGATACTCATTATACTATGGACGTGCAAAAAAGGAAAGGCGGCGCATGAAAGAACGTGTTTTGGAATAGAAATAGACAAACGCCAAAACAGCGGAAGGAGAAATGAATATGAAACTGCTCGCGCTGTTAGATCGGGATTTTGCATCCGTACCGGCGCAGAAGACGGCGGCGACCCCGAAACAAACACCGGTCGGACGCGCCGAATCATCGAAAAAAGCGCAGGAGCAGACAACTGTTCCTGCGCCGGAGCCAAAAGAAAAAACAGGGGAACGGAGAGGCCTTACTGAAAAGGAGGCGGCGCGCCGGCTGGAACAATACGGTTCGAATCTTTTGAAGGACGGAAGGAAAAAGCATCCGGCGGCGCTGTTCTTCACACAGTTTAAGGACGTTATGACGCTTGTCCTGCTGATATGCACGGCTGTTTCGCTTGTAATGGGAGAGTACGTTGAAGCGATCACCATCGCAGTAATCGTGCTGATGAACGGACTTTTGGGGTTTATTCAGGAATTTCGGACAGAGCGCACGCTTGAATCGCTGCGCGCGATGGCTTCCCCCGCGGCAAAGGTGCTGCGCGACGGAAAGGCGCGCAGCATCGATGCGGCGGAGGTTGTACCCGGCGACGAAGTATTCCTGTCAGCGGGCGGGCGTATTCCGGCGGACGGCATCCTGCTTCATTGCACGGGACTTTCATGTGATGAATCAATGCTGACGGGAGAATCCGCGGCTGTTCGGAAAGAAGCGGGCGACGAGGTCAGCATGGGCTGTACGGTAACCGGCGGACACGGGATGTTCCGTGTGGAGAACACAGGAATGCGCACACGCATGGGACAGATCGCTGGGATGCTGACGGAGATTGAAGAAGAACCGACGCCTCTGCAAAAGCATTTGGCCCAGCTTTCCAAATATATTGCGGCGGGCTGCCTGCTTATTTGCGCCGTAGTAAGCATTACAGGCGTTTTGCGCGGCGAGGCGCTGTTCGACATGCTGATTACCGGCGTAAGCCTGGCGGTTGCGGCGGTTCCGGAGGGGCTCTGCGCAGTCGTTACCATTTCGCTTGCGCTCGCAGTGAGCCGGATGGTGAAGAAAAACGCGCTTGTGCGCCGCCTCCATGCAGTGGAGACGCTTGGCTGTGCGACGGTTATCTGCTCCGACAAGACGGGTACCATTACACAGAATAAAATGACTGCAACTGTGATTCTGACAGCATCCGGAGAATGTTCTGCCTCGCGTCTTGACATACAAAATCCTGAGCATGAGCTGCTTTTGCGGTGTATGAGCCTTTGCAGTGCGGAGGAAGAAGAGGAAGGCTTTGCTTCTCCCACGGAGCGGGCGCTTCTTGCGCTGTGCAGGCCGGTATATGAAAGAGAAACGGCGACCTACCGGCGCATCTCGGAAATCCCGTTCGACAGTACGCGCAAGCGGATGAGCGTAACGGTCGAAAACCGCGCCGGTGAACGGTTCCTTTTTGTAAAAGGCGCGCCGGATATTTTGCTGAACCGCTGCGCCGCGGTTCTTGAAGCGGGAAGGGTCGTCCCGCTGAACGCGGCGAGGCGCGCGGCGCTGCTTAAACAAAACGATCAGCTTGCCGACCGCGCCATGCGTGTCATCGGCGCGGCGTACCGGACGGCTGCGGGAACGGATAACATGGAAGAAAACCTCATCTTTCTGGGCTTCGCCGGACTGATTGATCCGCCGCGCGAAGGTGTCGGCCGCAGTATTGCGGAGTGCCGCCGCGCAGGTATCCGCACGGTCATGATTACAGGGGATCACAAGCATACTGCGGCGGCGATTGCCAAGCAGGTTGGCATTCTGACGGATGGCGAGCGTGTTATGACCGGATCTGAGCTTGACCGGTTAAGCGATAAAGAACTTGCCGAGGCGGTGAAGCATACCGCCGTGTTCGCACGTGTGACGCCTGCGCACAAGCTTCGGATTGTGCGCGCATTCCGGAAAAACGGACAGATTACCGCCATGACCGGCGACGGCGTAAACGATGCCCCCGCCGTCAAGGAAGCGGACATCGGCGTTTCGATGGGAAAAAGCGGCACCGACGTCACAAAGGAGGCAAGCGATCTGATCCTTTTGGACGATGACTTTACGACGCTTGTAAACGCTGTCGCCGAGGGGCGGAGCATCTATCATAATATCCGGAAATTTATCCGCTACCTGCTTTCCTGCAATATCGGCGAGGTGCTCACGATGTTTTTAGGCATGCTGTTTTCCATGCCGGTGGTACTGCTGCCGATTCAGATCCTGCTTGTAAACCTTGTCACAGACGGCCTTCCTGCAATCGCGCTTGGGCTTGAGCCCTATGACCGGCGCGTGATGCAGCGGCCGCCGCGGAAGCCCGACGAGAGCGTGTTTTCTCATGGCCTTGCCGGAAAAATCATTGTCCGCGGCATTTTGATCGGCCTTTCGACGCTCGCCTCCTTTACCGTTGTATACCGCATGACGGGCGATCTCGTTTCTGCGCGTACCGGCGCGCTCTTTGCGCTGATTTTTGCACAGCTTTTACATGTCTTTGAGTGTAAGAGCGAAGAGCGCACGCTGTTTACAATCAACTGGCTTGACAACAAAAAGCTGATCGTAGCAGCGCTGTTTTCCTTTTCCATCCTGCTGTGCGTGATGTATCTGCCGGTTTTGCAGCCGATCTTCAAAACCTGTGCGCTGTCGCTTGACGTGCTGATGTGGCCGGTATTCTTCTGTCTGGCGGCGCCCGTTCTTGCGGCGATTCTGCACAGGAAAAGAAAAGAGGGAAAATAAAGACGCAGGAAAGTGCCGAAGGTAGTTTTCTTGTGAAAAGAAAGCCCGCAGATTCAGAAAAATCTGCGGGCTTTCATCTTTCATCGTTCTTTGCAGTTTCTAAAATCATTTTTTCAAGCGCCTTTGCCGCTACGCTTAAAGGCTGCTCTTTTCTCTTAATCAGACAAATGCTGCGTTTTGGAATTTGTTCGACCAAATCGAGAATCCGTACATTATCCGTGGGATGGATGAATTCCTCTGGAACAAAACCGATCCCAAGGTCGGCCTCCACCATCGGAAGAATTTGATCTGCCGTAAACGCCTCAATATCCGGACGATACGGCAAACGATTCTCTGCAAAAAACGCAGAATAAAAGGCGAAGGACTTTGTATCGACGCCGAGTGAGATCAACGGATACTGTGAAAGCTCTGACAGGGTTACCTTTTTGCCGATTAGCGCAGCAAATACCGGAGAACAGATTGCAACTTCACGAATACTTTTCACGTCCGTTTCAAGCAAGGACGCACAGCGGACAGTAGGCGTGGTTACGACCGCAATATCCGCCGTCCCCTCTTTTAGGGCGGCAATAGCCTGCGGGGTGGAATGATTGCTGATGCGAATCCGTATTTTCGGATAGAGCATCCGATATTTTTTTATTATCGGAAGAATCAGACACCGAAGCGCCACTTCGCTTGCCGCAACAAAAACCGAACCGCTTTGCAGATTTTTGCTCTCCGCAATTTCCGCTTCGCCCGTCTCGATATGTTCAAATGCAATCCGGATGTGGCTGTACAGTTTCTCTCCTTCCGGCGTCAGCTTCATTCCGCGGCTTGTGCGGGAAAACAGCGGACAGCCGAGCTCCCCTTCTAAATTTTTAATTGTTCTCGTCAAGTTTGGCTGATTGTTCAGCAGCAGTTTTGCCGCATGCGAAATACTTCCGTATTTTGCAACATAGTAAAAGATTCTATAGTAGTCATAGCTGATATACACGAAAGCACGTCCTTCATATACTATAATGATATTATCAATATATATATTATACATTTTACATATATCGATGCGAGTATTATACTAAACCTGCTCTGAAAAATCAAGAATGCGCCGTAGAAGGTGAAAAAAGGAGAATAGAATAATGTTTATATGCGAAATTTTCATGGTTATACTGTTTGACGCCGCAATGTTTATATTGATTCTTCGTCTTGCACATAGTATGGAAGAAAAAAACGTAAAAGCAAGAATGATCTGCATTACGATGGGGCTGGGCTTTCTTGCCGGCGGCGCCGCAGTATACAGCGCGGGCAGCTATGCTTTTCTTCCTTTGTTTGCGCTTGGCTTTATGCTGTCCTATACTGCGTTTCTCTTTACTTTTTCGCAAAAATAATTTGCTATGAAACGTAAGAGTGGATTTCAAGGCCAGATGTCCGATACCTTCTGCGCCGCTGTGTTTATCATTTTATCCGGCGGATTTCAGGATGCTTATACCTATTCCTGCCGCGGATCGGTATTTGCCAATGCGCAAACCGGCAATATCGTACTGATGAGCTCCGCCCTGTTCCATGGAAAATGGGATACCGTTTTAAAGTATCTGATCCCCGTCGCCTCTTTTTTACTTGGTATTACGGCGGCGGAGTTAGTTCATATGCACCTGAAACATTGCAAAAAAATACATTGGCGACAGATTATCTTGCTGTGTGAAATGACCTTGCTGTTTGGCGTGGGCCTTTTGAGCCGCCGTATGGATCCGCTTGCAAACGCGTTGGTTTCGTTTGTCTGTGCTTTACAGGTTCAGGCTTTTCATAAAATACGCGGGCATATCTATGCCAGTACAATGTGCATTGGAAACATGCGCAGCGGCGTTGAAGCGCTTTGCGCCTATTTCCGATCCCACGATAAAATGATCCTACAAAAAACACTTACTTATTTTTCTGTTATTTCTATATTTTCCATTGGAGCTGGATTGGGAGGTCTTGCTGCTGCATGGATTGGAGATAAGGCTGTATGGTTCTGCTGCGTCCTGCTTTTTATCAGCTTCAGCATCATGTTCCGTAAAGAACAGGCGCGTTGACCAATCTCCTGATCGTGTATCTCTTTTTATTTTTTAGCAAAATGGTCAGGGAGCTGTGTTTTTGCTGTAATAAACAATGATAATGTGGTTCGTATGTAAAATCCTCATTCCATTCAAACACGGTGATTCCTGCTCCCAGTATCTCCCATTTTATTATTCCACCATTTTTTCCTTCCCCAATATTTTTATGCACGTGTCTCTCTAACCCTCTAGGATTAAAACTATAGGGATTAACAGGAAATGTTACGACATAATCTAAC
Source organism: uncultured Oscillospiraceae bacterium (assembly GCA_900543295.1). GTDB lineage: Bacteria > Bacillota > Clostridia > Oscillospirales > Ruminococcaceae > Paludihabitans. The sequence continues at coordinate 793 of UQQY01000101.1, read as the reverse complement.
CTTGGTGGTTTTGTAATGCTAATCGATTTATCTTGTGCAATAGATGGCGCCTGTACATCACTATTTGCAGAAATCAATACTAATGCACCAGCTATTAGTATAATTCTAGCAATATCTCCTATAGGAAGCGGTCCGTCGGCAGCAGATAAAAGTGATCCAACAGCGCATATTGCTCCAACTTGTGACATATTACTTCCGGTAGCAGAATTCTTGGGCGTTGTAGAAGGAGTACCACTGCCATCGCAAACTATTGTAGAACGCATCGGAATACTGCCGCTGGAATCCACATTGGATATTGGATTGTTCAAGCAGTACGCAAACATATTATATCCGAGCAATGCTGAACCTGTGCTCACATATCCATCCGCATTAACAAACCTGCAAGTCTCCGGATCATAGCTGTGTGATTTGTTGGTACCAAAACCAAAGACTCTGGCAGATCTGCTTTTCAGCATATAGATTGATTGCTTCTACAGGGTGCGATTTCAAAACACGGTCAGAACATTGCCGTTTTCACTGGACAATTCTCTCCATCGGAATTCAAACCAGCTCCGCATTGTAATTTGCCTGCCATCCCAGAACACCTGGGAGCAGACCTCGATCTTGATTTTACCCGCTTTAGCATGGGAATTGCATTCCGCCGCAATCAGGTTTTCGCATTTGTCGTAGCCATGAATGAGCAAAAGCTGTTTACCTTATTCCCAAAGTGTGATATAATCGTATAAAAAGTTTTGAATTTTTGTAGTATAATACGATTATAATAGGCTTTCGCAGACCAACTAATGGAATTTTA
>UQQY01000100.1 GCA_900543295.1 uncultured Oscillospiraceae bacterium | reverse complement strand
GAAAATCTCGTCCCAGAAAACGGGAATTTCCTGATAGGCAGTTTCATAGGGAAAAGACCGCTCAAAGCCGATGAGCCGAAAGGGCGCCTTTTCCTCAATGGTGTAATTCATGTTGTTTCCTCCTTGAATTTTGATTGTGATTTTTAGGGGAAGAAACGTCCTGATTTTATCAGGGCTGCTTTTTAGCTTTGTCGGCGTACAGCCATGAAAGCGCGAAAACGCCTTGGAAAAGCTCTCCGGCGTGTCATAGCCGTACTTAAAGGCGAGATCGGTAATGCTGCCTTTGTCCGCAAGCACGTCAAGCGCCGCTAAATACAGGCGCCGGCTGCGGATATATTCTGTCATCGAATAGCCGGTCATCAGCTTGAAGCCCTTTTGCAGATAAAAGGGGGATACGAATACGGCGTCCGCCGCCTCGCTGCTGTCGCGTATGGTAAGCAGATGCTCCTCCATATAGCGGATCGATTCCCGAATACATGAAAGCCATTCCATTGCAGTTTCCCTCCCTGTTTCTCACAAGCTCAGTCTATCATGAAAGCCGTTTTCTGTCCTGTCATTTTTGGCGCGGATTTGTCCGAAGGTTACGCTTTTTCGTAGACGGCAGTGATCTCTGCGATGAATACCTTATGATAGTCCCTGTTTGGATAATCTTTTTGGCAGATTGCCGGATCAAGAAAGTTTTCCTCTTTCAGCTCGCCCGCATACTTCTTTCTGCAAACGAGAACAAGGGAAGCTTCGGCAAAGCCGGCCGCACCGTCGAAGCTTTGTACGGTCAGGCCGCAGTCTTTGACCTTATCGGTATCGCGGCCGGAGGCCTTTCCGCAGTAGGCAAGCGTGCTTCGGTGCGTGCCCTCCGCAAAAAAGCAGAGCGTAAACTGCTCGTTTTCATTCAGCAACCCCAGCGTATAACGCTGCGGCCGGACATAGACGGTTGCAACCGGTTTATTCCAGAGAATACCAACGCCGCCCCAGCTCACAGTCATAGGATTGCATTTTTCCGGCGTACCGCCTGTGAGAAGAGCCCAATCCTTTCCGATTAAGGTGAACGGGCTTCGGGTGATCTGTTCAGGGGAGATCTGTTTAAATTCTGACATAAGCTCACTCCTTATAAGAATTCAGAAGAGGCACGACGCACTCTCTCCATATTATATATGATACCGTAACTTCGTTATGATGTAAAGTGCCGGCGCATGCGGCGGCAGGCGGAGATTGTACGTAAAATGTTCATGATTTTGTTGCTTTCTGTCGATTCAAGTATTACGAAGCTGTGATAAACTAACAATAATTAAGAATTCTAAACTGATTGCGGACAGTGGAAACTTGCGTTTTTACAGCTTCCGCAGTATAATATTTAAGAATAGCCTTTTCGCAGAGACGGCCGCCGGCGCACAGAGAATATAGTGTTTTTATTCTCGGGCATGCGGTTTACCCTGCAAAAAAGCGATATTGTATTAAAATTCTTCATATAAAAGCGGCATGTACTTTGAGTAAGGGAGGACACAACTGTGCGGGTTGGTCTGGATATCGGTTCTACAACAATAAAATGCGTCGTACTGAACGACGAAAATGAGATCATTTATCAATCGTATGAGCGGCATTTTTCGCAGATTGTGTCAAAATGCGGCGAGCTGATCGAAAAGCTTCGTTCGGAAATTTTAAAAGGGGACACCGCACGGCTCAGCATTTCCGGCTCGGCGGGTATCGGTATTGCGGAAAGCTGTAAGCTTCCTTTTGTGCAGGAGGTCTATGCGACGCGCGTTGCCGCGAACCGGCTTTTGCCTGGAACGGACGTTGTAATTGAGCTGGGCGGTGAAGATGCCAAAATTCTGTTTCTTTCCGGCGGAATGGAGGTTCGCATGAACGGTTCGTGCGCCGGCGGTACGGGCGCGTTTATCGACCAGATGGCGACGCTTTTAAATATCACCTCCGAGGAAATGAACACCCTCGCGGCGGAGCATGAGAAGATTTACACCATTGCGTCGCGCTGCGGCGTTTTTGCAAAGTCGGATATTCAGCCGCTTTTGAATCAGGGTGCCAGAAAGAGCGATATTGCCGCAAGCATCTATGCGGCGGTTGTCAGTCAGACGATCGCGGGACTTGCGCAGGGCCGTGAAATCAAGGGGAATATCGTGTATCTTGGCGGACCGCTCACGTTTTCGTCAGAGCTTCGCAAAAGCTTTGACCAGGCGCTGCATGCAGCGGGAATCTGTCCGGAGAATTCGCTTTACTACGTTTCTCTGGGCGCGGCATACTGTGCGGAAGAGGAGATCGATCTGGCCGCCGCATCGGAGCGCATTGCGCGCTATGAAGCGCATGGAAACTTTGCGTACAACGCGCCGCTGTTTGAGAGCAAGGCCGACTATGATGCATTTTTGGACCGGCACGGGAGCTGCAGGGCTGTGCGTGCACCGCTTGAGTCATACAATGAACCGGTTTATCTCGGCTTTGACGCTGGTTCCACTACAGTTAAGGCGGTTGTTATGGGCGGCAACGGCGAGCTTCTTGATTCCGAATATCTTCCAAACAGCGGCAATCCGGTTCCGCTGATCCGCGATTATCTTACAAGACTTTATGAGAAAAAGCCGGATATTCAAATCGCCTCTTCCGCAGTGACGGGGTACGGCGAGGAGATTATCAAAAACGCCTTTTGTGTCGATTACGGCGTGGTCGAAACGGTGGCGCATTTTACCGCTGCGAAGTCCTTCCTGCCGGACGTCGAATTCGTCATTGACATTGGCGGGCAGGACATTAAGTGCTTTAAAATACATAACGGCGCGATTGACAATATCTTTTTAAACGAGGCGTGCTCCTCCGGATGCGGCTCGTTCTTACAGACGTTTGCCAATGCGCTTCACTATTCGGTGGAGGACTTCTCTCAAATGGGCTTGCTTGCAAAGCAGCCGGTAAATCTCGGTTCGCGCTGCACGGTATTCATGAATTCTTCCGTAAAACAGGCGCAAAAGGACGGCGCCACAATCGAGGATATTTCAGCAGGTCTCTCCATTTCTGTCGTAAAAAATGCATTGTATAAGGTGATCCGTGCCTCTTCGCCCGGCGAGCTCGGAAAACGTATTGTCGTGCAGGGCGGAACTTTTTTAAACGATGCGGTTCTGCGCGCGTTCGAGCAGGAAATCGGCACGGAGGTTGTCCGTCCGGATATATCGGGGCTAATGGGCGCATACGGCGCGGCCCTTTATGCCAAGTCAAAAGGAAAAACGCAGAGCGGCATCATTACCGCGGAAGGGCTTTCACACTTTACGCATGAAATCAAGGTGGTATCCTGCGGGCTGTGCAGCAATCACTGCCGCCTGACGGTCAACACCTTTGACGGCGGACGGCGCTTCATCGGCGGCAACCGCTGTGAGCGCCCAGTCACCAAGGCGGCGGGATCCGACGCGCTGAATATTTACGCTTATAAGCGCGAGCTGCTGTCCTCCTACAAGGAGACGGAGGGACGGCGAGGCACGATCGGTATTCCGATGGGGCTTAACATGTATGAGCTCTATCCGTTCTGGCATACCTTTTTCACCGCGCTCGGCTTCGGCGTAAAAACCTCGCCTGTGTCAAGCAGAAAGCTTTATGCGCGAGGGCAGCAGACCATTCCGTCGGATACGGTCTGCTATCCGGCAAAGCTGATGCACGGTCATGTGCAGGCACTGATTGACGAGGGCGTGGATACGGTCTTTTACCCGTGTATGTCGTATAATCTGGACGAAGGTCTGGGCGACAATCACTACAATTGTCCGGTTGTCGCCTACTATCCGGAGGTAATCGGCGCGAATATGATGGGACTCCGCGACCGAACCTTTATAAAGGACTATGTCGGCATCCATCGCCGAAAGGATTTCCCCGTTAAGATGCACGGCGTGCTGAGCCAATATTTTAAGGGGATTCTTCTGCACGAAGTGGTACTTGCCGCGAAAGCCGCATATAAAGAATACGACAGTTATCTCGAAAGAGTGCGTGCCCGCGGCGAGGAGATTATCGAGCAGGCGCGGAGGGAAAACCGCGAGATCATTGTTTTGTCGGGCAGACCCTATCACGTGGATCCGGAGATCAATCACGGCATCGATAAGCTGATCGCAAGCTTTGGCGCGGCAATCATTTCAGAGGATGTGGTAAGCGGCCGCGTAAAGAAATTCCGCGTAAACGTTTTGAATCAGTGGACATATCATTCCAGACTGTATGCCGCGGCGCGGTACGTTTCTACGCAGAAGGATATGGAGCTTGTGCAGCTTGTTTCGTTTGGCTGCGGTGTGGATGCGATTACCACAGATGAGGTGCGCGACATTCTGGAGCGTGCAGGAAAGATTTACACACAGATTAAAATAGACGAAATCACAAACCTCGGCGCAGTGAAGATCCGTCTGCGCAGTCTGTTTGCGGCGGTCGGACGGGAATAAGGAGGCGAGACCACATGGCAAAGCTTATTTATGACAAGACGGGCAGGCTTCTGTTCACAAAGGAGATGAAAAAGGACTATACGCTTCTTTTCCCAATGATGGCGCCGATCCATTTCAATATTCTGGGTAATGTGTTCCGCCATTTCGGATATAAGGCGGAGCTTTTGACAAGCTCCGGCCCGGAGATTGCACAGACCGGTTTAAAATATGTCCACAACGACACCTGCTATCCGGCGATTCTGGTCATCGGACAATTGATAGACGCTTTAAAAAGCGGCAAATATGATCTTGATAAGGTAGCGCTGCTTATTACTCAGACAGGCGGCGGCTGCCGCGCGTCGAATTACATTCATCTTTTGCGGAAGGCGCTCAAAAAAGCGGGTTTTGAACATATCCCGGTCGTGTCGGTGAATCTCTCCGGTATGGAAAAAAATCCGGGCTTTAAAATCACGCTGCCGATTATCCGGCGCGCAGCGGGCGCCATCGTCTACGGGGATGCGCTGATGCTTCTGCACAACCAGACAAAGCCCTATGAAGCAACGCCGGGCGATTCGCAAAAGATTGTCGATAAGTGGACAGAAATCCTCACCAGACAGCTAAACAAAGGCGACGGCTGTTCCAAAAAGGATATTGCCGCAAATTTGAACCGGATCGTCGCGGACTTTTCTGCTGTTGAGGTGCGCCGCGTGCCGAAGGTGAAGGTCGGCGTGGTAGGCGAGATTTATGTCAAATATGCAAGTCTTGGAAACAATGATTTGGAGGGATTCCTCGCTTCACAGGACTGCGAGGTAAATCTGCCGGGTATTTTGGCGTTTGCATTATTTAAAATTGACAACCGGCTCGAAGACATCAAGCTTTACGGCGGCAGCGCGGTTAAATTTGCGGTCGTTCACAGGCTGATGCGCTACTGCACCGAGCTTGAGACGATTCTGATTGATGCGGTAAAAAAAGCGTCGCAGTATGTGCCGCCCTCCTCATACAGCCATACGAAATCGCTTGTAAAGGGCGTAATCGGCTATGGCGATAAAATGGGCGAAGGCTGGCTGCTGACGGCCGAAATGCTTGAGCTTGCGGAGATGGGCTATGAGAACATTGTATGCACCCAGCCGTTTGGGTGCCTGCCGAATCATATCTGCGGCAAGGGGATGATCCGGCGTATCAAGGAACGCAATCCGAAGGCGAATATCGTTGCCATTGATTACGACGCGGGTGCTACGCGCGTCAATCAGGAAAACCGCATAAAACTGATGCTGAGCATTGCAAGAGAGGAGCTTGCCGCGGGGCAGGAGGAGACGAAATGCTGATTCTGGTTTTGCAGAATATCCTTTTGTTTTTTATTTACAGCTTTTTGGGATGGGTTTGCGAGACGATTTATTGCTCGGTCGGCAGCCGACATTTTGTAAACCGCGGCTTTTTGAACGGACCTCTTTGCCCGGTATATGGCTTTGGCGCGCTGATTGTTGTGTTCGCGATGCAGCCGTTCTCTAAAAATATTGTGCTCACCTTTTTGGCTGGCATGATTTTGACAAGCGCGCTTGAATATATTACAGGATGGCTTCTTGAAATGCTGTTCCATTTAAAGCTGTGGGATTATTCTGCGCGGTTTTTAAACATAAACGGGCGGGTCTGCCTGAAGAATTCACTGCTGTTCGGCGTAATGGCGGTTGTTACAGTGTTTTGGATTCATCCTCATTTCAGCAGCCGTGTTACGGCAGTTCCGGCAGAATGGATGATTCTGATAACCGGCGTTCTGATCGGCGTTTTGATTGCCGATCTGGTTTTGACGGTCTATACAATCCTCAAGATGAACGGACGCTTAAAACAGATACAGGCCGTCGCAGAGGAACTTTACGCCAAGGCGGAATCGTTGCGTGCGGAGCTTTCTGAAAACACGAAGCGGTTTGGCGAAGAGCTGCAAAAGCAGGTGGAGGAGCGTAAGGAACAGGTTTCCGACCGGCTCTCCCGACTGAAAGAGAAGGGTGTGGACGGCAGGGAAAACCCCCGCTTTTTCGAGCGGCGTATGCTGCGGGCGTTTCCGCACATGCGTCAGACGCGGTATCCGGAAGCGCTTGAAAAGCTGAAAAGGGCGCTCGGCGAACGAAAAAGCAAAGGCGGGTAATGCAAGGTTGAAAGACAAACACGGCAGTTAGACCGTCCGAAATGTCGATATGCAAAAATCCCCCGATGACGATCGGGGGATTTTTTCTTTGGAAGAAAGCTGTCTTAAAATATCATTTCTTTATTTTAGGAAAGAACAACGAAAGCGGTATGGCTCGCTTAGATACCGTTTACCGGCGGATTTCGATTCACCTTTTCTTCCGTCCGGCAGTTTTCACCGTGCGGCGGACGAAGCGGACAAACTTCTCGCCGTTTTCCGCAAGGAAGTAAATAAACGGATTCGTAATCAAGTCCATCTCTCCGGCAAATTCGGTCAGCTCGCCGCCGAATCCTTTTTTCACCGCATAGAGTCCATAGAGCGGATGATCCTCCGGCACCTCGCCCGGCACGCCCATCAGATCGTAGATTTCACAGCCGCGCTCTAAGCCCCAGCGGATCTGCTCCATCCGCATTAAGAAGGTCGCCTTCTTTTCACGGTGATTGTCGCTTGTACCGCTGTAAACCGACCAGACCTTGTTGCCGTAGTTCATGACGAAGCTTGCGCAGCAGACCTCGCCTTCAAATTCCATAATATAAAGCCGCAGATAGTCGGGGGCAAACGCATCGTACATCCGGTAGAAATACTCGATCGGACGATGTGCAAATCCCTGCCTTCTTGAGGTTTCCTCCACCATCTCATAGAGGATCGGAATATCCCCGCGCGTTCCAATTCTCGTGGTGATACCATATTTCACCGCGCGGCGCACATTTTTGCGCGTCTGTTTTTCAAATCCCATCATGATGTCGTCTTCTGTACGATCCTTGATGTTTAAACGGAACACAAAGTGCGGCTGTGCGCCCGCAAATCCTGTCAGCGTGGTATCGATCCGGAACCCCTGCTTTTTCATCAGATTGGAAAAAGCCGTGTCGGCAATCGGCACGTCTGGGTCGATTTTCAGCTCATAGCAGCGCTCCTTTTTGCAGAGCGCCTTTGCCTGCGCGATTAAGTCGCCGATTGTTTTTTCGTCGTGAATATCGCAGACCGGGCCGCGCGGCGCATACATCAAAGAATAGCCGAATACCGGCGTTTTCCGCATCAAAACGTGCAGCGTGCCGCGAATTTCGCCGTTCTGATCTGTACTGACAAGGACTCTGCTTCTCCATTCGCTTTTCACTTTTCCCCAGCGCGGCGACTGCATAAAGTGCCCCTTGCTTTGAGCGGTAACAAATGCGTCGATCTCCTGATCGGTAAACGTGCGGATGCTGTCCATATCGTGAGTCTCCTTTATGTGCAAATATAAGCGAAGAAACGTTTTCTTCGATAATCCCTTCAATAAAAAAGCAGGTGCAGAGAATTGTTCTGCACCTGCTTAGTATATCACGTTTTTTTAAGAATGCAAAGGTTTACAGGAATAAACCCTCGTAAATCGCATCAAACAGCGTTCCGGTCGCGTCTGACGTGTGCTGCCAGTACATCATACCGCCGAGTCCCTGCTTTCTGACATATTCCGCTTTATAATGAAGCGACATCGGATCATCGTAGGAGATGAAGGAGTATCCGTCAAAGAGCCACGGCGCTTTTGCGGTTTCATCGAAATATTTGACAAAGGATGGGCTTTTTTCATAGATCAGTGCAATTTCCGTATAGTTGGGGCCGAATCCGCCGTCGGTCTCAGCCTCCTGATGCAGTCCGTGATTTTCGGACGATTTTACGCCGTCCCAGCGCCTGGAATAAAACGCCGCGCCGATCACGATTTTTTGAGCCGGAACACCTGCGTTCAGCAAGAGCTCGACGCCCTCCTGCG
>UQQY01000099.1 GCA_900543295.1 uncultured Oscillospiraceae bacterium | reverse complement strand
GGACGCGCCGGTTTCGACCTGCGGCGCGGAGGAACATGCGGTAAACAGAATTGCCGAAACAAAGGAAAAAACAGCTAACAGCTTTTTCATAAAGAGCCCCCATATGTTGTTCTGGGATTTTCAGCACGGCGATTTCATGAATTGACCGCTTCTTTGAACATCCCGACCGTCATGCCGGTATATTGAATGGAACCTGACATTCGTCCAGCGGGATAGACACGGTCTTCTTCTGAAACATAAAAAATCGCTTGTGTTGGATGAGCAAAAGTATAATACTCCTCCGTGTGATTTAAAATCAAAATAAATCTGTCATCGTTGTTCAATTCTTTTTTCCACAAATTTTTTATGATAATTTCATCCGGAAGCGCCTCTCCGGACAGCGTTTCCTCAACAGAAAAAATATAACGGTATCTTATCGTCTCGGAAAGCTCTGCATCCGGATTTTTTTCAAGCAGAGCATCAAACCACTCCGAACTTTCCTTGACGATTTCCGGATCAAGCTCCTTTTTCAGTTTTCCCAAAACAATAGAAGATCCGCGCTCTACCAGTTCAGACGGCGAGACGTCCTCGATTGCCATCAGTGCTGGCGCTTCGGCCTCCGGATACGGATTGTATACGGACGCGCCGGTTTCGACCTGCGGCGCGGAGGAACATGCGGTAAACAGAATTGCCAAAACAAAGGAAAAAACAGCTAACAGCTTTTTCATAAAGAGCGCTCCTTTATTTATAAAATGAGTTTATCATACATTCCTTCTTATAGTTTTAGTGTATCATATATGAGATATGCTGTCAATGTATCCACAAAAAATATATGATAAAAATTTATATTGTGCATTTGTATAATTATAGAATACTCCTACTTCCAAAGAAACAAGAAATATCCCCCGGCTCCGCTGGGGGATATTTCTCTCATATGACAGTTATCTTATAGACCGTCTTTTTATTTGTATTATACTCCTTCGTATTGTCTACGGAGCTGTTCGCGGCCACAGCATTTTCCTCCAGCGATACCTGCAAGCAGCGCCTGTAAATCGACCCCCGTCGATTCTTTCATGCCGTCCACATCTGGCTTGTGCTGTTCATTACGTCCTTTACGAGCTTTGTGGAGTTGCCGCCGCCGTATATTACGATCTTATTGGTCTGCGGCGCACGGCAAGCAGTACGCCAACGTATTTTGCCTGTATCCTTACCTCACCTTTGTGTCCTTTGAAACATTTGCAAACTGCGCGCCAGTATAGGCGGCAAGCTCTGCTGAAGAAACGCGGACGTTCATGCCGACTTTTCCCGCGCTTACGAATATCTCCGACAGTGACTGTGCCGATGCGTCAAAAAAGGTTGGAAACGGCTTTTTCATTCCCACTGGCGAGCATCCGCCGTGCACATATCCTGTCAGCGGCAAAAGCTTTGCCTGCGGAAGCATCTCCAAACTTTTGACACCGGCAGCGCGGGCGGCCGCCTTTAAATCAAGCGTCCCAGCCGCTGGGATTACAAAGACAAAGTAAGCAGGGCCGTCCGACACAGTTACAAGCGTTTTGTAAACCTGCTCCGCCGGAACGTTCAGCTTCTCTGCCACGCTTACGGCATCCGTCCTTCCATCCGACACGCTGTATGCAAACGACTCGTATGCAATACGCGCCTGATCCAGGAGGCGCAGAACATTGGTTTTCTTCTGCGTTTTCATCAGTATCCGTACGACCCTTCCATCAGCAGAATTTCAATGCGGTTTCTCTCGCGCTGCTGTCCCAGAAAGACATAGGAACAGCAGATGCGATCCGCACTGTGACACGCCATGCAGCGTTCGGCTTTGACACAGGGCGTCCCTTTATGCAGGCGCGCGGCGTTCTTGGGCGCCGCAATCCGGCGAACGCGCTCCTCTGCGGCCGCTTTATCCGGCACAAGCTTGTTTTCTCCGGCAAGAACCAGCACCTTTTTAGGGCCGAAGATCATGGCGGAGACACGGTTGCCGTTTCCATCCACGTTATATAGCCAGCCGTCCTCCGTCATGGCATTGGTGCTTACAAGGTACACATCCGCAAAGAAGGACTGGCGGAACAACTCCTCGGTTTCCTCTCTGCTTAGTCCGGGACGGCCCCGGTCGAGCAGGCGGATGCGCCCTGCCCTGTCCATCTCGCGCAGAATGCGAAGCGCGCCGCACTCCTCAAGCGTCACGGAGCCGCCGAAGGAGACGACGCTGCCCGCAGGAATGCGGTCGGCAAGGACGGCTTCCAGACTGTCGGATTGTGTCAGGCGGATAAACCTCATATTGTTTCTGTCATAGGCCGCCGCGATGTGGTCTAACTGCTGCTTTGTCATATGAATTTCCTCCTTGGGAGACGGCGTATCTGCCGTCTGCTTTCCTCTTTTAAAAAGATTTTGCTGTCCGCGTTTCCTTTTTTGAGACAGCCAGCCAAAAAACAGCCTCCGTTTGATTCCTATTTATCATAAGCCATTTTTCTGCTTTTTACAACAAATGCATGAAAAAAGCAGATGGAAAAATGCTGTTTTCATAAAATCGTTTTGTTCGGTCATACTGATTTTAAGTTCTTTCAGAACATAAAATCAAAATACGGGGGAATGGGAATGAAGCCCTTTCGGGAAAAGATACGCGGCGCAATTCAAAAAACCGCTCTTTCCGCAGCAGTTTTGTCAGCACTTTTATTCGGTGCGGTCGGTTGGTACGCCGACCGCATTCCGCAGCAGTTTTTCGTGACACCGGGCGAGGAGCTCCGCTTTTCTTCTATGGAGATGCTGCAAAGCGGCGCGCCGGTCTCCTACGATCAGACAAGCCTTGCCGGAAAATCCATCGGAACCAGTCAGACCGTAACAGTCCGCCTCTTCGGCGTCATTCCGGTTACGCAGACGCACGTCAGCGTAGCAGACCGAAAGTATGTCTCTGCGGGCGGTATGCTTTTTGGCATTAAGCTGTTTACGGAAGGGGTTATGGTCGTCGATACCGGCAGCGTGGAAACGGAATCCGGCACGGTTTCTCCCGCGGCGGACGCCGGTATTCAAAAAGGAGACATTATCCTTTCGGTCGACGGGCAGAGCGTCTCTTCAAACGAGTCGCTGGCCGCTGTTCTGGCGCAGGACAGCGCACCGGTTTCCATCAGCTTTCGCCGGGAGGAAAAGCTTTGCCGCACCATCCTGACGCCTGCAAAGTCGAAAATCGACGGCAGCTATAAAGGCGGGCTTTGGGTGCGCGACTCAACCGCAGGTCTTGGTACCATCACCTATTACGACGCAAAAACCGGCGCCTTTGCCGGTCTGGGACACGGCATCAGCGACAGCGATACCGGTCAGCTTATGCCGCTTTCGGACGGACAGATCTGCCGCGTTCGTCTAAACGGCATTATCAAGGGCCAATCAGGGGCGCCGGGTGAGCTGAGCGGCAGCTTTGCCTCCAACGAGGTTTACGGAAGCCTTTATAAAAACGGCGAAACTGGCGTTTTCGGCGAGCTGCACAGCGATTTTCTAACCCCACAGGAAGCCGTTCCGGTTTTAAACAAGCAGGAGGTCAAAACCGGAGACGCCGTCATTCGCTGTACGCTTGACGACGGCGGAATCAAAGAATACAAAATCCGTATTGACAAAATTGATTTAAACGAGCAGGCGATCACAAAAAATCTTGTGCTCACCGTTACCGATCCAGAGCTTCTCGAAAAAACGGGCGGTATTGTTCAGGGAATGAGCGGCAGTCCTATTTTGCAGGACGGGAAGCTTGTTGGCGCGGTTACGCACGTCTTTGTCAGCAATCCGACAAAGGGATACGGCATCTTTGCAGAGAACATGCTGAAAACAGCGGAGTAATCGCAACAAAATTTTTCATATTTCTCTACGAGCGCAAGCGTCTTTCTGATGCTTGCGCTCGCGTATATGTCATGATAAAATGATAATAAAAAGGGGACAAGGAGGATCTTCTGATGAGCAGTACTTATTCATTTCATGAGCAGGCGGCCGCGCTGTTTGAACAACTGGGCGATCATCGTAAAATGGTTTTGTCTACGTCAGCCGACGGAAGGGTTACCTCCAGAATGATGAGTATTCTGATTCTTTCCCGCGCGTTTTATTTTCAAACCGATCAATCTATGCGGAAATTTCAGCAGCTTCAAAACAATCCAAATGCCGCGCTGTGCTTCGACAACGTGCAGATTGAAGGAACCTGTACGCTTCTCGGCAGACCTTTGGATCATCAGGATTTTTTGACACGGTACCGGCAGGCGTATTCCCACTCCTACAGCCTGTATTCCGGTCTTGCGAATGAACGGCTGATTCGCCTGACGCCAGATTTTATCAAAAGATGGATTTACATAGACGGAAAGCCCTTTGAAGAATGCTTTGACTTTGTCGCACAGACCTATTGTCTGAAGCCCTACTCATCCTGTATGGGCTAAACTGTTTGCCAAAAAGGACATTCTTTCTTTCTGGGTTCTGAATAATCCGCCATTGTATCAAGGAGGAATGTTCTTTTTTTCGGGAAATCAAAACTACCTGTGCAAAGGGTGGTTTGCTCTGGGGTTATAAGCCGCTGTTATCAGCCAGCGCCTAAAGGCGCTGGCTGTGTACTGTGTAGAACCTCTGAAGCCTTTGTGATGCTTTTTCCCTTACTACGGCCAAAAATAACGAAGAGCCCTGATTCCCATAAAAGGCGCACCAAAGTTTACTATGCTCAATAAAGGAATCCATCTTCTGTGAGCGTATGCATTTGCAGCATAAGGAACGGCTGAAGAAAGCAAGCCAGCGGTTTTGAGTTGATAAAGTACGAGGAGATGCCGGTTTTGCCCAACGATCGTCTTTGTTTGATGACAGCGGACAAATATCACAGCTTATCCGGACAGACAACGGATTTTTATGTTTCAAGGCACTGATAGACGTCTTCCAAAATCATATGGTAAGGGGCTGCGTCTTCTGTCTTTTCTGCGATTTACCGCAGGGATAATTATTAAAAATTCTTTATTTCGATTTATTGGCTGCCTGCTTCGCGAAATAAACTCATAAAAGCCTTCACCGCAGGCGCCTGCGGCAAATATTTTTTGGCGACCAGCTTCCACGGTGCTTCGATAAACGGCTTGATGAGACGGAAGGTCAACGCACGGTTGCTTGTATCGATGAGTCCTTCCAATGTCAGAGCATATCCCAGTCCCTGTTCCACAAAATATGAAGCATTATAAATCAGGTTATAGCAGGAAACGACCCGGATTTCTGTTTCGCTCAGAGGAAAGCTGGACTGTTCAAAACGGCTGAAAGTTTGGGCTGAAACCAGCAGAGGCAGCCGTTTCAGATCATTCACGGAAATCCACGGCTCCTGTGCCAACGCGCAATTTTTCGGCATCAGCAGACCGAATCGATCACTGTACCCCAAATTTATGTATTCGTATTTTTCATGGATAGGTGGATTCAGCAGAAGCCCCACATCCACCAATCCTTTGTCCATGCGCTCCAGGACCGCCTCAGTGTTGGCGCTGTAAAGATTCAGGCGAACCTCCGGATACAGGGCATGAAATCCTGCAAACTTTGCGGCAATATATTTCATCTGGGCAGTCTCGCCGCAGCCCAGCGTGATCTCACCGCTGATAAACTGCTCCTCGCTATGCAGAGTCGCTTCCGTAGTTGTTAAAAGTTCTATCATTTCCTGAGCTCTGCGGCGGAAATAGTGCCCTTCTTCTGTGAGAGTAATCTGCTTTTTGCCACGGATAAACAGCCGACATCCCAGCTCCTTTTCCAGCTCCATCATCTGCTTTGAAAGGGTTGGCTGGGTTATATGGAGCACATTGGCCGCCTTTGTAATGCTCTGCTCCCGCGCCACAGCAAGAAAGTAGGAGATTAGACGTGTCTCGATCATATTTATCCCTCCTTGTGACCAATATAAACCGCAAGTCCATTCCTGTCAAGCATGGTTTTCTATTAATAATAACAATTTGCTATTCTTATAAGGGAGTGTTAAAATAACATTACGGAGGTTCTGGAAAATGAACACATGGAAAAATGAAGAAGAAATCAACGCATGTCTGACCGCCTGCGGATGTACTCAGGAAGATATTCAGCAATATTTAGTTGTTGTAAAGCACGGAACCAAAGCGGATCAGCTATGCTGGCTGAAACGGCAGCGCCGCATCATGATGGAGCAGCTCCACGAAATGCAAAGCCATGTGGACTGTATGGACTATCTGATTCGAAATCTTGAATCGTAAAGGAGCGATGAAACGGATTTTTATATTGAACCCCCTCGCCCTAACGACAATACAAGGGCGAGGGTAAACGCTTTTGTGAAGGGCGAACGCAAACATGAGATGAAAAGCAGCAGATGAAGGAGGCAACAGCAATGATCTACAGAAAATTTAAAGATATTTCCTTATCCGCGTTAGGACTTGGCATGATGCGGCTGCCCGTGGTGAACGGGGACAACAGCGTGGTGGATGAAGCCGCCGTTGCGGAAATGATTGACTATGCTCATAAAAACGGCGTCAACTATTTTGACACTGCATGGGGATACCACAACGGCAACTCCGAACTGAGCGCAGGCAAGTTTTTGTCCCAGTATCCCCGCGGAAGTTACTATCTCGCTACAAAGTTTCCCGGTTACGACAATACCAACATGCCGAAGGTAAAGGAAATTTTCGAGGAACAGTTGGAAAAGTGTCAAACGTCCTACTTTGATTTTTATCTGTTTCACAATGTCTACGAAGGCAACATTGACGACTACTTAAACCCCGAATTCGGTATTCTCGAATATCTGCTGGAGCAGAAGAAAAACGGCAGGATCAAGCATCTGGGCTTCTCTACTCACGGCGGCCTGGACGTTATGAAGCGATTTCTGACGGCCTACGGAGCGCATATGGAGTTTTGTCAGATCCAGTTAAACTATATGGACTGGCATTTTCAGGCCGCTGATGAGAAGGTCAGGCTGCTGAATGAGGCCGGTATTCCCATCTGGGTTATGGAGCCGCTGCGGGGCGGCCGATTGGCCAATGTCTCAGACGAAAAGGCAGCGGTACTAAAGGCCATGCGTCCCGAAGAATCCATCCCTGCGTGGGGCTTCCGCTTCTTACAGAGCATCCCCGGCGTAACCATGGTACTGTCCGGTATGTCCAATATGGAACAGCTTAAAGCGAATATAGAAACCTATTCTACGGACGAGCCTCTGAACGAAAATGAGTTTCATACATTGACGGCTATGGCTGATGAAGAAACGAAAAAAGGCGGTTTGCCCTGCACCGCCTGCCGCTACTGCATCACCCACTGCCCTCAGGCGCTTCCTATTCCGCAGATAATCTCCCTCTATAACGAACATAAAATTACCGGCGGCGGATTTATTGCGCCTATGGCAGTATCCAGCATGCCGGAGGAAAAACGCCCGGCCAACTGTCTGGGCTGCCGCAGCTGTGAGCAGGTCTGTCCCCAGCAGATTAAAATATCCGAAATGATGTCCGAGTTTTCCTCCATGATCGGCATGTAAAGAGCAGGACACGAATCATCACGGAATTGCTGTTCACACCTTCTGATGAGGGAAGACAAGCTGACAGACTTGAATGCTTTCAATAAAACGGCGGACGCTGCCTGAGAGGCCGTCTCTCACAGAAGCGTCGGAAAAGGAGACTGAATATGGAATATCGAAAACTGCCTCATGGGGAAGAAGAAATCAGTGTAATCGGCATGGGCTCTTCTGTAGTCGGCGAACAGCCCGAGAAGAAGATCATCGAAACCGTTACCTATGCTCTGGAGCATGGCGTGAACTATTTTGATATGGCCGGCGGCCATGCTTCCATTTTTCCGGCCTACGGCAAGGCATTGCAGGGATGCCGCAATGACGTCATGCTCCAGGTGCATTTTGGAGCCAATTATGTAAGCGGCGCATACGGCTGGAGTACGGATCTGGATACAATAAAGCGCTCTGTGGATTGGCAGCTGCAAAATCTGAAGACAGATTATATCGATTTTGGGTTTATTCACTGTCTGGACGAAAACGCGGATCTTGCCGCATACGAAAAAAGCGGCGCTTTGAAGTATCTTCTGGATATGCAGGCGCAGGGTGTGGTCAAATATATCGGCCTATCCTCTCACGCGCCGAATCTGGTGCATCAGGTGCTGGATTTGGGAATTCTGGATATGCTGATGTTCTCCATCAATCCGATGTATGACTACGGTCAGGGAGAATACGCAAACGGCACCAGCGAAGAACGCTATGCTCTGTACCGCCGCTGCGAAAAGGAAGGGGTTGGCATCTCCGTCATGAAGCCGTTTAATGCAGGACAGCTTCTGGACGCGAAAAAATCCCCCTTCCACAAAGCTATGACGCCTGCGCAGTGCATCCAGTATGCGCTGGATAAGCCCGGTGTTCTGACGGTACT
>UQQY01000098.1 GCA_900543295.1 uncultured Oscillospiraceae bacterium | reverse complement strand
TGTTTGGCGACGGTGCGGGCGCGGCGGTTCTCACAAAATCCGATGCGCCGTTTGTGAGCGAGCTTGGATCGGACCCGACCGGCGGACACTTCCTGTTTGCGCGCGGTGTGGAGCCGGGAATGAATCCGTTCAGAAAGGCTCCGTTTGATACAATGGCCGACGGCTTTGCCGAGACGGCGCCTCACAAGCTGCACCAGGACGGCAGAGAGGTCTACAAATTTGCGACGCGCGCCATGCCGGGCGCAGTAAAGGCCGCATGTGCGAAGGCGGGGATTGAGCCGGATGCACTGGACTGGGTCTTTTCGCATCAGGCGAACCGCCGTATTCTGGAGACTGCGGCCAAAAATCTGAATGTGCCGCTTGACCGTTTTTATATCAACATTGAGGAGTACGGAAACATGTCGAGCGCCTGCATCCCGATCTGTCTTGCGCAGGCCGAGCGCGCGGGAAAGCTGACGCGCGGGCAGAAGCTGTGCACCGTCGGCTTCGGCGGCGGGTTGGTGTATGCTGCGGCAGTATTTGAATGGTAATCCGCAAAAGCGGCTTTATCAATAAAGAGAAATTTTTGCGACAGCATAAAAAGGACAGCCCGCCGGACAGAGAAGCGGGTGCGGTTAGGGAGTGTTAAATGATGAGAAAAACAGCATTGATTACAGGAGCATCGCAGGGAATCGGCGCATGCATTGCAAAACGTCTGGCGAAGGACGGCTTTAACATCGCGGTGAACTGCCGCTCTGAGGCCGAGGTGCAAAACGGCGGCCTTGAGGTAAAGGCGGCATGCGAATCGTTCGGCGTGGAGGCGGAGTGCTTTATTGCAAGCGTTTCCGACTTTGCGGCGTGTGAAGAGATGGTAAAGGCCGTAAAGGTGCGCTTTGGCACGGTTGACGTGCTGGTAAACAACGCCGGCATCACAAAGGATGGTCTGATCGCCCGCATGAGCGAGGAACAGTTCGATATGGTGGCAAGCGTCAACTATAAGGGCGTGTTCAATATGATCCGTCATGTAACGCCCGTTATGATGAAACAGAGAAGCGGCCGCATTGTAAACGTCACGTCTGTGGCGGGGCTTTACGGCAATCCGGGTCAGATGAATTACAGCGCGTCAAAGGCGGGCGTTGTCGGCATGACACTGACCGCCGCAAAGGAGCTTGGCCCGCGTAATATTACGGTAAACGCCGTTGCACCGGGATTTATTGAAACCCCGATGACGGAGGTGCTCGGCGAGGAATATAAAGAACAGATCAAATCGCAGATTCCGCTGCGCCGCTTCGGACAGCCGGAGGAGATCGCGGGCGCGGTTTCCTTCCTCGTTTCCGACGACGCTTCGTTTATAACCGCGCAGGTGATCGTCATCGACGGCGGCATGGCAATGTGAGCGGAAATCCGGACAAACGGAGGAAATGTATGAGAAGAGTAGTCATTACCGGAATGGGCGCAATTGCCTCAACCGGATTGAATGTGAATGAATTCTGGGACAGTATGAAAAACGGCCGTCACGGTATTTCGCCGATCGAAGGCTTTGATACGGCAAACTGCGATGTAAAGGTTGCGGCGGAGGCAAAAAATTACGATCCGCTCAACTATTTTGACAAGCGCGAGCTCAGGCGTACCGACCGCTTTAATCAGTTTGCGCTGGTTGCGGCGGACGAGGCGATGAAGGACTGCGGTACGGATTTTGCAGATCTCGACCCCTATCGCGTGGGCGTAATTGTCGGCAGCGGTATCGGCGGCTTTCACTCGATTGAAAACGAGTACAGAAAATTTATGGAAAAAGGCGGAAAGCGCGTTTCTGTCTTTTTTGTGCCGATGATGATTATCAATATGGCGGCCGGCTCGATTTCAATGAAATATCATTTTAAAGGGATCAATTACGCGCCGGTCAGCGCGTGCGCGACGTCCGCACATGCGGTTGGCGAAGCGTTTCACGCAATTAAAAACGGCTATCTGGACGCGTGTGTGACCGGCGGAAGCGAGGCGGCGATTATCGAATTTTCCGTGGCAGGATTTGACAATATGAAAGCGCTTTCCCACGCGGCGGATCCGTCGCGCGCGTCCGTTCCGTTTGACAAGAACCGCGACGGCTTTGTTATGGGCGAGGGCGGCGCGATTCTGGTGCTGGAGGAATATGAACACGCAAAGGCGCGCGGCGCCAAAATCTACGCCGAGGTTGTTGGCTACGGCGCGACAGGCGACGCATATCATATGACAAGCCCTGATCCGGAGGGCGAGGGCGCAGCGCATGCGATGAGCACGGCCTGTGAAGAGGCGGGAATCCGTCCGGAAGAGGTAGGCTATATCAATGCGCACGGTACCTCTACCGGTTTAAACGATAAGTATGAGACAAAGGCGATCAAAAAGGCCTTTGGCGGACATGCATACGAGCTTGCGGTAAGCTCCACAAAATCAATGACCGGCCATCTTCTGGGCGCGGCGGGCGCAATTGAGGCGATTGTCTGCGCAAAGGCGCTTGAGGAGGGAATTCTGCCGCCGACGGTCGGCTATGAGACGCCGGACGAGGAGTGCGACCTTGATTATGTGACCGAGGGCGCAAGAAAGGCGGACGTGAAATACGCGCTGTCAAACTCATTGGGCTTCGGCGGGCACAATGCGAGCCTGCTGTTTAAAAAATACGAGGATTAAAGGAGAATACCATGGCGGAACTTAAACTGAGCGTTTCGGAAATGAAAGAGCTTTTAGACAAAATGTCTGCGCTGGGGCTCCAGAAAATTACAGTTGCGCAGGGGGATTTTACGTTCAAGGCGGAGGCCAGACAGCCTGCGCAGACAGTCTGCGTTACCCCCGACGCACAGATTATCCCTGCCGTGCCCGCGGCGGAGGCGCCGGTTCAGGCGGTTCCCAAAAAAGCGGAGGCGCCGGCCGGCAATGTGGTAAAATCCCCGATTGTCGGCACCTATTATTCGCAGCCTGCGCCGGATAAGGAGCCGTTTGTGTCGGTCGGCACAAGGGTGAAAAAGGGCGACGTTTTATTTATCATTGAATCCATGAAGCTGATGAACGAGATCACCAGCGAATTTGACGGCGAAGTCGCTGAAATTTTGGCGGAGGATGGACAGGGCGTGGAATACGGCCAACCCATCATGGTGATCCGCTGACGGAAAGGAAGAATCGGTATGCCCCTTTTAACACAGGAACAGATTAAAGAGATTATCCCGCACCGCGACCCGTTTTTGCTGATCGACGAGGTCTTGGAGATGGAGCCGGGCGTGCGCGTTGTTGCGCAAAAATATTTGAAGCCGGACGAGTTTTGGTTTAAAGGACATTTTCCGCAGGAGCCGGTGCAGCCGGGTGTGCTGACAATTGAAATGCTGGCGCAGGCGGGTGCGGTATGCGCGCTCTCCCTGCCGGAAAACAAGGGGAAGATTGCGTATTTTGCGGGCATTGACAAAGCGAAATTCCGTCAGAAGATCGTGCCGGGCGATACCATCCGTCTGGAAGTGGAGATTGTCAAGACGCGCGGCCCGATCGGTGTGGGAAAAGCGGTGGCCTCCGTAAACGGAAAGCGCGCCGTTACCTGCGAAATTACTTTCGCCATCGGCGCTTAAAGGAGAACGCGTTTTATTATGTTCAACAAAGTACTGATTGCGAACCGCGGCGAAATCGCGGTGCGCATTATCCGCGCCTGCCGGGAGCTTGGTGTGCGCACGGTCGCCGTCTTTTCCGAGGCGGATCGCGGCGCGCTGCATGCGCAGATTGCGGACGAGGCGGTCTGTATCGGTCCGGCTGCAACCAAGGACAGCTATTTAAACGTCAAGTCCATTCTCGCCGCGTGCGAGCTTACCGGTGCGAACGCCGTGCACCCGGGGTTTGGCTTTCTCTCCGAAAATGCGGCGTTTGCGCGCAACTGTGAAAAATGCGGCGTGACGTTCATCGGTCCGTCAGCCGAATCGATGGAGATGATGGGCGACAAGGCCACTGCGAAACAAACTATGCGGGAGGCGGGCGTGCCGGTTGTGCCGGGCTCGGACGGCGTGGTGAAAACGCCGGAGGAAGCGAAAAAAATCGCTGGAGAGATTGGATATCCGGTGATGATTAAGGCTTCTGCCGGAGGCGGCGGGCGGGGAATCCGTCTTGTGAACACTGAGGCGGATCTGGAGTCCGCTATGGTCTCCGCCCAGCAGGAGGCGCTTTCGTTTTTTGCAAACGACGAGGTGTATCTCGAAAAATTTATCGTGAATCCGCGTCATGTCGAGATTCAGATTCTGGCGGACGCATATGGAAACGTCGTGCATTTGGGCGAGCGCGACTGCTCGATGCAGCGGCGCAACCAAAAGGTACTTGAAGAGTCGCCGTGTCCGGTTTTGCCGGAGGAGACGCGCCTTAAAATGGGCGAGGCGGCAGTACGGGCGGCGCAGGCATGCCGTTATAAAAATGCCGGCACCATTGAATTTTTGCTTGCAGAGGACGGGCAGTTCTATTTTATGGAAATGAACACCCGCATTCAGGTGGAGCATCCGGTGACGGAGATGGTAACGGGCGTCGATTTGGTGCGCTGGCAGCTTCTGGTGGCCGCGGGAGAAAGACTTCCTTTCACACAGAAGGATATAAAGCTTACCGGCCATGCCATCGAGTGCCGTATCAATGCAGAGAATCCCCTGTATAATTTCAGACCTTCGCCGGGGAAGATTACTGCGCTGCATATGCCGGGCGGGCCGGGTATCCGGATTGACAGCGCCGTATATCAGGGCTTTACGATCTCTCCATATTATGATAGTATGATAGCGAAGCTGATTGCCTATGCGCCGACGCGCGACGAAGCGATCCGCAAGATGAAGTGGGCGCTCGCCGAATTTCTGGTGGAGGGCGTTGATACGAATATCGATTTCCAGCTTGATTTGCTGCGGGACAAGAACTTTGAAACAGCGCGGTACGACATCGGCTACCTTGGAAGAAAGCTTGCGGCACAGAAGAAAAGCGAAAGCTGAGGAAAGAAATCTTCCGAATACGAAAACCGCTGCACACGCCGCGGTTTTCGTATTCGCTGATTTTTCATTCTGACAGATCATGGCGGTAAATGTCCTCGCCATGCGTATAAAAAGGCCGGCTAATGCGCCGGAAGGAGGCGAAAAGCTTGCTTGAGGATTTATTTAAGGTTGTAAAATTCCGCGCGGAAAATGACAATCGTGCGGACAAAAAGAATAAGGTCAGCATTCCGCGCGATCTTTTGTTCCAGTGCCCGCGCTGCGGAAGCTCCATGTTTATGGATGATTTTGTCGGGGCGTCAAAGGTGTGTACAAGCTGCGGCTATCACGCGCGCCTGACTGCACAGGAGCGGCTGGATCTCACCATTGACAAGGGAACATTTGAAGAATACGATGCGGATATGACCAGTAAAAATCCGATCCAGTTTGACGGGTATGAAAAGAAGATTGCGGATTTGCAGAAAAAAACCGGTCTGCGGGACGCCATTTTGACGGGCGAATGCCGGATTCGCAACAAGCATTGCGTGATTGCGGTGATGGACTCCCACTTTATGATGGCGTCCATGGGAAGCGTGGTCGGCGAAAAGCTGACGCGCGCGTTTGAGCGGGCCACGCAAAAGAATCTGCCGGTTGTGGTTTTTGCGGCATCCGGCGGCGCCAGAATGCAGGAGGGCATTGTCTCTTTAATGCAGATGGCGAAAACGAGCGCGGCTGTGGCCCGCCACAGCGACAAAGGTCTTCTCTATATCACCGTCTTGACTGATCCGACTACGGGCGGCGTGACCGCTTCGTTTGCATCGCTCGGCGATATTATCATTGCGGAGCCGAAGGTGCTGATTGGCTTTGCAGGACGGCGCGTTATTGAAGACACGATCCGCCAGCGGCTTCCGGACGACTTTCAGTCAGCGGAATTTTTGATGGAGCACGGTTTTGTAGATATGATTGTGCCGCGTAAGAATCTGAGACGAACCATATCAAGGCTGATTCGTCTGCATACAAGGGAGGCGAGCCGATGAGCGCACTCACTGCGTCAGAGCGGATTGACATTGTGCATCACAAGAACCGGCCGACGATTCATGATTATATCCCGCTTTTGTTTGACGAGTTCTGCGAGCTGCACGGAGACCGTCTGTTTGGCGACGATCAGGCGATTTTGGGCGGAATTGCGAATTTCCGCGGAATCCCAATTACGGTGATCGCCGAGGTAAAGGGGCGCAATTTAGAAGAAAACAAGCGCTCTAATTTCGCTATGCCGCATCCTGAGGGATACAGGAAAGCGCTGCGCCTTGCAAAGCAGGCGGAGAAGTTTCACCGTCCGGTTGTATGCTTTATTGATACGCCGGGTGCTTTTTGCGGCGTTGCCGCGGAGGAGCGCGGACAAGGCGAGGCGATTGCCCGGAATCTGATGGAGTTTTCCCGCTTAAAAACGCCGGTTATCTCCATTGTGCTGGGAGAAGGCAGTTCAGGCGGCGCGCTGGCGCTTGGCGTATGCGACGAGCTTGCCATGCTTGAAAATGCGGTGTATACCGTCATATCGCCGCGCGGTTTTGCGAGTATTTTATGGAAGGACGCCTCACGGGAAAAGGAGGCGGCGGACAGGCTGCGCATTACGGCGGAGGATCTTGCAGAGCTTCAGGTGTGCGACGTCATCATCGAGGAGCCGACCGGCGGCGCGCACAACAATCCGCAGCAGACTGCGGAGAACATTTCGCATTATCTTTTCGGCGCTTTACAGAGAATTATGCAAAAAGAGGTTGCAATCCTGCTCGACAGCCGATATAATAAATTTAGAAAAATCGGGGAATTTGATGAAGGGCTCGATTGATCGCCGTGCTTATCTGTGCAATGGTTCTTTTTGATATTATATCTGCGGTTCGCCCGGATATGATATAGATCACATTACCGATAAAGGAGGTTGCAGCTGTGGTTTTTGATAAGGTCAAAGCGATTCTGGTAGACCAGCTTGATGTAGATGAGAACAAAGTCACGATGGAAGCTTCGATTACCGACGATCTGGGCGCGGATTCCCTGGACATCGCCGATATCGTGATGTCTATTGAAGAAGAGTTTAACGTTGAAGTTCCGGATGAACAGCTTCAGAACATCAAAGTGGTTGGCGACATCGTAAAATACATTGAAGAAAACGCCTAAACGACGAAAAGAGTAAACGCCTCTCTTGATTTTAGAGAGGCGTTTTTTCTTATGGAAAAACCGGATTGCATGCTGGCCGCCAATTCTGTTTGGCAGTGCAGAGTTTAGAACACGACAGGTTCGATTTGTACGCCGTTTAACGCGGCGGACAGCGTTTGCGGAACGCGGGAGAAATCCGCCACGAGCGAGGTTGGCTTTTTTTGCACATCGTCCTGTCTGAGCGGTACAAAATAGTAATGGCGCAGATTGAAAAGCGCGCCGATGTTTTTGGCGCTGCCGGAAAGCGCGTCGTTTGTAGATACGGCGACAACGACCGGACGCTGCCGCCGCAGATGGGATTTCACCGCCATGGTGACAGGAGTGTCGGTGATGGACAGGGCGAGCTTTGCCAGCGTGTTGCCGGTACAGGGGGAGACGAGCATCAGATCGGTCATATCGGCAGGGCCAACCGGTTCCGCGCCCTGTATGGTGCGGATAACGGGTTTTTTGCAGATCTCCTCCGCTTCTGCGAGAAAATCTGCCGCTTTTCCGAAGCGGGTGTCCAGAGAAGCCGCATGATAGGAAAAGATCGGGAGAATATCGTATTCTCCGCTCAGCGTGCGCATCAAATCAAGATTTTGACGGAACGTGCAGAACGAACCGGTCAGGGCAAAGCCCAGTCTAATCCGCGCCATACGCCCGCCTCCTTTCCGCGTCGATGTTTTCGACGGTTTCGGCGATAATCTGTGCAGCGGTATACGGTGCGGTTTTTCCGGGAAGGGAGAGCGCCCAGATGGTTTTTAAGCCCAGCCTGCGCGCGCATAGCTGATCGATGCCGCCGGGCTTTGAGGCAAGATCGACGATCAGGCAGTCAAGCCGGACACGGGTGAGCAGCGCTTCGCTCAAGACCTCGGCAGGGGCAGTGTTAAAAATCAAGGGAAAGGCAGGCAGCGCCTTGTCGAGTTCTTCGATAGAGCAGGCGGCGCTGCCCTCTGTCTGCGCCCAGGCGCGCGCCTCCAGCGATCGCGCGGCAACGGTGACCTTTGCACCGAGTGCGCCGAGTTTTTTGGCGAGCAGGCGGCCGATTCGGCCATAACCAATCACCAGCACGGGCGTTTGGTCGATGGTGTAGGGAAGCTCTTCCATGGCGAGGCAGACCGCGCCCTCGGCGGTAACGGCGGCGTTTTTGACGGCAAGTTCTTCCCGCTTTAAGTAATCGGAGGCGACCAGCCCGCGTTCGTTTATCATGGAAAGCAGGCTGCCGTCCAGGCGTCCGCCCAGCACGACGGTA
>UQQY01000097.1 GCA_900543295.1 uncultured Oscillospiraceae bacterium | reverse complement strand
GTAGTTTCACGCAGGGCAGCATCCTCATTGATATAACCGGCCTGATAATAGCGGCGAAGCGTATGCACTACGCGCTGTCCCTCGTTGGTTTCAAAAATATTGACAACCTCCGGCGACTCGTCAAGCGAACGAATCATCAGCGGCGTATCTTTTCCAAGCACGTATTCATAACCGTCCAGCGCAAAAAAATTACGCGCCTCTGAATCAAGGCGAAACGGGATGCGATGCGGCTCGTTGTCCCGAACCGCGCGCAGAATCGGCTCAAGCGATTCCAGCGTCTGATACTGCGTAATATCGACGTTATACTTTTCGACCAGATCTTTTGCAAAAATAAACCATTCCGGTGCGGAAAGCTCTTTATTTGTTGGAACGCCATAAATATGGCCGCCGATACGCGCACCCTCCCAGAAAAGCGGATTTACTGCATGATACAGCTCCGCAGCGCTTCCCTGCAAATAGCTGTCAAGCGAAAGCCATACGCCGCCCTGCGCGCCGCCCAGATAATCGCCCTGATCCTTTCCTGTCGCAAACGCAATGTCAAAGCGCCCGCTGCCGATCAGCGTGGTAATCTCACTGCCGTAATCGGCCCATGCAATTTTGCGATAATCAATCGAATAATTCGCACCCTTTTCTTCCAAAAGGCGGTTTAACGCCTCGTTCACCTTGGAAAGATCCGGATCCGGGTTGCCGATGGTGTAATAAATCAAACGCGGCCTATACTGCGGCTTGGAGGAGGTATCGCCCTGAGCGCATCCGGAAAGAATGCACAGAACAAGCGACAGAAGAATACAACAGCTTTTTTTCCAACGATTCATTGCGGTTCCTCCTCGGCTTCCGGACGAAAGGTAGACGGCGATATGCCAAAATAGCTTTTAAAATGCTTATAAAAGTACGGCATATACGAATATCCTACGCGCTGAGCGATCTCCTGTACGGTGTCCTCGCTGTCTCTGAGCATCGCGGAGGCAGTTTCCAGCCGCAGCACAAACAAATACTCTGAAAATTTGAGACCCGTATCCTGTGAAAAAATACGTCCCAGATATTTGTTGTTCACCTTAAACTGATCTGCAAGCATATTAAGCGAAAGCTTTTCTCCATAGCGCCGCTGAAGCACGGAAACCAACTTGGCGGTCAGATTGGAATAAGCGGAGAACGGCTGTCCCGTGATGGAGTCAATTTTTACCGCCGCCTCCGGCCGAACCGTTCCGCCGAGCTCTTCCTCGACAATTTTACGGATGGCATTCATCAGCGCATCCTTTGCCACCGGTTTTAGCAGGTAATCCCTTGCGCCGTTTACCAGAGACTGCCGGACATATTGAAAATCGTCATATCCGCTGATCATGATAAAATAGGCCTTCAGGCCATTTTCGCGGAAGGTAAGGGGCAGATCGTATCCCCATCCGTCGTCCATACGGATGTCGGCAAGCACAATGTCCGGCGGATCCTTCAGCGCAGCATCCAACGCCTCCTTACAGCTCTGTGCGGTTGCCGGCGGCGCGGCGCCGAAAAGCTCCCAGTCCATCATCATGGAAATGCCCTTCAGAATATCCGGTTCGTCGTCTACAATTAAAATATGATACATGGTGTCACTCCTCCGTGATGCTTGGAATATGTACGCAGATCAAAACGCCGCCCTCCTCGCGGTTTTCAATCTGCATGCAGAAATCCGGGCCGTATAGCAGATGCAGGCGCTGATATACGTTTTTGAGTCCCAGCCGTCCGGAGGCCTTCTCCTGTATGGACGTATCGCCAGAAAGCCACGACCGGATTTCAAGAAGAGCGGAGTCCTCTATCGGCGCACCGTTATTGGTAAAACGCAGCAGATAGCCGGATGCGTCAATCTCTCCTTCAATCATCAGCAGATTAAATTCATTTGTGCGGTCAAAGCCGTGCTTAAAAAAGTTTTCGACGATCGGCTGCATCCAGCATTTTACCGTTTTTGCGTCGCACACCTCTTTGGGAACATCAATCTGATAGGTGAAATGATCCGGATAGCGAAACTGCATCAAGTCAAGATAGTGCGTCAGGATCGCAAGCTCCTGCCCGATGGAGATATTCTCGTCCCCCTTCACAATATCGCGGTAGAGGCTGCCGAGGTTCTCAATAGCCGTAGATACCTCCTCATCGCGATTCATCAACGCGCGGCAGCGAATAATCTCGAGCGTATTATAGAGAAAGTGGGGGTTGATCTGATTTTGCAGCGCGGCCATTCTTGCTTTCTGTTCTTCCAGTGTCAACACATATTCCCGATCAATATGGCGTTCGATGCTGCGGCCCATCCGGGTAAGCGCCGCGGCAATCTGTGCGTACTCATCCCGCCGGTTCTTAAATTGAATATCCCGGAATTCTCCGTTCTCCGCCGTTTCAATAAAATCCAGAATACTGTGCAGAGCGCGGGCGTCCGACTCCAGACGAGTTACAAGCAGCAGCATGACGAGCAGATAGACAACCAAAAGCAAAAAAAGCGCCAGAAGAAACACCATAGCGTTTTGCCGGATCATCTGCGAAAAGCTGGCGGCGGTAATCAGCTTAAAAGAAAACTGCGTAGACGAAAGCGCCGTATAATATACGGAGGAGAAAAATCCGTTTTCCGGTACGGAAGGCATTGCGTAGAGCTCATTGATCTTTTTGGCGGAAAGAATCCCATTGCCGGGACAGAAAAGATATACGCTGTCCTCATTCACAACCGCCGCGTTATAAAGATAGGTGCTGTCCGTTTCCGAAAAAATGCGCGGCGTATCAATGACAAAGATAACCGTTCCAATCGTTTTGGAGAAATCGTCCGGCGACGTAATGGTGCGGGTATACAGATAGCCGTAGGAGAGATCGTTCTGCGGAAGTGAAATCTGTGCAAGATTCGCATTAAACGTATAATCCGCACCGCCGTTTGACGAAAACGTAATCATATTGGTATTGCTGTCTCCACAAAACACCACTCTCTTTATCAGATAGTCGTTCTCGCGCACAAACATCTTGAAATCCCGCAGAAAAGAAGTGGAGTCCATCGACTGCGCCATATCGTCAAATTTCTCAGAAAGGTATTCCTCAGCATTGCTGCTGAAATAGGTCAAAAAATCATCAAGCAGCTTGGTATTTGCGTAAAGCCTGGTCATATAAGAATCAATGGAGGATACCATGCGGGACAGATTGGACTGTACTGTGGAGAAAAAGGCGTTGCTGTACTGTGCATGCTTTCCGGCTTCGCTTTGCAGCAGAATTTGAAAGATAACCAGCGATGCAATCAAAAACAGCGCGGTAACCGATAAAAGATATTGAATAAAAGTTCGTCTCTGCCCTTTGAGCCGGATAAACTGAAACAAACAAATTCCCTCCCTTATTCCTGCTGCATTGATTCCGCCGGCGCATGTAACGTGCCCTGTCAAATGCAAATAGCATTGCTTTTATTATATCGAATATTGGAAGCAGTTGCAATATCCGAGGAACGATCCTGTCTGGAAAAGAATAAAATGCAGCTCTTTTTGGGCAAGCGTACTTGTCTTTTTGATTCGAATGGTATATGATGAATGCAATATGTCCCTTGGATCAAGGGCAGAGGGAGGATATCTTTTATGAGCAATATCGATTACACGCAGTATGTGAACACAAACATCGGTACGATTGGCCACCTGCTGCAATCTACTGCGCCAAACGTGCAGTCTCCGCACGGCGCGGCAGTAGTCGCGCCGGTCTTTCGCATGGGTATGAAGGATCGTTACAATTCAGACAAAATTTTTGGTTTTGCTGCCGGCTGCACAACAGTAACGCCAACGGTCTGCGGCGATACGCCGGATTTTATGAAAACTGCCAGCGTATTCGACCATGACTTTGAGGTCGCGCGGCCGGATCATTATGAGGTGCTGCTGGAGGACGGCAATATCAAAGAGCGTCACACGGCTTCCAAAAATTACGGCATATTTGAATTCACCTATGAAAGCGCAGAAAGCGCCTATGTGGTACTGTATACAAAGGAATGCAGCGCTTATCGGTACGAAAACGGACGAATTTATCTGACCGGTTCGCAAAACGGCGGCAGGGACGCTTATATCAGCGCCATGTTTGACGTAAGCAGCGCGGTTTCCGTCGCAGAATATGACGTTTCAGTACCAAACGGTTATAAGCCGGAGATTGCGGAAAAGGCCAAGGCTATCCTCGTAAAATTCGACCAGGCCATTGTGACCATTCCCTTTGTTCTGTCCGCTCTTGGCTTTGAAAGTTTGGACGAGTGCTATGAAAACGAAGCAAAAGGCAAAGGCTACGACGACGTTTTAGCAGAGTGCAAGGCCGCATGGAACGAAGTTCTGGGGAAAATCCGCGTAGAGGGCGGAGACGAAGCGCGTAAGCGCGTCTTCTACACTGCGGTATACCGCGCTACTTCCCGTATGCACAACTATAGCGTAAACGGCAAATACTTTGGCTTTGACAAGCAAATTCATGACGATGAGGGTTATGCTTATCACTGCGACGACGGCATCTGGGACACCTTCCGCGGAATGCATCCATTACAGCTCATCATTGAACCGAAAGTGCACCGCGATACCATTGAATCGTATTTAAGGATGTACAAAGAGAGCGGCTGGCTTCCGCGCTTTCCTTATCTTGGGGGCAACGTTCCCTGCATGATCGGTCACCACACGGTTTCCATTTTGGCGGAATCCGCCGCAAAGGGCGTCGAGTTCGATCTGGAGCTTGCATATGAGGCGGCATATAAAAATGCAACCAAGCGCACCATGCTGCCCTGGAAGGACGGAGAGGCCGAAGAACTGACGCAGTGCTATTATGACAACGGCTTCTTCCCCGGTCTTGAAGAGGACGAGGAAGAAACCTGCGACAAAGTGCACGAATTTGAAAACCGACAGTCGGTCGCCGTTACGATCGAACACTCCTACGATGATTGGTGCGTAGCGCAGCTTGCTGCACGTCTTGGCAAGCACGATGAAGCGGCGTTCTTTTTAAAGCGCGCAATGAACTATAAAAAGCTTTATGACGAGAAAATCGGGTTCTTCCATCCGCGGAAGATCGACGGCAGCTTCACCGAGAAATACAATCCGAAATTCTGCGGCGGACAGGGCGGCAGAATGTATTATGCGGAAAACAACGCCTATATCTATAACTTTGGCGCACAGCACGATATGGAAGGCACTGTCGAGCTGATGGGCGGCAAAGAGGCCTTTGCGGAAAAGCTTGACAACCTCTATGTAGAGCAGTATGACGGCGTATTGAAATCGACCTTCCTTATGCAGTACCCGGATGCTACCGGCCTGATGGGACAGTTCTGCATGGGCAACGAGCCGAGCTTCCACATTCCGTATCTGTATAACTACTGCGGACAAGCGTACAAAACTCAGCGTAAGATCCATGAGCTGATCGACCTGTGGTTCACGGATTCTCCGCTTGGCATCTGCGGCGATGAGGACGGCGGCGCAATGAGCGCGTTCCTTGTATTCTCCGCTATGGGCTTCTATCCGGTCAATCCGGCCAGCGCGGAATACGATCTCGGAAGTCCGATTTTTGACAGAATCGAAATGGATCTGCCAAACGGCAAAACCTTTACCGTCCGCGCGGACGGCGCTTCCCAAAAGGCGAAGTATATTCAGGCGGCTTCGATCAACGGCGAAGAGCTGACTGCACCGAAATTTACCCATGCACAGATGATGGAAGGCGGCGAGCTTGTCCTCACAATGGGTAAGCGTCCGAACAAAGAACTTTTTGCGTAAACGGCAATATTGTGTCAGACAATGAAACAGCGGCGGGCTTTTTAGCCTCGTGCTAATAAGGAAATATTTTAGGGATGACGGTGTAGCCTCAGAAGATGGGGTTACACCGCTTCTTTTTTATGCGGTTTTTTCTGCGATTTCGTTTTGACATTTCAGCTTTTCCGTTGCCTCTATGAGTTGTTGTTCTGTTGGGATATCAACAAGACCGACAGCGGTAAAGCAAATATCCACCTTAACATTGTTGTGAGAATGTTTTTTCTCATTCTTATGAATTTCAATGCGCTGAATCAGCTTATTGACAACAGTAGGCGTCAGTTCCTTCATATCCGTAAATTCTCTCAAGCCTTGCGACAGCATTTTCATATCGACTTCTGCCTGCTTGGTTTCAGCTAATTTCTTTTCGCTTTCGGCAACAACGGTCATCAGTTGTTTTTGCTCCACCTCATATTCTTTCGCCATTCGCATATAGCGTTCATCGGATAGCTTACCGAGAATGTTATCCTCATAAATTCTTGAAAATAACTTGTCCAAATCGGATATTCTTTTGTTGCCGCTTTCAATAGCGGCTTTTAGGTTTTTAACTTGATTTTTTTCAAACTCGCTGTGCTTTTGTGCCTGTAAATAGATAAATACAGGCTCATAACAGCGGACAAAATCGGCAAGCTCCGATATGGTTTCTTTGACAATGGTTTCGAGTACAACATCTCTGATAAAATGGATAGAGCAGCTTCCTCTGCCGTCTTTGTAGTTGGCACAACGGAAAAATTCCTGATTCTTTTTCAGACTCTTTGAAGCGCAGAAGTGCAGCTTTGCTCCGCAGTCGGCACAATAAACAAGACCTGAGAACAAGCTGTTTCTCCCTGTTTTAGTGTTTCTGCGTTTGTTGCTGCGTAATTCCTGCGCCCTGAGCCACACATTTTCGCTGATGATTGCTTCCTGCGTATTTGGGATAATCTGATATTCCTCTTTCGCCTTGTCAATCACCTTGTGAACCTTGTAGCTGACAGTGGTGCTTTTTCCGTTGACAGTACAGCCGGTGTATTGCTGATTGTCAATTATCCATTCGATAGTGGAACTGTGCCAGCCATAAATATTTGCAGGCATAGGATTGCTTGTTTTTCTCCCGATTGAATTAAAGTATGCCGTTGGCACAAGCACTTTTTCACTTTCAAGCTGTCTTGCAATTTGCGAAGGACCACGCCCTGCAAGGCAGAGGTTGAAAATCTTTCGTACAATCTCGGCAGCTTGCTCATCAACCAGCCACTTCTGCTTATCATCCGGATCTTTCTTGTAACCGTAAGGAACGGTTGAGGATACTCGCTGACCTTTTGCAGCTTTCATCTGATTGACGGCTCGGATTTTCTTTGAGGTCTGCGCCGCATACCATTCATTAAAGATATTGGAAAACGGCATCATCTCCGTACCGCTGTCTTTTGCCGTATCCACATTTTCTTGAATAGCGATAAAACGTACGCTCATTGTCGGATACTTAATTTCAAGATATTCACCAACCTGAAGATAGTTTCTTCCGAAGCGAGATAAATCTTTTACAATGACGGTTGCAACCTCTCCGTTTTCAATCATTGTCTGCATACGGCAGAAAGCCGGTCTTTCAAAGGTAGTGCCGGATATTCCGTCGTCAATGAAAAATTCAGGATGTAAAAATCCGTTCTTTTTCGCATATGCCATAAGAATTTCCTTTTGATTGGATATGGAATTGCTCTCGCCATCCCTTCCGTCGTCCTGCGACAATCGGCAGTACAGCGCTGTTATCTTTTCTTTCTGCCCGTTTATATTTTGCGTTGTCATAATGTTTTTCTCCTTTCCGACAACCGGGCATTGCAAGGTATTATCAGCATACTGTGCAATGTCCCGATTGTCTATTGTGCGGTTAAGCGGTTCTCGTATCTTCGAGCAGATTTTTGAACTGCTGTAAGACGCTTTCTTTGCCGTGTATATTGAAATGGGTTGATACTTCATAGGTTGTCCCGCCGATTTTTACGGTGAACGGTGTGCTTTCGGGAGAGTCATAATACGGTGCAAGCAGACTGATGTTTGAATTGTTATCCATTATCGTTCCTCCCTTGCATTTCTTTGTCTTTGTTTCTGCCATTTTTCAAGAAGATTTATGATTTGCTTTTGCATATCTGCTTTGGTATAGCTCTTTGGAAAATATTTGCGTATATCCTCCGTCATAAACCTGACTTGCTCTTTTTGATTAGGTTTTTCCTCGCTCAGAACGGCAAATACCGTATCAACAGAAAACCTGTCTTCAACACTGAATTTGCGTAAACGCTGTGCCTGAGATAATGACGGCGTAGCGTCGACATATTCAATTTCCTCAAACAATATTTGCTGTTCTCTTTCGGGCAGATAGGATAGTTCAATGGCGGGCGTTAATGCGATTTTACCCTCATCAACGAGCTTCAGCAGCTCAGGAATAAGATAGGTTAAACGGATATACCTCTGTACCTGTCTGCCGCTTTCTGTATCTGATATTACATCCCTCGACTTATGGACAGCTTGTCCACAAGCTTTGCCCTGATGCTTCAATGCCTCCAATTTCATTTTGTAAGCAAAGGCTTTTTCACTCGGCAGCAAATGCTCTCTTTGCAGATTAGCGTCAACCATTGCAATCACCGCTTCATCTTTTG
>UQQY01000096.1 GCA_900543295.1 uncultured Oscillospiraceae bacterium | reverse complement strand
AAGCTGTTCCCTTGTCATCGAGCTGCCGTAAAGGCGCTGGTTTTCACGCATTCTGTCATAAATAATGATGGTATCGTTAATCGAATAACCCAAAATCGTCAATACAACGGCAACAAAATTGAAGTCCAGCGGAATGCGGAAAATGACAAACACACCGAACGCAATCAGCACATCATGCAGCAAGGCGACAAGCGCCATAACGCCAGCCGACCAGCCGCTGATTTTCTTGAAACGGAACGCAACGTAAATGACAATCAAAACAGCCGCAAAGCCGATTGCTACAAGACTCTTAATAAAGAACTCGCTGCCGATTGTCGGGTTTACTGTGGAGTTTGAAAGAAATGTGACATTGTTATCGGCAAATTTCTCAGCCAGAGCAGCATCCAGCTTTGCCTGTAGCTCAGAATCCAAGCCTTCTTTTTCGTCAAGGACGACTTCAAAGCTGTCAAGACCGCTGATACCGGCCTTCATGTTGACGGAGAGTTCCTTCTCAACCGTATCCTTTGCCACCGACTCAATAGCGTCAGCATCGATTTCGCCCTCATATGTATAGGTGACAATCGTACCGCCGGAGAACTGTACGCTTAGACGCACTCCAAAAATCAAAGAGCAGAGCAGGATAATGGCAATCAACGCAGCCGATACGGAGAGAGAGATTTTTTTTGCGCCGATGAAATTGAATTCTTTTAATTTCATTTTTTAAATCCTCCTCCGTACAATGAGGGCTTTCTGAACCACTTAAACCGCGAAAGCGATTTGGTCATCAGCCGTGTTGCCAACACGCCGAACAGGAAGTT
Organism: uncultured Oscillospiraceae bacterium; assembly: GCA_900543295.1. Taxonomy (GTDB): domain Bacteria; phylum Bacillota; class Clostridia; order Oscillospirales; family Ruminococcaceae; genus Paludihabitans. The sequence goes on along the minus strand of UQQY01000096.1, from coordinate 7,726 downwards.
CAGCACGACACCGGCCAGCAGCGTATATCCAAAGGAAAATACAGATCCCTCTGTCGCATAGCCAAAATAGCCGAAAATCGGAGAGAGAATCTTCGCAAAGATGCTGTCGGAAGAACCAAACGCCCCCATTAAAATAATCGCAACAATGATATTCGTGATATTACCGTCGAAAATCGCGCTGAAGCCGCGGGTAAAACCAGCCTGAATTGCGCCGTCAATCGACTTCCCGTTGCGAAGCTCTTCTTTAATGCGCTCTGCTGTAATAACATTTGCGTCGACGCCCATTCCAATGGAAAGAATGATGCCTGCAATGCCGGGAATCGTCATGGTAAAGCTGTTGATGCCCGGAATGAAGCCCGAAATTGCCGCAATCATGCCGCCGACCTGACCGATCAGGGCAATACAGATAATAACGCCCTGAACGCGGTACAGCACAAGCATAAAAATACAAATCAAAATGAAGGAAAGAATGCCTGCCACCAGCATGGCGTTTAACGCACCCTGTCCAAGCGTAGGAGAGGTCGCGCTGTATGTCTCTGTCTTCAGCTTGAACGGCAGAGCGCCGGCGTTGATCTTATTGGCGAGCGCCGTAGCGGTATCGCGCGTAAAGTTGCCGGAAATGATCGCCTTACCGTCTGTAATAGCCTCGTTGACGGTGGCGTTTGAAATCATTTCGTCGTCCATCCAGATAGAGATCGATCCATTTTCCGAAGCAAGACGTGTCGTCAGCTCACTAAAGGTTTTCGCACCTTCGTCGTCAAACTCAAGGCTTATGTAATAGACATTTCCGCTCGTATCGCTGATCGGACCGTAAAGCGGCTCCGCTTTGACGACGTTTTTGCCTTCAATCTGAATTTCAGCCGTATCGCCGGCGGGAAGTCCGTCGTCATCCGTTTCATATCCCTCGCGGAAAGTCAGAAGCGCGGTTTCGCCAAGCTCTTTAATTGCGGCCTGCGGATCAAATTCCATCTCGCCCTCTTTCCACGGGAAGCGGACGACAACACGTCCCTTCTGCGTGTCTGTGTAGACCTCGTAGTCCGTGATGTTAAGCGAAACCAGACGTTGTTTCATGGTTTCTGCCGCCGCTTCCATCTGAAGCTCAGTCGGCGTTACATCCGTTGAAGGTGTGAACGTAACGTCAACGCCGCCCCTGATATCAATACCCCAGCGAATATCGCCCACGCCCTTGACATACGTCTTCGTAATGTCGCCGTAGGTAGAACTGATGCCGGTAAAGGCAACTGTGGTAAAGATCAGGATAAAAGCCGCGACGATAAAAAATATCGGTTTACCAATACGTTTCATAGGGGCTGTTCTCCTTACGTTTTGTCATTGCGGCACAAGAAAAATCTGCTTTTTGCCTTGCCGCACCCATAGCGTCTATTATAAGACAGATTGACCTAAAAGTCAACTGAATTATACAGTCAGTTCGGCGTTTTCGCCCAAAACATCCCGATTCTTTTCCCGAAGCGGCTTGACATATGCCGAAAGGAAGGAATCGACCTGCTCCGCACTCCGTCCGGTAAAGTTCTCCGGAATCATGATTGAGTCGATCTCGTCATGCGACAAATTGAACGCCGGATCCGCACAAATCCGGTCGATCAGGTCGTTCTCGCCGCCCTCTTCTTTTACAACTTTACCGGCGGCGATAGAATGCATACGAAGACGCTCGTGCAGTTCCTGACGGTCGCCGCCCTTTTTCACAGCCTCCATCATGATATTTTCGGTGGCCATAAAGGGCAGCTCTTTGAGCACGCGCTGACGGATGACCTTTGGATAAACCACCAGACCGTCGCAGACATTGAGCATGATGTTCAGGATGGAATCCACCGCAAGAAATGCCTCCGCAACCGAAATGCGCTTGTTCGCGCTGTCGTCAAGCGTGCGCTCAAACCACTGGGTCGCGGCGGTAAAGGAAGGATTCAGGCTGTCAATCATGACATAACGGGACAGCGCGGTAATCCGCTCGCAGCGCATGGGGTTGCGCTTGTACGGCATGGCAGAGGAGCCGATCTGATTCTTTTCAAACGGTTCCTCCATCTCTTTAAAGTTCTGAAGAATGCGCATATCGTTTGAAAACTTGCTAGCCGACTGTGCAATACCGCTTAAAACCGCGAGAACCTGAAAATCCATTTTGCGGGAATACGTCTGTCCGGAAACCGGAACCACCATGGAAAAGCCCATTTCTTCGGCAATCATCTGCTCAAGACGGGTGATTTTTTCCGTATCACCGTCAAAAAGATCAACAAAGCTCGCCTGTGTGCCGGTCGTTCCCTTTGAGCCCAACAGCTTTAGAGTGGAAATCCGATAGTCGAGATCTTCAAGATCCATGAACAGCTCATTCATCCAGAGCGTTGCGCGCTTTCCGACCGTAGTAAGCTGCGCCGGCTGCAAATGCGTGTAGGCAAGTGCCGGCATATCCTTATATTTTTCGGCAAAGCCGCCGAGCAGGTCGATCACATTAATCAGCTTTCTGCGTACAACCTGCAGCGCCTCTTTCATAATAATCACATCGGTATTGTCGCCGACATAGCAGGACGTCGCGCCGAGATGGATAATCCCCTTTGCATTCGGGCACTGCACGCCATAGGCATATACATGCGACATAACGTCGTGGCGCACCTGTTTTTCCCTCGCCTCCGCCACATCGTAATTGATATCGTCAAGGTGCGATTCCAGCTCCTTAACCTGCGCCTCTGTGACGGGCAGGCCGAGCTTCATCTCCGCACGCGCAAGCGCCACCCACAGCCGCCGCCATGTTTTAAACTTTTTGTCCGCTGAAAACAGATACTGCATTTCTTCGCTTGCATATCTGATGCTGAACGGACTTTCATAAGAATTTTTCATCCTGTAACCTCCTGAACGGACTTCTATTGCTATATCATACCACAAGCCGCCCTTTTAAACAAGCCTGAGAAATACGCTTTACACCAAAAAGCCGACTGGTTATCCCGTTTCAGGTAAGCTTTATTAAGTTTATTACAGAAAAATCTTTACAAAAACAAAAAGCAGAGAGCCTTAAAAAGCTCCCTGCTTTACAGGTTCTATTTACTGCTGTGCCGATGCGTTCTCCTTCATCTTGCAGCACTTTTTATATTTTTTGCCGCTGCCACAGGGACAGGGATCGTTATCCCCGATTTTTTCTCTGCGGATCGGCTGGCGGCGAACCGACTTGTCCTGCTCGCCGTGCGTCGCCATCGTCGGCTTTGCAATCTGCTCGCGTTTGACCTCTTCCCGCTCGCGCATCCGAACGGTTAAAAGCATCTTCACCGTATCCTCCTGAATGGAGGCGATCATTTCGTCGAACATATCAAAACCCTCAGAACGGTACTCCATAACCGGATCCTTCTGTCCGTAGGAACGAAGACCCATTCCGCGCTTCAGCTCGTCCATGGCGTCAATGTGGTTAATCCACTTGGTATCGACGTTTTTGAGCAGAATAACGCGCTCCAGCTCGCGCATCGTATGCTCGCCGAACTCCTGCTCTTTTTTTGCATAGAGCTCTTTCGCACGGTCTGTCAAAAGCTTTACAACATCGGCTTTTTCCATATCCGCAAGCTCTGCGACCGTATAGTTTAAATCATCCTCCGTCGTCAAATAGCCGAGGAAGTGATCGCGCAAACCGGTCATGTTCCAATCGTCATGGACGCCGCCGTCCGACAGATACATATTCACATCGCCCTGAATCGATTCCTCAATCATTTTGGCAATGACATCCTTGAGGCTGTCGTTGTTCAGTACCTTCAGACGCTGACTGTAAATGATGCCGCGCTGTGTATTCATTACATCGTCATATTGCAGTACGCGCTTACGGATGGAGAAGTTGCGCCCTTCGACCTTGCGCTGTGCCGATTCAATCGACTTTGTGAGCATACCGGTTTCAATCGGCTGATCCTCTTCTACATTCAAGCGCGTCATCAGCGCCTGAATCCGCTCGCCGCCGAACAGCCGCATCAGATCATCCTCAAGCGAGAGGAAGAAACGGCTGGCGCCCGGATCGCCCTGACGTCCGGCACGGCCGCGCAGCTGATTGTCGATACGGCGGGACTCGTGCCGCTCCGTACCGATGATAAACAGCCCGCCCAGCTCGCGCACCTCTTCTGCTTCCGGCTTTAAACGCAGCTTGTATTCATCCTCAAGCGCGCGGTATTCTTCACGCAGACGGATAATCTCTTCGTCATCCGTCTCGCTGTAGCTGGTTGCCTGAGAAATCTGTTCTTCATCATAACCCTTTTTGCGCATCTGCGCCACTGCGAGAAATTCCGCGTTGCCGCCGAGCAGAATGTCCGTACCGCGGCCTGCCATGTTCGTTGCAATCGTAACGGCGCCCTTCTGTCCGGCCTGCGCGACGATTTCCGCCTCGCGCGCATGCTGCTTTGCGTTTAAGACATTGTGCTTTACGCCGCGCCGACGCAGCATATTCGACAGAATCTCAGATTTATCGATCGAAACCGTGCCGACCAGAACCGGTTGTCCGGTTTTATGCAGCTCGACGATCTGCTCGATCACGGCGTTGAATTTTGCCTGCTCCGTCTTATACACCACATCGTCGTAATCCTTGCGGATCATCGGCTTGTTGGTGGGGACGGCAATAATATCAAGATTATAAATTTCATTAAACTCCGGTTCCTCTGTCATAGCGGTGCCGGTCATGCCGGAGAGCTTGTCATACAAACGGAAATAATTCTGGAAGGTGATCGTGGCAAGCGTGCGGGATTCGCGTGCAACCTGCACGTTCTCTTTCGCCTCAATTGCCTGATGCAGGCCTTCGCTGTAGCGGCGTCCAATCATCAGACGGCCCGTAAATTCATCGACAATGATGATCTGACCGTCTTTCACCACGTAATCTACATCGCGTTTCATAACGCCGTAAGCGCGGATGGCCTGATTGATATGATGCTGAATGGTCAGATTTTCCGGATCCATCAGATTTTCCAGATGGAAGTATTCCTCCGCCTTTTTGACGCCCCTGGGTGTAAGCGATACGGTGCGCGCCTTTTCATCTACGATATAATCGGCGTCCACATCATCGTTTAACTGCTTGGTATCCTCCTCCACCACACGATGCACCCGCAGCGTTTTTGCAAAGCGGTCGGCAATCGTATAGAGATCGGTGGACTTTTCGCCGGGACCGGAAATAATCAGCGGTGTACGCGCCTCATCAATCAAAATAGAGTCAACCTCATCGACGATCGCATAGTGGAAGCCGCGCTGCATCATATCCTTTTTATAAGTCGCCATGTTGTCGCGCAGGTAGTCGAAGCCCATCTCGTTGTTTGTACCGTAGGTAATGTCGGCGGCATATGCTTCACGCTTCTGCTGCGGCTCCATATCATGAATGATAAGGCCGACGGTCAGGCCGAGAAATTTATAGATCTTCCCCATCCATTCGGACTGATACTGCGCCAGATATTCGTTGACGGTGACGATATGCACGCCTTTTTCCGTCAAGGCGTTTAAATATGCCGGCATCGTTGCGACAAGCGTTTTGCCCTCGCCGGTTTTCATCTCGGCGATACGGCCCTGATGCAGGACAATGCCGCCGATAATCTGTACAGGATACGGCTTTTGCCCGATGGTGCGCCATGCTGCCTCCCGGCAAACTGCAAAAGCATCCGGCAGAATATCGTCCAGCGTTTCACCATTTTTCAGCCGTCCCTTGAGCACGGCGGTCTGCGCCTGAAGCTCCTTGGTCGGCATATCTGCATACTTGCTTTCAAGATCCAGAACTTTTTGCTTGATCGGTTCAATGCGCGCAAGCTCTTTCTTGCTGTAAGAACCGAAGATTTTTTCTAAAAATGCCATACTTTCACCTCATAAATTGGGTACACATCTTTATTTATTATAGCGGCAAGCGGAAAGACTTTCAAGGCGTTTTTATGAATATTGCAGAACATGCAGAAATTTTACCTTTTCTCTTTAGAAAACGGTTACAGGAAAATCCGATTCTTTCTCTATGTACGTCTTGCTTTTGGCAAAAAATCCGCGTATAATATAAGTGTGTATTTGCGCCGGTTTGTCTTTTTCCGGACAAGCCGGTTCACAGGCTATGGTGTTTCCCCTGTAGCTGACATGGGAAAGCGCCCGTGAAATCAAATGCAATTTGACCAGCCTGGTTAAAACGAAAGGAGCAGCAATATGAACTATTCTCATGAAGTTGAGAGCATGTGCACTCTCACAAAAGGTCCGAAACACGGTCCTGCCCCGATTCCGGAAGAGGGTCGCTGGGTAAAAGCGTATGAAATCACCGATATTTCCGGTTTGTCGCACGGCGTTGGCTGGTGCGCGCCGCAGCAAGGCACCTGCAAGCTGACGCTGAACGTGAAAAAGGGCGTCATCGAGGAAGCGCTGGTGGAGACCATCGGCTGCTCCGGCATGACCCATTCCGCCGCCATGGCGGGCGAGATCCTGCCCGGCAAGACCATTCTGGAGGCGCTGAACACAGACCTTGTGTGCGACGCCATCAACGTGGCCATGCGCGAGCTGTTCCTGCAGATTGTCTACGGCCGCAGCCAGACCGCGTTTTCCGACGACGGCCTGCCTGTCGGCGCCGGCCTGGAGGACCTGGGCAAGGGCCTGCGCAGCATGACGGGCACCATTTTCTCCACCAAGGCGAAGGGCGTGCGCTACCTGGAGCTGACCGAGGGGTATATCACAAAGGTCGCCGTCGACGAGAACGGCGAGGCCATCGGCTACCAGTTCGTCCGTCTGGGCAAAATGATGGAGGACATCCGCCACGGTGTAGACCCGAAGACCGCTTACGAGAAGAACATCGGCACCTACGGCCGCTTTGCGGACGCGCCGAAGTATATCGACCCGCGCGAAGAGTAAGAGAGGAGGAGAAGAACAATGGCTAAATTTGAAAGTCAAGAACGCCGCATGCCGAAAATCGAGGCATGCCTGAAAGCAAACGGCCTGGAGTCTCTGGACGCCTGCCGCGAGATGCTCCTCTCCAAGGGCATCGACGTTGACGCGATCGTCAAGGGTGTGCAGCCCATCTGCTTTGAGAACGCCGTCTGGGCGTACACGCTGGGCACGGCCATCGCCGTGAAGCGCGGCCTGAAGAGCGCCGCCTGTGCCGCCGCCATCGGCGAGGGCCTGGAGGCCTTCACCATCCCCGGCTCGGTGGCCGAACAGCGCGCCGTGGGCCTTGGCCACGGCAACCTGGGCGCTATGCTTCTGCGCGACGAGACCAAGTGCTTCGCCTTCCTGGCCGGCCACGAGAGCTTTGCCGCCGCCGAGGGCGCCATCGGCATCGCCCGCACCGCCAACAAGGCCCGCAAGGAGCCGCTGCGCGTTATCCTGAACGGCCTGGGCAAGGACGCCGCCTATATCATCAGCCGCATCAACGGCTTCACCTATGTGGAGACGGATTACGACTTCAAGACCGGCGAGCTGAAGGTCGTGCGCGAGAAGGCTTTTTCCGACGGCGAACGCGCCGCGGTGAAGTGCTACGGCGCCAACGACGTGCTCGAGGGCGTTGCCATTATGAAGAAGGAGGGCGTTGAGGTGTCCATCACGGGCAACTCTACCAACCCCACCCGCTTCCAGCACCTGGTTGCCGGCACCTATAAAAAATGGGCGATGGAGAACGGCAAAAAATACTTCTCCGTGGCCTCCGGCGGCGGCACGGGCCGCACGCTGCACCCGGACAACGTGGCCGCGGGCCCGGCTTCCTACGGCCTGACGGACTCCATGGGCCGTATGCACGGCGACGCACAGTTCG
>UQQY01000095.1 GCA_900543295.1 uncultured Oscillospiraceae bacterium | reverse complement strand
CCGTCAGAGTATCGATTACAGTGGTCAGAACATACACCAAAAACAATACCGCCGATACGATCAGATTAACCGGCTTTTCTTTCTTCATCAAAAAACCAACTCCTTTTCATACAGGATACACGGCAAACGTCAGTTTGTCAATTCTACAGGACGAAAAAAGTAACGGTCATATCAGTGCGGACGAGCGCATACAATCCGGTGTGAGGACAAGGAGGCGACAAGCTTTATGGATCAGGCATACGAAAGCGCAGTACGGCAGCTTCCGCCGCAGATAAGAGATATTCTGCTTCGCTTTCCGCAGGATAAACAGCAAACAGTGCGCGAGATTACTATGCGCGCAGGAAAACCGCTCGTATTGACAACGGGAGAGGGCATTCGATTCGCGGGAAAAAGCGGGACTTTTACTTCGTTTCCGCCGTCTGCCTCCGATGTGGTTACGGAAAGAGAGGTTGCCGACTGTCTGCGTTTTCTGACGGAGTATTCTCTGCACAGCTTTGAGGAGTCGCTTTGTCAGGGATATTTGACCATTCGCGGCGGACATCGGGCGGGTATTGCGGGAACAGGCGTACATAAGAATCGTGTTGTTTCGCATGTTCGCGATATTTCTGCTGTCAGCCTGCGGATTGCACGACAGATCCGCGGCGTTTCAAGAGGGCTTCTGCGCTCGCTTTACGGAATGGGAGAAACGCCGTCTGTATTGCTGGTGGGAGCGCCGGCGAGCGGAAAGACCACCATACTGCGGGATTTGATCCGCGGACTTGCGAGCGGGGAGGCGGGACGCTATATCCGTACAGCAGTGATTGACGAGCGAGGTGAGCTGGGGGCTGCACTGCATGGCACGGCGCAGTATGACCTTGGGACAACTGCCGACCTGTTTGATGGGTTCTATAAGGCGGAGGGGATGCAGATGGCACTGCGCGCCATGGCGCCTGCCGTTATCGCAGTAGACGAGCTTGGCGGACATTCGGATGCAGACGCGGTGCGCGGCGTTCAGAGCGGCGGTGCAGCAGTTCTGGCGACGGCGCACGCAGACTCTATTGAAGGAGCGTTTCGCAGAGAGGGAATCGGTTCGCTGCTGGATGAAGGTGCGTTTGACCGGATTGTTCTGCTAAACGGCGCAGATTCTCCCGGAACCCTCCGCGCAGTACAGAGCGTAGAACCAATCCGTGCAAGAAAGACGGTGCTTGCATGAAAACGGGACTTGCTTTTTTACTGCTTCTGACCGGTGCTTTCTGCGGCTGTGCGGCGGCGGGAAAATATCGAGAGCGCGTGGCGCTTCTCTCTGCAAGCGATCTGTTTTTACAGCGGATGGCCGCTATACTCTCTCTCGAAAACCTGCCGACCGCCGAGCTGTTCTCCCGCCTTTGCGCTATGCCGGAGCTTTCCGAACTCTCCTTTGTTCGAAAGACAGCGGAGCGGCTTTCCGATTCCTGCGATTTTCCGGCAATCTTTCGGGAAAGCCTGCGGGAGGAGTGCGGTGCGCTGAAAGCGGAGGATCTTGCTGTTTTGGACCGGCTCTCCGATCTGATCGGCGCCTATGATCTGGATTCGCAGCTTGCGGGCATAGAATCGATCCGCGCTCTGCTGGGGCTTCAGCTTGAAGAAGCGCGCGGACGTGCAAAACAGGATGGTCATCTGGTGCGCTCGCTGTGCGTACTCGGCGGGATTGCCGCCGCGATTTTAGCGCTATGATGGCAAAGGAGAAGAAACATGGATGTTGATTTGATTTTTAAGATTGCGGCAGTTGGAATTATTGTTGCCGTACTGAATCAGATTCTGGTGCGTTCAGGGCGGGAGGAACAGGCCATGATGACTACGCTTGCCGGATTGATCGTTGTGCTGATGATGATTGTCTATGAGATACAGGACCTTTTTAACGTGATAAAAAGTGTGTTCGGGTTGTGATAAAATGGATTTTTTGCAGTCAGCGGGACTTGGAATCGTCGCTGCCGTTATCTGCCTTCTGTTAAAGCAATACCGGCCGGAATTTGCTTTGGTTGCAGCCGTCGCCTGCGGGGCGCTGCTCCTGCTTTCCGTGGTTTCAGCGCTTTCCCCGGTTTTTTCCGCTATCGAAGAGCTCGTCGGGCAGACGGGCGTTACGCCGGCATACTTACAGCTTGTTCTCAAAGCGTTCGGTATTTGCTATCTGGCGCAGCTTGCGGCGGGTACCTGCCGCGATGCGGGGCAAAGCGCCATTGCGGGGAAAATCGAGCTTGCAGGGCGCGCGGCGGTTCTCGTTCTTTCCCTTCCGCTTTTTCTGGAAATCGCACAGACGGCAGTCGGTCTGCTCCAAAGCGTATGAAAAGATTGTTTCTTTTTGTACTGATATTCTGGAGCGTCGGTACCGGCGTTCTGCTGGCGGCGTCTTCTGAGGAAGATATTCTCTCGCAAAGCGGTGCGGATGAGCTTTATGACATGCTGCCGGAGGATACGCAGAACCTCCTTTCGGAAAAAGGAGTGGAGAGTATGGATGCGAATGCTCTGCTCGATTTTTCTTTTGGAGATCTGTTCGCGATGGTATGGGAGAGCGTTAAGAATGCCGCAGGCGCGCCGATTAAGCTCTTTGCTGCGGGAGCGGGACTTGCCCTGCTTTGCGCGTTAACGGCGCAGGTGGGCGGAACGCTGCGTGAGGACTCCTTTTCCGGGCTGTTTCACGCAGCCTCTGTGCTTTGCGCGTCGGCCGTCATTTTTCCGATTGTAACCGATCTGTTTCAGACAGTTTCTGCTGTTCTGCAAAGTGCAGGCGGCTTTATCACGGCCTTTGTACCGGTGTACAGCGCAATTCTTGCAGCCTCCGGACAGCCGGCGAGCGCAGCCTTGTCCGAGACGGCGCTTTTAGCGGCCGCTCAGATTGTTTCGGCTGTGAGTTCGAGCGTGCTGATCCCGCTTTTAACGGTTTATCTTGCGCTCTGTATGGTGGGGGCGGTATGTCCCGATCTTTGTATGGACGGCATCACAGGCGCGGCGAAGGGAATTGTAACAGTGACGGCAGGCCTTTTGATGACGGTGTTTGTAGGACTTTTGTCTTTGAAGGGATCCCTTGCCGGCGCGGCGGACAGCGTTACGCTTAGAACGGCGAAATTTGCCGCAGGCGCGGTTTTTCCGGTGGTAGGCGGCGCGGTTTCAGACGCGCTTTCCAGCGTACAGGGCAGTATGTCGCTTCTGCGCTCCAGCGTTGGCGGCTTTGCCTCCATCGCGGTTATGGCGATGCTTTTGCCGCCTGTTTTATCCCTGCTTTTAACACAGGCGGCCATGAGCGCCGCGTCGGCGGTTGCCCGCATACTTCATGCGGATAAGGTGGCGGCGCTTTATCAGAACGCCGCGTCGGCAGTTTCCCTACTCTGCGGACTTACCGCCGTTTCCGGCGTGTTGATTGTGGTGTCGCTCGGCATACTGCTTCGTGCGGCGGGAGGGTAGACGAATATGGAAGGAATTCGGATGACGGCCACGGCGCTTTGTATTACAGCGGTGATTACGGCGGTATTGTTTATGCTGCTGCCCTCAGAAAAATACCGCGGCATCATGAAATTTGCTGTCAGCCTTTTTTTGCTCTGCGGTCTGATCGCGCCGTTTACGGGAGGAAAATTTTCTTTTTCATTTGAGCTGCCTCAGACGGATACGCAGCAGCGGACAGAGAAAACCGTAGAGGCGGCGCAGTCCTATCTTACAGGCGTAATCGAAGAGCGATTAAATCTTACGCTCAGCGAAGCGCTCGCTTTAAAAGGGATTGAGGGAGTAAAGATTCATGCGGAAATTCATATGGAGGCGGACGGCAGCATAATCATAGACAGAATCACCGCTTTGGACTTTGCTTCTGAAGATCGTTCCGCTATTCAGGCATATATCGAAGAACAGACAGGCGTTTCGCCGAGTTTTCGGGCAGACGCATAAGAAAAGAGGATTAAAAATGGAGATAGCAAAAATCTTCCGCCCGGAAAACCGGAGAAAGCTTCTTTTGATTGCGGGGATTGCGGCGATGGTCTTGATCGGACTGTCTGTTTTGATTCCTTCAAAGAACGAGACGCCGCAGACGGCCGCCGCAGAAAATGCGGACGAAGAAACCGCGCGCTATGAAGAGAAGCTGCGCGAGCGCGTGCTCGCCATCGTCTCACAGATTGACGGCGTGGGTGAAGCGCATGTGAGCGTGACGCTTGACAGCGGAATCGAATACGTCTACGCAAAGGAAGAAAAGCAGGATACCGATACCAGAGACGGTGCATCCGGAAGTACGACCACTCGTGCATCCTCAGAGGAAAAGCTTATTATCGTGGAGGACGAAAACGGAAGAAAGACAGCGCTTTTGCGCAAGACGCTGCTTCCGGCAGTACGCGGTGTTGTCGTTGTGTGCGAGGGCGGCGGGGATCCGCTGGTCGTGAGCGCTGTGACCGAGGCGGTGAAAACGGCGCTTGGCGTGAATACGTCACAGGTTTGTGTAACAAAACGCGCCGCAGGGAATGCGGCCGTAAATCAAGGGAGTGTATCAGAATGAAAGCCAACGTTATCTTAGGGAAAAAGCAGATCGTGATTGCGGCGCTTGTGCTGATCCTCGGCGCGGCCGTGTACTTAAACTGGCAGTTTGCCGACGTACCGGTCGCACCGACCGGCGGAGAGGTCAGCGGGAACGCCGTGGAGGGAGCCGCGTCGGATACGGGCGGAGAGGAAAGCCTGACTGAAACAAACGGAGAGACGCAGCAGGGCGGCGCATCGGAAGTGTCCGCAGAGTCTTCCGGAGAAAAGGTGCTCGGAGAGGCGTCGTTTGTCAACGCGCAGGTGCTTTCCGGAGACGCATATTTCGCGTCGGCACGGCTTGCGCGCAGTAAGGCGCGGGATGAGGCGATTGCCACAATATCCGCTGTTTTAGGCGACGATGCGCTTACGGAGGACGATAAGAAAGAGGCAAGCGCCAAAGCGATGAGCATAACCGATGCGATTGAAGCGGAAAGCCGTATTGAGAACCTGATTAAAGCCAAGGGCTTTGCAGACTGTATGGTGTATATTACAGAGCAAAGCGCCAGTGTTGTGGTCAAGAGTGACGGCCTTACGCAGGATCAGGCAACACAGATCAAAAATATCGTGGTGAGCGAGGGGAGCATTAAAGGCGAAAATATTTCGATCACAGAAATAAAATAGAGGTTGTGTCCGGCCCGTTTTATGGTATAATAAGCATAAGGGAATTTGCCCTTATGCTTATTATTTTGGCGGAAATCCGCCGAAAGAGAGCATAATATGCACATTGGATGTATATTTGGACGGTGTGCTTATGAAAAGCGGAGGTGCAGTTATGACAAAAACAACATCGCAGGCACAGAGCAGTCTGCATATCAGTCAATCTGTGGTTGAAACGATTGTAACCGAGACAATTCGGGAGATTGACGGCGTCTATGCTCTGTCCGCTCTCAGGGAAAGAGGCGCTGGAATGGTTCGCACTGCGTTCACAGGGGAGGCTGTCCAGATTGATTTGGGCGTTACGCTCAAGCTTTCCGTGAAGCTCCGCGAGGTATGCGAGCAGATTCAGCAGGCTGTAAAGGACGCGGTGCAGGCAATGGCAGGCGTTGCGGTTTCTAAAGTAAACATCTATGTGGCGGGTGTTGCCGCCAGGGAAGAATAGACGGAGCGGACAATCCGTCGCCGGAGTCAATAACAGGGAGTAGAGGAATTACAGCATGATGACAAGACACCAGATGCGCGAATCGGTTTTTCTTTTGACCTTTGAGCGGATTTTTAACGGGGATCCGCTCGATTCTATTATCGAAACGGCAAGAGAATGTGAAACGGTGGAGATTGACGATCGTGTTCTCGCATGGGTAACGGGTATTGATGAGAAAAAAACGGAGATTGATCACGAAATTGAAAAGCATTTAAAGAAAAACTGGACGCTTACGCGCATTTCGAAGGTATCGCTTGCAGTTTTGCGCGTCGCCGTTTACGAGCTTCTGTTCGTTGACGATATGGAGACGAACGTCTCCATCAGCGAGGCGGTTAAAATTGCGCAGGAGTATACCACAAAAGAAGACGTTTCGTTTGTAAACGGCGTGCTTTCGAGCGCGGCAAAAAGTCTCGCATGAAAAAAGCGTATTTGGGAATCGACACCAGTAACTATACCACCTCTGCGGCTGTCTGGCTGCCGGAGGAAAAGCGGATGCTGTCGCAAAAGCAGCTTTTACCTGTCGCTGAAGGGGAAAAGGGACTGCGCCAAAGCGACGCGGTCTTTTCCCATGTCCGACAGCTTACAGACGTAATCAGCCAGTTGTGCAGCGAAGAAGAATTCTGTGTGCAGGGAATATGCGCGTCTATTGCGCCGCGCCCTGTCGAAGGATCCTATATGCCGGCTTTTCTGGTCGGAAAGATGGCGGCGGAAACAGCCGCCTCTTTACTGCGCATTCCTTTTTACGCATGTTCCCATCAGGAGGGGCACATCATGGCCGCGCTCTATTCGGCGGACGCGCTTTTTTTGCGGAAAGAGCCGTTCTATGCCTTTCATGTTTCAGGCGGCACAACGGAGTGTTTGCGTATGAAACCACAGGACGGCTTATTCTCGATTGAAAAGGCGGCCGGTACGCTGGATTTGAACGCCGGACAGCTTATTGACCGTGTGGGCGTATCGCTGGGATTGCGCTTTCCCTGTGGTATGGAGCTTGACCGCATGGCAAGACAATGCGAACATTCCATGCGGGCAAGGCCTGCAATGGACGGTGTAAACGTCCACTTTTCGGGCGCGCAGAATCAATGCGGGCGAATGTTGAGCGATGGAAGATCCAGAGAAGAGGTCGCGCGCTATGCAGTCGAATATGTTCTTGCCGCCGTTGATGAAATGACAGCGCGCGTGATGGAAGCATACGGTGCGCTGCCGGTCGTGTATGCCGGCGGCGTCATGTCAAACAGTCTTTGTCGCGCGCGGCTTACGGAAAAATACGGCGGATATTTTGCCGATCCGGCCTTTTCTTCAGACAATGCGGCGGGTGTGGCTTTAATCGGTGCGGTAAAGGACGGCGCATTATGAGTGTACAGGCTGTGACGGTTTCGCAGTTAAATCGCTATGTAAAAGCGAAGCTTTCACTTGATCCCAAGCTTTCCGGCCTTACGGTCAAGGGTGAGCTTTCCAATTTTAAGTGTCATGCCAAAAGCGGACATTTCTATTTTACGCTGAAGGATGAAGCCTGCTCAATCCGCGCGGTGATGTTTAGACAGAATGCCATGCGTGTGAGGTTTTCTCCGGAGGATGGTATGAATGTGATTGTGACCGGCGCTGTGCAGGTATACGAACGCGACGGCATATATCAGCTTTACTGCGAGACAATGCAGCCTGATGGAATCGGAGAGCTTTATCTCGCTTTTGAGCAGCGTAAGGAGAAACTGCAAAAAGAGGGACTGTTTGATCCGGCGCATAAACGTCCTTTGCCGCTTTATCCGGAAAAGATAGGCGTTGTTACCTCCAAAACGGGTGCTGCGCTTCAGGACATTCTGAATATTCTGAAAAGGCGCTATCCGCTTGTAACGGTTGTCCTGTTTCCTGCGCTGGTACAGGGAGAGGAGGCTCCCGCCTCCATCACGGCGGGAATTCGCGCCGCCGGATTATATCCGGGGCTTGACGTGCTGATTGTCGGGCGCGGCGGCGGTTCTATGGAGGATTTATGGGCGTTTAACGATGAAGAGGTGGCGCGCGCCGCTTATGCTTCGCCGGTACCGGTTGTTTCGGCTGTCGGGCATGAGATCGATTTTACCATTCTTGATTTTGTGGCGGATTTGCGCGCGCCAACGCCCTCGGCGGCTGCGGAGCTGTGCACGCCCGATATGCAGAATCTGCTTTCTGCGCTTGCCGGAGAAGAAGAGCGGCTCGATACGCTGCTCACAATGCGGATGCGCGGATATGAAGCAAAATTAGACGGCCTCTCGGCGCGTCTTTTCACTCTTTCTCCGGGCGAAAAAATCAAAAGGGAAAGCAGCGCGCTTTCTTCCCTGCGGACAAGGCTTCTGCTTGCCGCGCAGAATGGGATTCATTGGAAAGAGGAGCGGTTCGGCAAAGCAGTTTCGGCAATGGAAGCCATGAGTCCGCTCGCTGTTCTGACGCGCGGCTATTCGATTACAATGAATGAATATGGAGAGATAATCCGTTCGGCGGGCGAGCTTTTGCCCGGCGCGCTGATACGGACGATGCTGCCGGACGGCGAGCTTTTAAGCGTCGTGCAGCAGACAAAACGGAAGGCGGAAACAGAGTGAGTACAAAAAAGCAGGAAGAACAGCTGACGTTTGAACAGGCAATGGAGCAGCTCGAACAACTGGTAAAGCAGCTTGAGAGCGGCGTGCTCCCGCTTGAAGAGTCCATGAAGCTGTATGAGGAGGGCGTGCGCTTGACCGCGCTCTGCACAAAAAAGCTTAAGGATGCGTCGCTTAAAATAGAAGAATTGAAAGAGGCCGCAGATGAAACAGGAGTATGAGGCAAGAATCCGGAAAACAGCGGCGGACGTGCAGCGTCTGCTTGAACAATATCTGAAGACAGACGGCAGCGCTTACGATGCGTTGAAAGAAGCG
>UQQY01000094.1 GCA_900543295.1 uncultured Oscillospiraceae bacterium | reverse complement strand
GTAGAGAAAGCGCGCCTGTTCGAGCGCTTCGCGCTTCTCTTTTTCCAGCCGGGTACAGGATAAAAGCGACTGTGCGGCGCAGGTGTTTGTATGGAGCCGCTGTGCCTGTCGGTTGTACTGTTGTTGCAGAGCGTCGCGTTTTGCCATTGCTTCCTGTTTGCGGGCAGTCATCTCGTCTAAGTTGTGCTCCTGCAGCGAGGCTGTCTGCACTTTTAACTGCTGTAAAGCATCGCGTTTGCTACGGTATTCGATTTTATGCTGTTCAAGCGCTTTGCGCCGTGCAGAAATCTCCGGCAGTTTCGGAAGAAGCATTCGATAAACGTCTTCATCCAGTTCGCTTTCCGACATCAAGCGATGGAAATCGGTTTGCTTTTGCTGTAGGAGAATCGTTTTTTCCGTAAGCTGCTTTGTGAAAATGCCAAGCTGTTCTTCTGTACGCGCTAAGGCGAGACGTGCATGCTCCAGAGCTGTGTTTGCCTTTTGAAGACGATTTTGTGCAAGCAGAACGTTCTGTTCAAGCGCTGTGATTTGTTCGGAAAGAGCCTGCGCTTCCATGTTTTCGGGAACAGCCCGCATAAGCGTTTCACACTGATTGGTCAGAGCGTCGAGATGTCCCTGTATCTTCTGATACTGCTTTACGCACGTGTCAAGGCGCGTGTTTATTTCTTCGGAAGAACAGCGCTTAAGCTTTTCTGGAATACGGAAAGCCGATACTGTGTTCTGTCGGATCTCAAACTCCGTACAAAACAGCCGGTAGCTTTTTTTCTCCGATTTTATACAGGAAAGCGGATCTTTTCCCTGATTTTCTTCCAAGAGCAGAAGGGAAAGCTCCTGAAAAAGCTGATCTCTGCGTCTTACGGCTTCAGTCTCCCGAAGTCTTGCCTGTTCGTACTGCTTTTTGCTTCCGGAAGAACTGCCGTGCTGTGCAGGAGCGGGATGTACGGTCGAGCCGCAGACGGGACAGGGTTCGTTTTCACGCAGTTTTTCTGCAAGGAACGGCGCTTGTGCGGCAATATAAGCGGAAAGGGCTTCTGATGATTCTTTTGCGGAAGCCGCCGCTTCTGCGCAGGCGGAACGATAGGTGCGAAGCGTTTGAAAGAAGCATTCGCGCCCCTGCACTTTGGACTGTATTTCGGCCAGCGCCTCTTTTGCAGTAAACCATAGTTTAGCGTCAGCCAATATTTTTTGCGCCTCTTCGCATTTTTTTAGCTGCTCAGACAAAGAAACGCATTCGTTCCGTTTTTCCGAGAGCTCTGTATGTTTTTGAAGCTGTGTTTTTAGCGTTGGAATCTGTTCGCTGTTTTTGAGCGCCGAATCTGCCGCTTCTTTGGCTTCTTTTTGTTCTGTTTGAATGGAATAAAGCTTTTTCTCATGTAGCGCATGCATGCTTTCAGCCGATTTGATGGATGTCTTCAGTCGTACGATTTCATCGGAAAGGCTGAGGCACTCCTGTTCTTTCTGTGCCACCGGTGCGGCTTTTTCAAGCAGTTCCAGCGTCTTCCGGCGCTTTGCCCATTCTTCATTTTGGCATTCCATTTCTGCAAATTCCTTCGCCGCCTTTCGATACTGCGCCAACAGATCGTTTTCCGTTTTGGCGAGCTCCAGATTGATGCAGTCATATGCGGCCGCTGCACTGCGAAGCTGTTCAGTCGTTTTTTCGAGCGCAGCCTTGTCCGTTTGATTCTGATCTGAAAGAAGAGAAAGGACGGCAGAAAAATCCGGAATATTCGCAGTGATAGAGCAGGCGAGCGGACTGCCCGCTTCCGTCTGAATTGTATGAAGAAGAGCCGCGCAGTGAGACAGCGTGTTTTGATATGCCGCTGTGCAGGAAGATACGCCCTGTTTTAGGCGTTCTGTAAAGCTGCTTAGGATGCCGGTTGAAAAAATGTGGCGCAGGATTTCCTGCTTTTCATCCGACCTGTCCGACAAAAAGCGGCGAAACTCTCCCTGCGGGAGCAAAACAATTTTGTGAAATTGCTCCGAGTTCAATCCGATCAGTTCTTCGATTTTTCGGTTAACCGGTCCGACATGCGTGCAGATCACACCATTTTCGTCAGAAAGCTCCGCTTCAGCGGTCTGCTCCTTAATCCCGTCACCGCGCTGTTTAGGGCAGCGCTGCTGCGGTATCCGGCGAACCGTGTACTGCTTTCCGTGTACGAGAAAGGCAAAGGAGGTATAGCAAAATCCAGTTTCTCCAACAAAATCGCTTTTCAGCGTGGCTTTTTCACGCAGACTGCCGCTGGCCTCTCCATAAAGACTATAGGTCAGCGCATCAAAGATGGTAGTCTTTCCGCTTCCAGTCGGTCCGGTAATCAAAAAGAGCCGGTCGTCGTCGAATCGGGTAAAATCAATTATCTGTTTTTGGGGGAAGGGACCAAAGGCCGCAAATTCAAGCCGTACTGGTATCACGAAAATCTCCTTTCTCCTGCTTGTCCGATATTCCCTTGATGTAGGCACGTTCTGCATCCGTGAGCGCGCGGTTCATTACTGATTGAAAAAAGTCCGCAAAAAGCGCCTGCGGATCGGCTGTTCGCACTATGGGATTCGCTGCGCTGCGGGCGGATATACTATTTTGCAGATTTGTATACTTCAATCCGAGCGCGTTCGGAAAAACGGCCTTTAAGCGTTGGATTGCCCCTACTCGGATACATTCATCCGATAACTCTGCAAAAACATAATCTGAAAATCCGGATTGTCTGCTTTTGTCACAGAGTTCGTCAAGAGTTCCGCGAATCATCCGTACATCTTTTTCAGCGGTAAACGATTCCTCCTGTATTGATTGCAGTATATTGTCCTGAAAATCAAGGATAAGAAACCGTTTTTTCTGCGCCGCTTCATCTACCGAATATTTAAGCGGTGAGCCGGAGTAGCGGATCGTATCGTCTCCCGCCGAATGGCATCCGTGCAGATGGCCAAGCGCAATATAATCGAAGGGGTTCTCCCGTAAAATAGATGCTCGCCTCCGCCGAGACTCGTCTCGTCCGCCGTACCGCCTACGGTATAAAAACCGTGTGCGGCAAGAATCTGCGGATGAGAAAAATCCGCTTTCTCCTGTATTTGTGAAAGGCAGAGATCAAATGCTTTCTGAAGGTTTTTAGGCGGATCTTCTGGAAACAGTGCACGGATATGATGCAGTTCAAAATAGGGGAGCATCCAGATAGTAACCGTTTCATCCCCTTTTTTTAAGTTAAAGGAAGAAACAGGACGCCGCACAGAGCCGACAAGATGAAGACCGGCAGAATCCATCATGCGGCTGCCAAAATCGATCCGTTCTCTGGAATCATGATTTCCGGCAATCGCAAAGACCTCAATTCCACACGCTCCGGTCAGGTAGGAAAATAACCGGTCAAGCAGGGAAACAGCTTCTGCTGACGGAACGGAACGATCATATAAATCGCCGGAGATAATCAGAGCGTCAGTACAAAGCTCATGTATCCGGTCGGCGAAGGCAAACAGGCAGGTTTCCTGATCTTTTAGCAGGGAATAATCGTTCAGCGTTTTGCCGATATGCCAGTCTGATGTGTGAACAATCCGCATATGATCCTCTCCTTTTGATTGGTGCGTCCTGCGCAAGACAGAACTCTGACAGTTATTTTATTATACCGCATTGCTGTACTCTTGGCAATTCTAAGCGTTTTGGCGCATATAAAAAAGGAGAGCGGTTTTAAACCGCTCTCCTTGGCCCGTGTGATGCCGGGCGCATAAGGGAAGTGTTGAGATTCCCTTATGTTATTGCTCCGCAGCGATGTTTTTTACAGATGCGGAGATGGCGCTTAACAGATTCAGCAGCCGCAGTTGTTGCAGCCACAGCCGTTGTTGCAGCCGCAGCCGTTGAAGTTGCCGCCGCATCCGCCGCAGCAGACGAGAAGCAGGATGATGATCAGAATCCAGCTGCAATTGCCGCCGAAACCGCCACAGTTGTTACCACACATAGTATCAAATCCTCCTTTGGGTTTTTACATCCCATACTATGCCTTCCGCCTTTTTGGTGTTACTGTGATTGCAATATGATTTTTCGGTTCATACTCAAAACATAAAGGAGCTGATCGATTTGTATGATGAAAAGCAGTTTACTTCCTCTGCACAAAACGCGCTGAAAAAGGCGCAGGTCTTTGCGGCGGCATATGGCAGAGAGAACTGTCCGGACGCCTGCCTTTTGTGCGGAATTGCTGCCGAGGATGTAAGCGTGGGGGCCGCTATTCTTTTAAAACACGGCATTTGTGCGGAGGAGCTTTCTGAAAGGCTGAAGGCGTCGTCCTATACAGAAAAAAACGTGCAGAGCGACGTTATAACTTTTTTGCGGAAAGCGGTTTTGGCGGCAAATCGCTGCGGATGTCCGGCGGGAACGGCGCATCTTCTCTCCGTACTGCTTGAAAAGGAAGCGGAAGGAGCACGTACCCTGTTAAAGGAATGCGGAGCGGATCTTATTCAGATCAAAGAGTCATGTGCTGCCGAGCTTCGCGCGCTTGAGTCTGTGTTTTCCGGACGAAAACCGACTGCCGCACGTATGCCGCGAGAGCTTACGCTGTATACGACCGATTTGACAGCCCTTGCACGGGAGGAAAAGCTGGATCCGCTTATTGGCAGGGAAGAAGAGGTGGAAGAAGTTTTGTCTGTTCTCGCCAGACGAACGAAAAACAATCCCTGTTTGTTAGGAGAGCCTGGCGTCGGCAAAACAGCGATAGCAGAAGGGGTTGCACAGCAATTTGCCGCTGGCCATGCCGGCCGCTTTTCCGGAAGGCGTGTGCTTTCGCTCAATCTGGGTGCAATGCTTGCCGGTGCAAAATACCGCGGCGATTTTGAAGAACGGCTTGTCCGTATGATAAAGCAGGCGGAGGCGGAACAGGCAGTTTTATTTATTGATGAGGTGCACAGCATTGTAGGGGCAGGCTCTTCGGAGGGGAGTACGGACTGTGCGAATCTTTTGAAACCGGTTTTGGCACGCGGCAGTATCCAGATCATCGGTGCAACGACGGAAACAGAATATCGGAAATACATTGAGCCGGACGCCGCACTGGCACGCCGGTTTCAGCCGGTTACGGTACATGAACCGGATAAAAGTACAGCCGACAATATTCTTTTTGGCCTGCGTCCTGCATTGGAGAAGTATCATCATGTCCGTATTATGGATGAGGCAGTAAAAAAAGCAGTTGAGCTTTCCATACGATATTTGCCTGAGCGCCGTCTTCCGGATAAGGCGATTGACTTGCTGGATGAAGCCTGTTCACGCGCGTCCATTCTATCGGATCAAAAGGACAGCACGGATGATATGCTGACCGCGTTTATACAAAAGGGAGATTTTGCAGAGGCGGCGGCTCTCTATGCCAAAACCGTATCAGAAAACAGCGCGCCGGTTATCTCCGGTTCCAATATTTCTGTGATTTTAGAGAAAAAGACCGGTATTCCGGTTTCTGATCAGTGCGCACCCATTGGAAAGGCCAAAGAACTGCTCGCACATCTCGACTGCAACCTCTTCGGGCAGCCGGAGGTAAAAAAAGCGCTATTTCGCGCTGTTTTGCAGTATCAGACTCATACGGAGGAAGCCGACGGCGCAACTGCGTCGTTTCTGTTCTGCGGCCCAACAGGCGTTGGCAAGACGCTTGCCGCAAAGCTGACCGCTGAAGTGCTGTTTGACTCGAAAAGCTTTATTCGAATCGATTTGTCAGAGTACAGCGAAGCGCATACGGTATCTCGGCTGATCGGTGCGCCGCCTGGATATGTTGGATTTTCTGAGAGTGGATTTTTGGTAAATAAGGTGCGGCGCAGACCATATTCTTTACTGCTCTTTGACGAAGCGGACAAAGCGCATCCAAACGTCCTGCGTCTGCTTCTGCAAATTTTAGAAGACGGAAAGCTGACGGATTCCGCGGGGCATACCGCAGATTTTTCAAATACTATGATTGTTTTGACTGCGAATTTGCAGGAGCAAGGCGGACAGACTGGCTTTTTATCTGAGCAAACGCAGCCGGACATCCGTCGATCCCTCTCCGGTGTTTTCCCTTCCGAACTGTTAAACCGGTTTGACTATGTAATTCCGTTTAAGCCGCTTGACAAAGAGGGGAGACGCAGGATCGCAGAAAAAATGATGCGGGAATTTGTCTGCCGTATGGAGCGGCTTGGAGTGAGGGTCACCGTTTCGGAGGATATTTTCGAATATCTTTCATCGCTTCCGGAATGCCGCTATTTTGGCGCCCGTCCGATCAGGCGTTTTATCAAGCAGGAATTGGAAAGCGATGTTATACTGCGTCTGGCAGAAGACGAACAATTTCAGGGAGAGCTCCGGATTCTTCTGCAAAATGGGAAAGCGGTTTGTGAGCCTGCTTGTCTTCTGAAGAATATCGGATAGAGGAAGAGCCGGGGAACCGGCTTTTCCGACGTATGCGTTTTTGGTGATTGGACTGGATTTTTTCATCATTTTGTGATATGCTGTCTCTCGCAGTTTTCCTGTAGTCAGTCGCAAACTCCTGACTTAAAATAAAACTACGAGAGGAATTTTAAAAATGAAAAAGAACGCCAAAAAACTAACGCAGGCCGCAATGATTGCAGGCCTGTACGCCGCTGTTACCTTTGCGACGTTTTTTATGTCGTTCGGTGCGGTGCAGTACCGTGTGAGCGAAGCGCTCACAATTCTTCCGGTTTTTACAGCCTCGGCTGTACCCGGCCTGTCGGTTGGCTGCGCACTCGCTAATCTCATTGGATTTTTTATGGGAATCAATCCGGCCGGCGGCTTGGACGCGGTATTCGGGACATCAGCTACGCTGATTGCTGCATTGATTACCTACGCCATTGGCAAGAGCAAAAAAAGATGGGTGCGCTATGCATTTGCGCCGCTGCCGCCGGTAATCGCAAACGCCGCTATTGTCGGACTCGAAATCTGCATTTTTTTTGAGGGATCGTTTACATGGGAGCTGTTTTTTATTAACGCGGCGCTCGTCGGTCTTGGCGAGCTGGTCGTATGCTATGTTCTGGGACTTCTGCTGATGTATGCGCTGGAACGAAACGATCTGTACAAAAAAATTTTTGAATAAGGATTGTATCAATAAGGGGGGCATCGTTTTTTCGCGGAATTTGCCGGCGTGTCCGATTGACTGATGAATTTACAAAAAGGTCATCGTCCGCGCTTGCTTTTCGGAAGCTTTTTTGGTATGATAAAGACAGAAATCGGGAAGTATTTATTAACAAGGAGTGCTGTTACCTATGAAAACATTTGCAAAAATTATCAGTTTTGTCGTATTGGCCGGTGCGCTCGCTTCTCTGATCAAAATCCTGATTGATCTTTTCTATGATAAGTGCGACGAGCCTTACTTTTCTTCGCAGGAAATAGAATAAGTTGTCTGCATTTTGGAAAACTGCATTGTGGAAAAGAAAAATACAGGGGAACGTATGCCTGTTTTATGAAAAACGTCCGCCGGGGAAAAGTTCTCCGGCGGTTTTTCTTTCAATGAGAAAGGGGATTGCAGATGATGCGTATTTTAAACTTCGGCTCGTTGAACATTGACGATGTTTATTCAGTAGAACATTTCGTGCGTCCCGGAGAAACGGTTTCGCCAATTTCTTATGAACAGTTTCCGGGCGGAAAAGGGTTAAACCAGTCCGTAGCGCTGGCATGTGCCGGTGCAAAAGTTTGTCATGCCGGTCTCGTTGGATCAGACGGCCTGTTCTTGAAAGAACTGCTTGCCTCGCGCGGGGTTTGCACGGACTATCTGAAAGAACAGAATGCGCCGAATGGCCGCGCCATTATTCAGGTGGATCAAAGCGGACAAAATTGTATTATTTTATACGGCGGAACCAATCGGCAGATTACGACAGGACAGATTGATACGGTGTTCTCTCATTTTTGCGCAGGCGATTGGCTGCTTTTGCAAAACGAGCTGAACTGCACAAAGGAGCTCCTTGAGACAGGAAAACGCTGTGGTATGACGGTGGCGTTCAATCCTTCGCCCTTTGATGAAGAAGTCTTAAGTTTACCGCTTCACTTGGTGGATTGGTTTTTTGTCAACGAAATTGAAGGGGCGGCGCTTTCAGGCGAAAGCGATCCGGAGCGTATACTTGACGGAATCCGTGCGCGTTATCCCAAAAGCAAAATCGTTCTGACGCTAGGAAAAAACGGCGCTATGGCCGACGACGGGAAGGAACGCGCGTTTCATGATATTTTTCATACCGAAGTTGTAGATACAACGGCGGCGGGAGATACCTTTACCGGTTTTTTTATAGCGGCAGTTTCCGCAGGAAAACCGATTAAACGGGCGCTTAGAGAGGCTTCGGCAGCAGCCGCGCTGGCGGTTTCTGCAAAAGGCGCGTCTGTCTCTATTCCAGAAAGGAAAACGGTCGAAGCGTTTTTGGCTGACAGCAAAACGGTCTGATGAATCTTGCGAAATTTCGACATTTTCTATTTTCAAAACGCCACTGTTGTGGTATACTATATTTTCAAAGAGTAAAAAGTAGGAGTAGTTCGATTGAGATCTAAACAGACCATGGATAAAACAAGCGGCGCTGATTTTAAGCACATGTCTGCGCTTGTGCGCAATTTTTTACTGGAGCGGTATCAGGATAAAATCCCGCTT
>UQQY01000093.1 GCA_900543295.1 uncultured Oscillospiraceae bacterium | reverse complement strand
GCCGACGGCCGGATTTACCAAGACGGAATATGTATTCAATGAGGTAATCAATCCGGTTGCCATCCGCATTACGCTGACACAGCAGAGCGGACGCTGCGTCGGTCTTACAGAGTGCGAAATTATGACGTACTCCGGTAAGATTGAAGCGAATACCTCTGCGCTGCTCGATACATTTACAGCAGACGGCGCTGCACCCTCTGGATTTGTAAGCGGCATTTTCTCTGCGGAGAATTATTCCGCTTCGGTTTCGGATATAGCAAGTGCTGTGATTTCGGCAACGAGCCTTGACAACGCGGCGGTGACAATCCTGCCGGTCCATACGGATAATGTGGTACGTGTTTTGGTACAATCCGAGGATCAGCAAATCATCAACGTATACGCGGTCAAGCTCTCAGTCGTTAAGGTCGAAGAAATCTATGCGTCCAGCATTACGCTTTCCGAAAGCGCGCTCGAAATGACAGAAGGTGATACCAAGACGCTTACCGCCACCGTTCTGCCTGAAAATGCAGTCAACAAACAGGTTTCCTGGCTTTCTACCAACCGAAATGTCGTAACAGTGGATAATAACGGCAAGCTCACTGCGATTGCCGAAGGAAATGCAACAATTATTGCAGCCACCAACAATGGATACGAGGCTTATTGCACCGTTACGGTCAAAGGACTCGTAGAAAAAACAGCACCTACCGTCTCGCTTCATGCAACGATTGAAAGCGGTAAAATTGTCCTTACTGCACAATCTGATATTGGCGCTAATCCGGACAAATACTATACGGAGCTTTCCCATGGTATTTTGATTATCAACACCAAATACCTTGGCACCAAAAACCTGACGGTATCGACGGCAGGTGTAAGCAGGAAGATTTTCTCCGGATACAAGGCGGACGGCAGTTATGTGTATCGGCTGACGCCGCTGACTTCCTCCACTACATATGCGTATCGTGCCTATGTGCAGTATCAGAAACCGGACGGTACAAAGGTCTACGCATATTCTGGCATTGTAAGAGGCTCCTACAACACGCTTCTTACGATAAAGTAAAACTACCATATGGCATAAAATGAAACAGCCCCGCGGGTTTATTGTCCGCGAGGCTGTTTTATTTTATTATTTAATTAAACAGGTTCCCATGGAAAGCGGAGCTGCCTATCCTCTTCCAGCACCTTTCCGGTTGGAGAAAGGCGCACAAGCTGCTTGCCCTGTTTTTCAGCGTAGCGGACAGTTTGCGCCGTTCCGCCGCGCTTTCCATCAAATACTGCGACAATTCGATCCGCATGATCGACGATATAGCGGTTGCGCTTAAAGAAATGCTCCACAGCAGGGGTATCGCTGATATAGGTAATGCGCTGCGCTTTGTCTAAAATTGCGTGATACCGTGCCTGCTGCCTTGGCGCCCATGTGCGCTCCTGTCCCAAAAAAGGCGCTGCTATCTCCAAAATGATCTCTGGATGCGCTTTCTGCGCAAAGAGAACTGCTTCCGCCGCAAAAGTATCTGCCCCTTGCGCACCGCCGCAGATAAAATACGTCATCCCATCTTCAACGGCTCTGTAAACCTGCTGCAATAACTCTTTCTTCAGGCAGATACAATCCGGATGCCGTTCATCTGTGCCATACGGCAGTTTTTCCGGGCGATACCCCGTAAATCCGCATACTTTTTTCTCCAAGGCAATCTCTCCATAGAAAAGAGCGGCGTATTGCCGCCCTTTTTAATACTTTTTACGCCAGAAAATGAAAGCGACTAATCCCACAATTCCGATAGAAAGCGACAGAGCAAAACCCGTAAAGGGAATAAAGCGATTTAAGTCCTGCATATTCATGCCATAAAAGCTGAAAATCATTGTCGGAATTTCCATTAAAACCGTAACAATCGTCAGCGTTTTCATAACCTGATTCATGTTATTTGAAATAATAGAAGAAAATGCGTCCATTGTTTCCTGTAAAATGCTTGAATACGTTCCGGACATTTCGACGGCCTGTTTGAATTCGATCAGCACATCCTCTAAAAGATCCTGATCCTCTTCATACAGCTTAATGACACGTCCTCTGTAGATTTTTTCAAGCGTAATTTCATTCGCCTTTAAGGAGGTTGAAAAATAGACAAGCGATTTTTGCAGTCCCATCATTTGAACGAGCTGTTTATTCTGCATAGAATGATGCAGCTCTGTTTCCATCTGGGATGTCAGCTTATTGATATGCTTTAAACGGATCAGAAAGCTCTGTGCCACCCGCAGAAGCAGTGTCAGCAGAAAGCGCGTTTTCATTGCCGTCTGCACATTGCGGACAACGCCGCTCGCAATATCGTTTACCGCTGTGATCTCATTCAGACAGACCGTCACCACATTGGACTTCGTCACAATGATGCCAAGCGGCATGGTTGTGTAGACCAGCGTATTTTCTGCCTCCGTTACAGCGAGCGGCGTATCAATGATAATCAGCGTTTGATCGTCCTCCACCTCGACACGGGAAGATTCCTCCTCATCGAGCGCGGCGCTGACAAAGCTGCGGTCCAAGTGCAGCTCTTCCGTTAAATATGCGATTTCCTCCGATGTAGGCCCCACGACATTGATCCAGCAGCCCTCAGAAAAGGTATCCATACGCATCATCATATTGTCAACAGTCTTATAAAAGCAGAGCACACCCGCGCCCCTCCCCTGCGCAACAAAACAAACCGCCGCAGATGCGGCGGTTTGTCCGCTTTTTTATTTAAAGAGCTTCAAAATATCAGTAAAATCGTCCTCCATACCTGGAACGACCGTGGAAGTATTATTCAAAATGTCCGCAGCGAGCGAATCAGACGCTGGTTTCGGTTTATCGAAACCAGTTGCAATGACCGTAATCTGCATTTCGTCATTGAAGCTGTCGTTAAACGCAACACCCCAGTAAATCTGCGCGTCCGGATCCGCCGCATCAGAGATCATCTGAGAAGCAAACGCCGCATCGTCCAGATCAATATCCGGAGAAGCCGTGATATTGATAATCAAGCCGCGCGCACCGTCAATCGAAGTTTCAAGCAGCGGACTTGAAATTGCCGCCAGCGCCGCCTGCTCCGCTTTATCCTTTCCTGCGGCATGTCCAACGCCCATATGCGCAAGACCCGCATCGCGCATGACCTCGCACAGATCAGCAAAGTCCAGATTGATCTGACCGGAGGTCTGGATCAGCTCGGCAATACTCTGAACGCCCTGCATCAAAACTTCGTCTGCGGCCTTAAATGCGTTAATAAGGGTAAGCTTTTGATCGGAAATGAGCTTTAAGCGCTCATTCGGAATGACAACCAGAGAATCCACATGACGGCTTAACTCTTCAATGCCCTGATCCGCGCATTCTCCCCGGCGCTTGCCCTCAAATACAAACGGCTTGGTGACGACGCCGACCGTCAGAATGCCCATTTCGCGCGCAATTTCCGCAACCACAGGAGCCGCGCCCGTTCCGGTGCCGCCGCCCATGCCCGCCGTAATGAAAATCATCTGCGAGCCCTTCAAAATAGATGCAATCTCATCGCGGCTCTCCTCCGCCGCCATAGCGCCCTGCTCCGGACGGCCGCCGGCACCGCGGCCTTTTGTGAGCTTTGAGCCGATCTGAATTTTATATGCCGCCTTTGAGCTGCGGAGTACCTGCTGATCGGTATTGATTGCAACAAATTCAACGCTCTTCATGCCGGACTGGATCATGCGGTCAACGGCATTTCCGCCGCCGCCGCCTACGCCGACCACTTTTATATTGACAACGGTATCGTTCTCAGTGCTGTCCACAGTAAACTGCATTTTGGATTCCTCCTGTTTTCACACATTTCTATATTGTCAAAGACCGCGCTTTCTTTATACGGCCGCAGATCAATCGATACTTCTGCTTATTATATATTGTAAACGTATTTTCCGAATACGTCAATACGTTTTTGCCGACATAAAACGGGAAAATTACGGGATTCATTATGGATTCTCGGTACTGGATTCTTCTGAAATATCGGAGGATGGCTCTGCGGAAGCATCAGAACTTTCCAAACTGCTCTCCGGTTCCTCTGAGGATTCGCCGCCGCTCTCTTCCGAGCCGTCCGGATAGGTCAGCGACTCGACCGGACGCTTATAATAGGTTCCGTTCATCAGCGTATCGTCAATTACAACGATTTCATCCTCGGCGACCTCATTTTCCAGCAGCTTTTTCACACAGCCAATTTCATAGGACAATCCATCCAGACTGCCGAACTTCAGTTCCGCGCGATCCTGCCAGAAGATACGAATTGTGCTCAGATCGCTTAAGTCAATGTGCGTAACGCCGGTCAGCTCATTTTCCCCAATTGCATCGAGCACGGAACGGAGCGCCGCTAGCTTGTTTGTATCGTTCTGTGTCAATACATCTCCGTATTCCGTCTCAGGCAAAGCACAGCCATATACGAGCGGCAGGGATACATCGGCCGGCGCTTTATCAGAAACAGCGATAATCCGTCCTCCCGCAGAAATGGAATAATACTGCCCGCCATAGCAGCAGACCGCCATGATCTTCGACGGAACCAAATCGATCACAATACCGGAGGGGAGCTCCCGTTCCACCTTCACACTGTCGTATTCAATATGTGCGGCAAGAATTCGCTGTGCGGCAGCAGCCGTATTGGTACGCCAGAGATTGTCCCCCATTCGTATTTCGCTCTGCGCAATAATCGCTTCCTGATCTGCCGCCTCATCGCCGGTTACACGGATGGTATCGATTCGGAAAAAGACCGTAATCGACAAGATGAAGAGAATGGAAAATGCAAGAATACCGAACATTAAGTAGTAAAGGATTTTGCTGCCGCGCCGTTTCCGCTTTCTGCGTCCACGGCTTCTCCCGTTTTTCCCCGCATGCTTATCCGTCGTTTTTGAACGCTTTTGCTTTACAGGCGCCGGTCCTTTTGTCCGTGGGACAGGCGGTGCAGCATCAGGCGGTTTTTCCGGGCTTTTTTTGCCTGTCCCGTTTTTCTGCGCGCCGACAGGGACGCGGCGCATAAAAGCGGGAACCTCCAGCGGTTCCTCGCGCTTTTTTTGCTGCTCCCCTTCGACAAAAAAGGAGGAGGCAGGCGTCTGTCTGCGGTTTGATTCCTTTGGAACAGTAAACTTCATACAGCTTGCGTCTCCTCTCTTCTCCTATTCTTTTACAGGCCGTCATCCTCGCGCTGGATTTTTGCGCCCAGAGCGGCAAAAGCTGTTTCCATTGATTCGTAGCCGCGGTCAATGTGATAGAGCTGCCCAATGCGGCTTACACCTTCGGCGGCAAGCCCTGCAACCACCATCGCGGCGCCGCCCCGCAGATCGGTTGCCTGCACATTTGCACCATACAGCTTTTTTACGCCGCGTACAATCGCGACCTTGCCCTCGGTTTTAATATCCGCCCCCATGCGGCAAAGTTCGCCCACATGCTTATAGCGGTTTTCAAATATGGTTTCAACAAAAACGCTGGTTCCGCTTGAAAGCGTCAAAAGCGCCATCGTCGGCGCCTGTGCGTCGGTTGGAAAGCCGGGATACGGCAAAGTGCGGATATTGCGCACCGGTTGAATCATGCCCGGCCCCTCCAGAAAGATGCAGTCGCGCATGATTTTCATCCGGCATCCGGCTTGCTCTAAAACCGGAAGCACGCTCTCCAAATCCGCGGGGCAAATATCCGTTACCCAGACCTTTCCGCCGGTAATCGCTGCGGCGCTTAAATAAGTCGCCGCCACAATACGATCCGGCATTACGGTGTATTCTGCGCTGTGCAGCGTTTTGACGCCCTCAACATAGACTGTGCTTTTGCCCGCGTCTTTGATCTTTGCGCCGCGGGCCGTCAGATAGCCTGCCAGATCGACAATCTCCGGCTCCTGCGCGGCATTGCGGATTTCTGTGATGCCGTCGGCCATAACCGCTGCAAGCAGAATATTCTCCGTTGCGCCCACGCTTGGAAATGAAAGCATAATTTTTGCGCCATGCAGCCCTTTTTCTACCGAACAGTCCAGAATCCCCCGCTGCTCCTCCACCGTTACGCCAAGTTTTTGCAGCGAGGAAATATGTAGATCAATCGGACGCGGCCCCAGCTCGCACCCTCCCGGAAAGGACAACCGCACTTTGGAAAGCCGCGATACCATGGCGCCCAAAAACACGATCGACGAACGCATCTCATGCATCAGCTCTTCCGGAATCTCATTCTGTGTTACCGTATCGCTGTTAATGGTAACTGTTTTTCCTTCTCTTTTGACACTGCATCCAAGCACCTGCAAAATTTCAATCGCCGCGTCAACATCCGTGAGCTGCGGACAATTATGAAGAACCGTCTCGCCGCCCGCAAGCAAGCTTCCCGCCAAAATCGGCAGCGCGCTGTTCTTCGCGCCGTGAACCGCCGCTTCACCGTTTAAACGGCGACCGCCCTCGATCACGATCCGTTCCATATGATCCACCCTTTCCTCCGGCAGGCAAAACCCGCGCATCATCCGTACTGCCGCCGCACCGGCATACCGCCGGATTCTTTCAGATACAGTATCGTATGCATTTCGGAGGAAAACGGTTCAAAGACGCTTTTTGGCAACCAGATCCGTCATTTCTTTATAAATGCGTTCCGCAGTATCAAGCACTGCAAGCGACGCGGCGTTTTGAGATAAAAGCGTGATTTTTTCCTGATCCGTATAAAGCGATTCTATGATTGAAATCACGTTTTGCGTGGAATAATCCTTTTCCTCTAAAAGGATGGCAGCGCCCCGCTTTTCCAGCACAAGCGCGTTATAGTATTGATGATTTGCCGTGACATTCGGCGAAGGGACAAGAATGGAGGCCTTGCCTGTCGCCTCAATCTCGCTGATCGTAATAGCGCCTGCCCGGCAGATCACCAAATCGGCCGCCGCCATACATACATCCATGTTATGAATATATTCAGACGCACGTATGCTACTGTTTCCGGTCAGATCAATTCCTTTTTCCTTTAACAGGGCGGGAAATTTTTCTTTGCCAAGGCGGCCATATCCGTGAATGTGTGTGATCAGGCCGGATCGATGGTTCCATTCCATCAAATCCGCCGCTATTTTATTGATCGTGTCTGCGCCGAGACTTCCCCCAAAGGAAAGCACGCACATTCTGCTGTCCAAGCCGAGCTCGCGCCGTGCTTCCTCCTTGGATTTCATCAAAATACTCTCACGAACCGGGTTGCCGACCACCATATAATCGGCGTGCGGATCCAAATGCTCTCTGGCCTCGCCCACTGCCAAAAACACGCGGTCAACATGTTTTGCAAGCAAGCGGTTTGTTACCCCGGGAAAGGCGTTCTGTTCATGTATCGCCGTCGGAATGCCCGCTTTCGATGCAGCAAGTACGACCGGGCCGCTTACATATCCACCCGTCCCGATCACCAAATCCGGCTGAAAGCTGCGGATTATCTCATTAGCGCGCCGCTTTGAGGTGATCGCTTCTGTTACAGCCTGTACATTATGGCCGATTGCAGAGGGCGAAAGGCTCCGCCTGAAGCCTTTTACCTTAATTGGCGCAAAGTCGAAGCCCGCCTCCTTGACAAGGCGCGCCTCCATACCGGTCGGTGTGCCCGCATAGAGCACCTTTGTGTCCGGATCCTTTTTGACGAAACACTGTGCGATGGCAAGCGCCGGATTGATATGCCCGCCGGTGCCGCCTCCTGTTACAAGTAGACGCATAAAACGCTCCCTTCCGCCGCCCTTTAAAAAGGCGGCTTTGTCCTGTCAAAAACTCCTTTTAGCCGTCAAAGCCGGTATTCAAACAGCGACTTTGACGAAAACCTCGCAATACGGGATTGCAGAAATAATGGCAGACCCTATCTGCCAACTACGTTTTTTCCATAAACGCATGCCGCGATATATTCAAAAGAATTCCCATTTCACCAAGCTGCATCATGATGGCTGTTCCGCCGTAGCTGAAAAAAGGAAGACTGATGCCGGTATTGGGTATGGTATTGGTGACAACCGCAATATTGAGCGCCGCCTGTAAGCAAATTTGTACTGTGATGCCTGTTGCCAGCATAAATCCGAAGCGATCCGGCGCTTTTGAAGCAATGGAAAAGCCGCGCACGGCAAACAGGACGAACAGTACGATAACAAACAGCGCACCAATCAGGCCGAGCTCTTCGCAGATGATTGCAAAAATAAAGTCGTTATAGGGCTCCGGCAGATAGAGATACTTTTGCCTTGACGCGCCGATCCCACGGCCCAGAAGACCGCCTGAGCCGATGGCAACAAGCGACTGCACCGTCTGCCATGTCTTGTCGTTGATGTCCGCAAAGGGGTTGAGCCAGAACTGTAAACGCTCCGTAATATACGAAACGCCTTTAAACGCGACGATACCTGCGATTGCGCCGACGCTAAGACCGCCGACCGCAAGAAAATAGCGAAGTTTTGTACCGCCGATATACATCATAATACAGCCGATACCGAAAATCAGAATCGTGCCGGAGAGGTGCGGCTCCAGCATCATCAAAACGGCGATGACAAGCAAAACGGCCGCAAAGGGCAAAACGCCCTGCTTAAATGTGTTCATACGGCTCTGATAATGTGCAATCAAATGGGAAAACAAGACAATAACCGCAAATTTCATAATCTCCGACGGCTGAAAGCCGATGGGGCCGATATAAATCCAGCGTCTTGCATTGTTTAAAACTCTGCCGACGCCGGGTATCGCAACCAGAATCAACAGAATCAGCGCAAT
>UQQY01000092.1 GCA_900543295.1 uncultured Oscillospiraceae bacterium | reverse complement strand
TGGAATATTAATTCTTTTGGTGAATTCTATCTACAAATTGAAGAGAAGTATAAAAATGATTACACTGCAGCACTGCAAAAGTTCAAGACAGTACGCAAGAACTTTATTGAAATGCTTAGATCACTTCCGGGACTACGCGTTATTCCTTCACAAGCAAATTATATAATGGCAGAACTTGTAAATGGAATGAGCGCAAAGGAGTTGACAAAGGTACTGCTCATAAAACATAATCTGTTAATCAAAGATTTATCGGGAAAAATCAAGCTGGACAATCGTCAGTATATTCGTTTGGCTGTGCGAAATGAGCAGGATAACGAGAAATTAATTTGCGCCCTGCGAGAAGTTTTAAAATAAAGATATTGTTGTATAATATCTAGTGAAAAGGTTGATTTATTTATGAAGATGACAGTTATCGGCGGCGGTAATATTGGGACTTTGATAGCGGCTGAAATGGCAAATCAGGGACATGCAGTTACAGTGTATACGTCAAGGCCCGAACGTTGGAAACGCAAAATATCCGTTTTTGATGCGGATAATCATCTTTTGATGACTGGAAATCTGACGTGACAAGCTGTATGGAGAGGGCTGTAAAGGACGCACAGATAATATGGATTACCTTTCCGGCGCAGCTTTTTGGCAGCTTATCGGAACAACTTTTTCCTTACGTAAGCCATGGACAGAAAATAGGCATTATACCTGGAAGTGGCGGTGCGGAATTTGCATTTCAAAAATTACTTGAAAAAGGGTGCATATTGTTTGGCTTACAGCGTGTACACAGCATTGCGCGAGTGAAAAGTTATGGTGAGTCTGTTTATATGCTGGGGAGGAAGAATAAATTATATGTGGGCTCTATTCCTTGCAAGGAGTCAGAGGAAATTTCACAGGAATTAGAAAATTTATTTAATATTTCTTGCGATGCTCTGCCAAACTATCTTTCTGTAACGTTAACGCCGTCAAATCCAATCCTTCATACAACGCGGCTTTATGCTATGTTTCGGAACTACACCGATGCAACGGTTTATGAAAAAAACTTTTTGTTTTATGAGGAATGGGATCAACTTTCCTCTGAAATGTTGATCGCGTGTGATAAAGAGTTGCAGGATCTTTGTGAAGCTATACCGCTGGATTTGACTGCTGTTCAATCGTTAAGGATATATTACGAAAGTGATAATCCTCTTGCCATGACAAAGAAAATCAGTGGTATTGCCGCCTTTCAGGGAATAGCATCTCCCATGATATCGTGCTCCGGCGGATGGGTTCCCGATTTCAGCTCCCGGTATTTTACAGCTGATTTTTCTTTTGGATTAAAAATAATACGGGATATCGCCGCTTTATTTTGTGTTCCGACCTCTAACATAGATACCGTTTGGAATTGGTATAAACATGTTGCACCGAAGGATGCATCGGAGGCTTTTCATCTGACGCTTAACAGAAAACAATTTTTAGAGCTGTATTTAAGTCATAAATAGAAAGTACGACAAAACTTACAGAAAAGGATGTGTATCAAATAATGAAAGGTATTATTTTAGCCGGAGGTGCCGGAACCAGACTCTATCCGCTTACAATGGTCACCTCCAAACAGCTTTTGCCGGTTTATGACAAGCCGATGATCTACTATCCGTTGTCTACGCTGATGCTTGCGGGCATCCGAGACATCCTCATCATTTCCACTCCGACTGATCTGCCGAACTTCGAGCGTCTTTTGGGCGATGGCAGTCAGTATGGTATTTCGCTTTCCTATAAGGTTCAGCCGTCCCCGGATGGACTTGCGCAGGCATTTTTGCTCGGCGAGGAGTTTATCGGCGACGATTGCTGCGCGATGGTATTAGGCGACAACATTTTCTATGGAAATCACTTCAGTCGGCTGCTGCGCGCGGCTGCTGCGGATGCGCAGCAGGGCAAGGCGACAATCTTCGGCTACTATGTAAACGATCCGGAGCGCTTCGGAATTGTAGAATTTGACGAAAGCGGCAAGGTCATCTCTGTCGAGGAAAAGCCGAAAAATCCGAAGTCAAATTACTGCATTACCGGCCTTTATTTCTATGATCGCCGCGTGGTTGAGCTTGCAAAGCAGGTAAAACCAAGCGCACGGGGAGAGCTGGAGATTACAGATTTAAACCGCCTTTATCTGGAGGACGGCACTTTGAACGTACAGCTCCTTGGCCGTGGCTATGCATGGCTTGATACTGGGACGATGGACAGCCTTGTGGAGGCCTCTGATTTTATCCAGATGGTGGAAAAGAGGCAGGGCATTCAAATTTCTGCAATCGAGGAAATTGCCTATCGAAACGGCTGGATTGACAAAGAAACGCTTCTCGCTTCTGCCGAGCGTTATGGAAAATCACCGTACGGCGAACATTTAAAGCGTGTTGCCGAAGGAAGAATTCAGTATTAAGTATTGCGGAAAGGACAGTTGTCAGAATGAAAATGGTGGATACAAAGCTTCCGGACGTTAAAATTTTGGAGCCGGACGTATTCGGCGATCATCGCGGATGGTTTATGGAAACATGGTCGCAAAAAAAACTTGCAGAATTGGGTGTTAATCTTACTTTTGTGCAGGATAACCAGAGCTTTACGGCGAAAAGAGGAACGCTCCGTGGCATTCACTTCCAAAACGGCGAGTGGTCGCAGGCCAAGCTCGTTCGTGTTGTAGCGGGCGCAGTCATTGACGTTGCAGTGGATTTACGCAAGGGCTCTCCGACATACTTGCAGTGGGTGGGCGTAGAGCTTTCCGCTGAAAACAAGCGTCAGCTTTTGATTCCGCGCGGCTTTGGGCATGGATTTGTCACATTGACCGACGATGTGGAGTTTGTGTATAAAGTTGACAATGATTATAACAAAAAAAGCGATCGCTCCGTCCGCTTTGATGATCCGCAGATCGGCGTCGATTGGGGCGTCAGCGATCCGGTACTCTCAGACAAGGATAAGAATGCACCGTTTTTAAAAGACAGCGATTGCAGCTTTGTATATTGATAAAGGAGTGAATTACTATGACCATTATTGTAACAGGAGGCGCCGGCTTTATCGGCAGTAACTTTATCTACTTTGAGCTTGAGAATCATCCGGATGATCGTATTGTCTGTCTGGACGCGCTGACCTATGCGGGAAATCTGGCGACGCTTGAACCGGCAATGAAAAATCCGAATTTCCGCTTTGTAAAAGGCGATATCACCGACCGCGCGTGCGTATCGAAGCTTTTTGAGGAGGAGAAGCCGGATATTATCGTAAACTTTGCGGCGGAAAGTCACGTTGACCGTTCGGTGGAAAATCCGGGCGTATTTCTGCACACGAATATCATTGGCACACAGGTGCTGATGGACGCCTGCCGCAAATATGGCATTAAGCGTTATCATCAGGTGTCTACGGATGAGGTGTACGGCGATCTGCCGCTTGACCGCCCCGATCTGTTTTTTACAGAGGACACGCCGATCCATACCTCAAGCCCGTATTCGGCGTCCAAGGCTTCTGCGGATTTGCTTGTTCTGGCATATCACCGTACGTTCCATCTGCCGGTTTCGATTACACGCTGTTCCAACAACTACGGTCCGTATCACTTCCCGGAAAAACTCATTCCGCTGATTATTACGCGCGCGCTTGCGGACGAGTCTCTGCCGGTATACGGAAAGGGCGAGAATGTGCGCGACTGGCTGTATGTTGAGGATCATTGCAGTGCGATCGATTTGGTTATCCGCAAGGGCCGCGAGGGTGAAGTCTACAACATCGGCGGCCACAATGAGCGCACCAATCTTGAGGTTGTCCGCGCCGTTCTGCGCGAGCTTGATAAACCGGAAAGTCTTATCACCTATGTAACCGACCGCCCCGGACACGATCAGCGCTACGCGATTGATCCGACCAAAATTCACAATGAACTTGGATGGCTGCCGGAGACAAAGTTTGACGATGGCATCAAAAAGACGGTGAAGTGGTATCTTGATAACCGCGAGTGGTGGGAAACAATTCTGCGCGGAGAGTATCAGGATTATTACGAGCATATGTACGCGAACCGCGGAAAGGAATGAGTGCGATGAAAGTTCTGGTTACCGGTGTAAAAGGACAACTGGGCTATGACGTCATCCGCCATTTAAATTTGCGCAGTATCGAATGCAAGGGCGTCGATATCGAGGATTTTGATCTGACGGACGAAACGGCGGTGCGCGAAGCGATAACCGCCTATTCGCCGGATGCCGTTGTCCATTGCGCGGCGTTTACCGCGGTGGATAAGGCGGAGGAAATGCAGGACGTCTGCCGCGCTGTCAATGTGGACGGTACGCGTAATGTGGCGCTTGCCTGCAAAGAGATCGATGCGAAGATGGTATATCTGAGCACAGATTATGTCTTTGACGGAAAAGGCGAGCGTTTTTTTGAACCGGATGACAATAAAGCGCCGGTCAATTTTTACGGTCTTTCAAAGCTTGAGGGCGAGGAAGTTGTCACCGCTCTCCTCAAAAAGTATTTCATCGTCCGTATTTCATGGGTATTCGGTTTAAACGGCGGCAATTTTGTCAAGACGATGCTTCGTCTGGGGGAAGAGCGGGACGTAATCAACGTAGTGTGCGATCAGATCGGTTCGCCCACCTACACATATGATCTGGCCTCTCTTCTGTGCGATATGATTGAGACAGAAAAATACGGCGTGTATCATGCGACAAACGAAGGAATTTGCGCATGGAGCGATTTTGCCGCCGCCATCATGAAAGAGGGAGGAAGAAAGGCGAAAATCAATCCGATTCCTTCTTCCGAGTATCCCGCAAAGGCGGCGCGCCCATATAACTCCCGTATGTCGAAAGAAAAGCTTGTTGAAGCAGGCTTTGCAAAGCTTCCGCCGTGGCAGGATGCGCTTGCACGCTATATCAAGGAGCTTGAGGCGCAGGCATAAAGCTATGATAGAAATCCCCTTTCAGGAGATAGTTCCTTTTAAAAGCGGACGTCTTCTCAAGGGGATTTGCGCTGTTGTAAAATATGTCGGCAGCCGCTTGGGAAAAAAACCGTAAATAGGCTTTACAACCGGTAAGGCTTCATGTAAAATATATGTAACAGAATGCAGCATGACGCCCGTGGGACGCATGCAGGTAGGAGTTGGAAATATGTCTGAAATCAAGTATAAGCGTATTCTTTTAAAATTATCCGGTGAGGCTTTGGCTGGTGAAAAGGGCTTTGGCCTTGACTACTCTGTCATGCGCACGGTGTGCAAAAGCATTCGCGACTGCGCCGCTTTGGGCGTGCAGGTTGGTATTGTTGTAGGCGGCGGTAATTTCTGGCGCGGCCGTTCAAGCGGCGCGATGGATCGTACCCGCGCGGATCATATCGGCATGCTTGCGACGACAATGAACGCACTCGCTGTAGCAGACGTGCTGGAGGAGATGGGCGTGACTGTCCGGGTTCAGACGGCGATTGCAATGCAGCAGTTTGCAGAACCGTATATCCGCAACCGCGCGGTGCGTCATCTGGAAAAAGGCCGCGTTGTCATTTTCGGCTGCGGAACCGGCAACCCGTTCTTCTCAACGGATACTGCCGCTGCGCTCCGTGCGGCGGAAATTGATGCGGACGTTATTTTTAAGGCGACAATGGTTGACGGCGTGTACGATAAGGATCCGAATAAATTTGACGATGCGAAAAAATTTGATCGCTTGACCTTTGGCGAGGTTATCGGAAAAAATTTGCAGGTAATGGACTCGACCGCCGCCGCAATGTGCCGCGACAATCATATCCCGCTTTTGGTGTTCAATCTTGCCCGTCCGGAAAATATCGTGGATGCTGTGCAGGGAAAAGTCATTGGCACGCTTGTAGAGGATTAAAATCAGAATTTTACGGTCATGATAAAGGAGAGCAACTATGGACGCAATTCAGGAGAGACTCGCAAAAACAGAAGAGAAAATGAAAAAGTCGATCGCCGCGCTTGACAACGAGTACAAATCCATCCGTGCAGGCCGCGCAACGCCGGCTATTCTGGATAAGCTTACGGTAGAGTATTACGGCGCCCCGACGAAAATCGATCAGATGGCGGCGATCAGCGTGCCGGAGGCGCGTTTGATGGTGATTCAGCCGTGGGATCCGACTACGCTGAACGCTATTCAAAGGGCAATCCTTGCTTCTGATTTGGGGTTAAACCCGGCGAACGACGGCAAGGTTCTGCGCATTGCGTTCCCGCCGCTCACAGAGGAGCGCCGCCGCGAGATTTCAAAGGACGTCGCAAAGTATGCAGAGGAGTGCAAGGTTGCAATCCGTTCTCTTCGCCGCGACGCAAACGACAAGCTGAAAACGCTGAAAAAGAATGCGGAAATTACAGAGGACGATCAGAAAATCGGTGAGGAGAAAATCCAGAAGCTGACGGATAAATACGTAAAGATTGTTGACGAACATGCGAAAGCCAAAGAGAAAGAAATCATGGAGATCTGATCTTTCTCTGCTTCTTGGAAAACGTCTGCAATGCGGAAAAGCGCTGGACTTTCCGGCGTAGGCGGGAGGAAATCTCCCGCTTTTTTCTGAAAAATTCCGGAGGAAAAAAAGTATGGCACAGGATCGTATTCTGCCGCAGCATATCGGAATCATCATGGATGGAAACGGGCGCTGGGCGAAAAAGCGCGGACTGCCGAGACAGGCCGGTCATAAAGTCGGTGCAGGCACGTTTCAGAAGATCACACGTTATTGCAATAAGATTGGCATTCGGTATTTAACGGTTTACGCCTTTTCGACAGAGAATTGGAGACGTCCGCCGGAAGAGGTGGATGCTATTATGAATTTGCTTCGCAGTTTTTTAAAGGATGCGAAGAATCACCGTGCGGAAAACGTTAAAACGCATTTTATTGGGGATCTTTCCGCACTGGCGCCCGACATCAGGCAGCTTATGGATGACTGCGAGCGGGAAAGCGCGTCCTTTACCGGTCTTACGCTTAATATTGCGGTAAATTACGGAGGACGGGACGAGATTCTTTATGCGGCAAGGCGCTTTGCAGAGGATGCCGCATCCGGAAAGGAATCGGTCGATGCGCTGAACGAGGAGAGCTTTTCCTCCTATCTTTACACAGCGGGTCAGCCGGATGTTGATCTGATTATCCGACCAAGCGGCGAGCAGCGGCTTTCCAATTTCCTTTTATGGCAGGCGGCATATGCGGAATATGTTTTTATGGATACGCTTTGGCCGGATTTTAATGAAAAATGTCTTGATAAAGCGCTCGACGAATTTGCGCGCCGGAACCGGCGCTTTGGAGGTGTTTAACCGGTGAAGGCACGGCTTTTGACGGCGGCAATCGGTATTCCGCTGTTTTTGGTTATTCTGCTTTTTTTTGAAACGCCGGTGTTTAACGGCGCATTGTCTCTGATTTTGGGCGTGGCCGTATATGAACTTTTACAAACAGCACAGTATGAAAAAAGAAAGCTCATCACCATTGCATGCATTACGTTTGGCGCGCTGATTCCGTGGTTTGAGCTGCCCTTGCTCAAGCCGTATCGTGTATTGCTGTTATTTGGCTTTGCAGCATTTTTGTTTGCCGTGCTGCTGCGCTGGCATGATACTTTGCGCACAGAGCAGGTTTCACAGATCTTTTTTGTTTCAGTTGTTTATCCAATCGCGCTGACGACGCTGATTTATATTCGTGATCAGTTTGGTGCAGCGCAGGGCCTTTACTATACGATTTTAATTTTTGTATGCGCATGGATGTCCGATGCCGGTGCATATTTTGCGGGAAGACGTTTTGGCAAGCACAAAATGGCGCCGACAATCAGCCCAAATAAAACGATAGAGGGATTAGTGGGCGGCATTGCGGCGAGCCTTGTGTCAGTGGTTTTGGTAACGCTTGGTTATTCTGCGCTGATGGCGCATATGGGTACGCCGGTTGCAATTAACTATTTGTCTTTGACCGGCGCTTCTGTCCTTGCGACATTTGTGGGCGTATTCGGCGATTTGACTGCCTCTATTATGAAACGGCAGAATGGCATCAAGGATTATGGATCGATCATGCCGGGACATGGAGGGGTTGTCGATCGGTTTGATTCGGTTTTTTTTGTTGCTCCGTTTTTCTATGTATGGCTGCAGTTTTTTGTAATTTGACATATGGCAGGCGACAGCTTCCTTGGGGCAAGATGCACTGGGGAAGTTTTGCTGTTTTTATGTGAAAAGGATGAATATCATGAAAAAAATCTGTATTTTAGGATCTACAGGCTCGATTGGAACACAGACTATCGATGTCTGCACTGCGCTTCGCTATCCTGTGACAGGATTGGCTGCACATACAAACGTCAATCTGCTGGCGGCACAGATCCATGCGCTTCACCCAAAAGCGGCGTGTATTTTCGAGGAAAGCCGGTATACTGAACTTAAAGAAAAAACGGAAGGAACAGGCGTGCGGATTCTCGCAGGTATGGAAGGGTTATGCGAGCTGGCCGCCATGGAAGAAAGCGACGTGGTGCTCAATGCCGTTGTCGGAATGGTAGGCCTTCGGCCGACGCTCTCCGCTATAGCGGCAGGGAAAGCGATCGCCCTTGCAAATAAAGAGACGCTTGTGACCGGCGGAAAGCTCGTGATTTCCGCTGCAAGAAAAAAGGGTGTGCCGATTCTGCCGGTGGACAGCGAGCATTCGGCGATTTTTCAATCCATGCAGGGAAACGAGCATAACCGCGTAAAAAAGGTGATTTTGACTGCCTCCGGCGGCCCGTTTTATGGAAAAACTGCAAAACAGCTTGCTGATGTAACGGTGGAACAGGCGCTGCATCATCCCAATTGGTCGATGGGTGCAAAAATAACAGTCGATTCCGCCACGCTTATGAACAAGGGGCTTGAATTGATCGAGGCCTGCTGGCTTTTTGACCAAAAGCCGGAGGACATTGAAATTGTAGTGCATCGGGAGAGCGTGATTCATTC
>UQQY01000091.1 GCA_900543295.1 uncultured Oscillospiraceae bacterium | reverse complement strand
CCTCATGCTTTGCGAATTTTACAGTATCGACAAAATCAAGCGGGTCAAATTCGCTGCCCGCTTCAATAACAGACGGAGCGTCACTCTTCAAGGTAAAGGATGGCCTGGTCAGTAAAAACAGCACAATGCCGGTTGTCAACAGGACGGAAACAATTCCTGTTATGATAAAGATGCTTCTTTTTGACGGATGCTTCATTTCATTTCTCCTTTATGTTTGTTTTACCAACTAATTTGAAGAAAGACGGCACGCCCGATGTGTAATCGAACGTGCCGTTCTTTTCATCTTAGACGAAGCCCTGTACAGCAGGCCGTTTTTTATATGCGCAGCGCTTACGAGAATTTCAGTACGCTGTCCGGAAGATCAGTCTGGTCAGCCGATACAGTAAAGACCAGGGTGACATCCGACGGAATTTGCTTATAGAGCTTTTCGAGCAGAGCGCCCAAGCCCTCATAGTCCTTTGCACCGGCCTTCTCACCGATTTTTAAGATACCGTCGATAAAAATCTCTTTGATATCATAGTTACCGGCCAGCACACCGGAAACAAAACCATAAAACGCATCGTAGCCTTTGATAGCGTATTCATCCGCGTCAATCAGACGAACCGCATGATCGATCTCAAAGGTAAGCTTCATCCCCTTTTCGATGCAGACAACATAGCCGTTTGTATTCTGAACCGCGGTATTAACCTTATCGATCAGCAATTTTGTTTTTCCGCTGCCTTTTTTGCCGATAATCAGTTTAATCATAGTCGTATCCTCCATTGTTTTATTTGAAACCGGAGTAAACTCCAGCGTCATGTCCCTATGCATGCGCTCAGTGCAGCTTTGCCTCCAGCGCAGCGCGCTCTTCCTCATAGCCCGGCTTGTTCAGAAGTGCAAACATGTTTTTCTTATAACTCTCAACGCCCGGCTGATTGAAGGGGTTGACGCCCAGCACATAGCCGGAAAGACCGCATGCCTTTTCGAAGAAGTAAATAAGATAGCCGAGTTCGTGCTCATTGATTTCCGGCACCTCTAAGACAAGATTCGGCACGCCGCCCTCGGTATGCGCAAGGATGGTGCCCTGCATGGCCTTGCGGTTGACATGTTGCGTTCAGAGAGGAAATTCAAGCCGTCAAAGTTGGTCGGATCAGCCTTGATATAGAAGTCCTGCTTTGGCTTTGCAAAATCCACGACTGTTTCGAACATGACGCGCGAGCCGTCCTGAATGAACTGACCCATTGAGTGCAGGTCGGTCGAGAAGACGACGCTTGCCGGGAAGATGCCCTTTTGATCCTTGCCTTCGCTTTCGCCGAAAAGCTGTTTAAACCACTCGTTCATCATGGCAAAGGCCGGATCGTAGCTTACAAGCAGTTCAATCGCTTTGCCTTTGCGGTACAGCGTGTTGCGATAAGCGACGTATTTGTAGCAGTCGTTTTTGTTAATATCCGGCTCGGCATAGTCTGCACGCGCTGCTGCTGCGCCCTCCATCAGAGCGGTAATATCAGCGCCTGCAACGGCAATCGGCAGCAGACCGACGGCGGTCAGAACGGAGAACCGCCCGCCAACGTCGTCGGGAATGACAAACGTTTCATAACCTTCTGCATCGGACAGTTCCTTAAGCGTGCCGCGCGCTTTGTCGGTAGTGGCATATATACGATGTTTGGCCTCGTCTGCGCCGTATTTTTCAATCAGAAGCTCGCGGAATACGCGGAAAGCGAGCGCCGGTTCCGTCGTGGTGCCGGATTTTGAAATGATATTGACGGAAATATCCTTTCCTTCACAGATGGAAAGGATTTCGTTTAAATAAGTCGGATTGATGTTGTTGCCGACAAAATAAATATCCGGCGTATCTTTTTTCAGGTTGTTGTAAAACGGCGATTTCAACAGCTCGATTGCAGCGCGCGCGCCCAAATAGGAACCGCCGATGCCGATCACAATAAGAATGTCGGAGTCGGATTTAATTTTTTGAGCCGCTTTCTGAATGCGTGCAAATTCCTCCCTGTCATAATTAACCGGAAGGTCAATCCAACCGAGAAAATCACTGCCGAGACCGGAGCCGGTCTTCAGCATTTGTTCCGCCGCAGCAATCTGGGGGGACATTCCCGCCAGCTCATCCTGCGCGATGAATTGCTTTACATAGGTATCGTTTAATTTTAATGCCATACCGCTCATCTCCGTTTTGAAGTAGATTATCTTATGGTTTAATTCTACAATAAAACGGGATCTAATTCAAGCGTTTTCGTATAAAAGATGAAAAAAATTTGCAGTTTGCTCATGCAAATGCAATCAGGCGGGAAAACAGCAGGCAGAGCGAGAACCAGAAGCCTAAACGAGGGACGTCATCGGCGGCGCAGATGGAGAAAGAAAGCGTCCTGTCGCCGGCTGTAATACAGAGTTCACCGACTTGATCCCCCTTTGCCACAGGTGCTTCTACACTTTCAGGAAGCAGGATTTCCTCCTTGACCTCCGACGCCTGCGTCTTTTTCAGGAGCATCGGGGTAGTTTCAATAGTGAGGGCAAGCTGTTCCTTTGTTCCGCCGCTTACCGTAAGAAGCGGGAGCGCGTCTGTACCGGTCTGCGGCGTATAGATGCTGTAGGCGGAAAAGCCGTAATCA
This sequence comes from uncultured Oscillospiraceae bacterium, assembly GCA_900543295.1. Lineage (GTDB taxonomy): Bacteria > Bacillota > Clostridia > Oscillospirales > Ruminococcaceae > Paludihabitans. Next base: position 6,318 of record UQQY01000091.1, on the reverse strand, counting down.
AGCAGCGCCCGTGCGTCGGCAAAGCGTTCTTTAGAGGTCGGACAGCCCATTACGACCGCAATCAGCGTCATGCCGCCGCGTTCTGCCGCCGCGCTTAAGCAGGAACTCGCGCCGTCTGTTGTTCCTGTTTTTAAGCCGATGCAGCCCTTGTAAAAACGAACCAGCTTGTTGGTGTTGACAAGCTGCGTCTGACCGCCGCGGAGCGTATCCATCCAGATAGAGCTGTAGGTTCGTGCGGTTTCGTGCTTTAAAAGTTCCTTTGACATCAATGCGATATCGCGTGCGGTGGAAACGTGTCCTTCTGCGTCCAGACCGGTGGGGTTGTGAAATACGGTATTGGTCATCTGAAGCTGTGCGGCGCGCTCGTTCATTCGCGCGACAAAGGCTTCCTCACTGCCGCAGATATGCTCGGCAAGCGCCATAGCCGCATCGTTTGCGCTGCCGACGGCGGTAGCTTTGAAGAGATCCTCTACGGTCATCTGTTCATTTTCTTTGAGCCAGATCTGGCTTCCGCCCATACTCACTGCGTGTGCAGAGGCGGTGACTGTTTCCGTCATGCTGCACTCGCCGCGCTCGATGGCTTCCAGCACCAAAAGCATGGTCATCACCTTGGTAATAGAAGCAGGCGGCAGAGCCTCATCCGCATTTTTTTCAAGCAGAATTTCGCCGCTTGCAGCGTCCATCAGAATATAGGATTTAGCGGATGCTGTAAGGGATTCGGCCTCTGCCTCCTCCGCATGGACGGAAACGGAAGGGAAAAGCATCAGCAGGGCGCAGAAAAAAGCCGCAGTACGGTACGGCAGCAGTGAGAATTTCTCTTTCATACCGGAATCCTCCATTTGAAATCTGTTTTTAAAAAAGAATATGCAGAAGGATACGGCTTCATGTCCGGGATAAAGCAGGACTGCCCTTCATATACATCGAAGGAAAAGGGGATGAACGGTTTTGGATTTTACGGATCTGATGCAGACACAGGAGATTGAACCGGCGCCGGAGGAAGAACAGCCGGATACGGCGGAGAAAAGTTCAAAAAAAGAAGGACACACGCTTTCGTTTCTGCTTACCGTACAGTGGGCGGTAAGCCTTTTTGCCGCCATCGCCTTTCTGGGAGTCCGGTTTTTCCTGCCGGAGCAGACGGATGCGGCGCTTCATGCGGTAGTCCGCTGTGTGCAGTCGGATTTTACCTTTGCGCCCTTTCTTCACCGCACAGTGGATGAAGCGCTCGCTTCACTTTCCTTTACCGGAATGGGAGGAAAAGCGGCCGCCGCGGGGATTCCGGCAAACGCAACGACTGCGCCGGTTATCTATACTGGGCAATGCGCATTTCCGATTGTCTCCTATACGCGGATAAGCTCTCCCTTCGGCGTGCGGGAAAACCCGATGGGCGGCGGGCCGGATTTCCACAAGGGGGTCGATATTGCCGCGCCTGAAGGAACCCGCATTTTAGCCGCCGCAGACGGCGAGGTTGTGACAAGCACACAGGACGAATCATTCGGAAACTACATCAAGATCGATCATGGCAACGGTTTTTGTACGCTGTATGGACATTGCAGCAGTCTTGTGGCGCAGAAGGGGATGCATGTCCGCGCAGGAGATGTGATCGCCTATGTGGGGAGCACAGGCAATTCAACCGGCAATCATCTTCATTTTGCCATGGTAAAAGACGGTGTGTATTTTGATCCCGCGTATGTATACGAAGCGTTTGCAGTACATGAGGTCTCAATTCTGCCTGATATGGGGACGGCGGGATGATCCGGTTTGTCTGGCGCGGGTTTACGCTTGAACTGACCTTTTTGTTTGCCGCTACCGTCGCTTTCTGCCTGCTGACAGATGAGAGCGGCGTTTCCGTACTGGCGCTTTCCGCCTGCCTGCTGCACGAAACCGGCCATTTGTTCGCGTTCTGCCTTACCGGACACAAGCCGCGCGCCATGGTGTTTGAACTGACCGGTATCCGTCTGACGCCGTCGGAGCGCCTTCCCAGCTTTGCACAGAATCTGCTGATTCAGTCCGGCGGGGTACTTGCCAATCTGATCTGCGGCGCGGCATTTTACCTGTTTCACCGGTATTCGGCGGCAGCGGTGCATATTGTGCTTGCCTGCTTTTCTCTTTTGCCGCTGCGCACGCTCGACGGCGGACAGCTTCTGCTTGCTGTTTTAACAAGACGGTCGCCCGACCGCGGAGAGCGGATATCGTACCTGATTGATATTCTGACGACGGCGGCGCTGTGCGCGTGCTGTTTATATATGCTGTTTTCCGGCAGGCAATCGCTTACAATGGTGATTTTCTCCGGCGGACTGACCGCCTCGCTCTTTGCGGGGCTTCTCTCCAAGCTTCGCAGAAGAAAGGAGCGTTGAAATTTCAAGGTAAAAAGTATATCCAAAACGGCGGAAACCTTTATTCAAAGGTTTCCGCCGTTTCCTTATGATTGTACGCCGCGTTATACAGAGACAACCTTTTTGCGGCTCTCAGACGTGTCCGCGCGAGTTACAGCACGCTGTGTGTCCGTTAGGATTGTGAGATCATTGATTCTGATATGCCGCCTGCAAAAGGAAGACTATATGAAGACTTTCCAAAAACAAAAACATGGCGCAGCGTCGAAAGATACAGTGCCGCACCATGTTTTCATTCATAAACCTTCTTATGCTGCGTGAATGCGGCTAAGGAAGCTTTTATAACAGAATCAAAGTTTTCAGCAAACCTTAGAAACCCAGCCGTGCTTATCCTCGCGTTTTGAAAGCTGGATACCGGTAAGCTCGTCGTAAAGTTTTTGTGTAAGTGCGCCGATAGAACCGTCGCCGATTTTGATGACATCGTCTTTGTATTTTAATTCGCAGACAGGGGAGACAACGGCGGCCGTACCAGTGCCGAACATCTCTTTAAGCTGACCGTTTTTCGCGGCCTCTTCCACCTCGTCGATGGAAAGGCGGCGTTCGCTCACCTTATAGCCCCAATCCTTGAGAATCTCAATGCAGGATTTTCTGGTGATACCCGGAAGCACGCTGCCCAAAAGCTCCGGCGTGACGACCTCATCGCCGATGACGAAAAAGACGTTCATGGAGCCGACCTCTTCGATATATTTGCGCTCCACGCCGTCAAGCCAGAGAACCTGCGCGTAACCGGCCGCGTCCTGTTGTGCTTTTAAGGAAGCGGCATAGTTGCCGCCGGTTTTGGCGTAGCCCATACCGCCGCGGACTGTGCGGACATATTTCGGTTCTACATAAATTTTGACCGGCTCTAAGCCGTTTGCATAGTACGAACCGGACGGCGAAAGGATGATGATGAATTTATAGTTATTGGCCGGATGCACGCCGAGCACCGGCTCACAGCCAATGATGAACGGACGGATATAAAGGGATGTGCCCTCTGCGGCAGGAACCCAGTCCTTTTCAACTTCAACAAGCTTTTTGGTAGCTTTAATGCAGAAATCCACATCAATTTCCGGAATGCAGAGGCGCTCGTTGGAATGATTCATGCGCTTGTAATTTTCTTCTGGGCGGAACAACTGGATGGAGCCATCGGCTGTGCGATAGGCTTTCATTCCCTCGAACACTTCCTGCCCATAATGGAAAACGGAGGCGGAGGGGTCGAGGGAGATCGGACCGTACGGAACGATGCGCGGATCATGCCAGCCCTTTCCTACAGTATAATCCATGACGAACATATGATCGGTAAAACATTTGCCGAAACCGAGCTTTGATTCATCAGCCGGTTTGTCTTTCGGCGCGGCGGTAAGCGTCACTTTGATTTCTTCCATGAGAGAACCCCTCTTTTTCTGAACTTTCGGCGCGAAAGATATACCGCGCCTTTGATACTACATTATACACCTCGTTTTGCAGGATTACAAGAATCAAACTGCATAAATATACAGAGAACTTGCCGCTTCCTTTTGCAGGATTTTCGCGTTTCTTACAATATCGTCACGCAAAAGCGGCGCGGATGGTTTATAATATAAAACAAAGGTACGGCGAACCAGCGCCCTGGAAATTACGGGAGAGGAGCATGCGGGAATGGAGCTTTTGCTTGTAGAGGATGACCGCGTCATTGCAACGGGACTTTTTTATTCGCTTACACAGGAGGGATACGCAGTGACAGCGTGTCACTCCTGCGAAGAGGCGCGCGCGGCGATTGCGTCGCATACGTTTGGTATGTGTCTTCTCGACTTAACGCTGCCGGACGGAAGCGGGTACGATTTATGTTCCCTGATAAAAGGACGCGGCAATATCCCGGTCATTTTCCTGACGGCCTGCGACGATGAGGGAAATGTTGTAATGGGGCTTGATATGGGGGCGGACGACTATGTGACGAAACCGTTTCGTCTGCGCGAGCTTTTGTCCCGGATCCGGACGGTTTTAAGACGATACGGCGGAGAGAGCGCCCAAACGCAGATTACCGCCGGCGAGCTTGTCATCAGCACGACTGAGGCGCGCGTATTCAAGGCTGGGGCAGAGGTGATACTGACCTCGCTTGAATACCGGCTTTTGCTCATATTCGCAGGGCATATGGGACAGGTACTCTCCCGCGGACAACTTCTCGAAAATCTGTGGGATGCGGCGGGTGACTTTGTAAACGACAACACGCTGACCGTGTATATCAAGCGGCTGCGGGATAAAATTGAAGACGACCCGCAGGAACCGCAGTATATCAAAACAGTGCGCGGCCTGGGCTATCGTTTCGGCGCGCCGGAAAAGGGGAGGGCTTTGCAGTGAAAAACCGAGGGGTGATGATTCCGCTTCTGGTCGGAGCGGGCGTATCGGGACTCTGTTCGTTTGTCGTGTGGGATAAATACGGAGACCGCGCGGCGCTGTTCGTCGCATGCTGCTTTCTTCTTGTAAATGCAGCTTATTGGATTGCGGAGGTTGCGCGTTATTGCGAGATTGAGGGCCTTTGCGTCTACCTGATGCGGATCCGTTCGGGGGATTATGCGCTGGATATTCGGGACAACCGCGAAGGCAGCATCTCAAAGCTGAAGAACGATATCTATAAGCTGACGGTCATGCTGCGGGAGCAAGCGGAGCTTTTGCGAAAAGACAAGGCGTATCTGGCGGATTCGCTTGCGGATATTTCCCATCAGATTAAAACGCCGCTGACTTCTATGGCGGTGATGACGGATCTTTTGCGTGAGCCGTCCCTGCCGGAAGAGAAGAGGCTTGAATTTTTAAACTCCATTCGTACCACCATCGACCGGATGGAGTGGCTGGTATCTACTCTGCTAAAGCTCGCCAAGCTGGACGCGGGCTCGGTTGTGATGAAAGCGGAGCCCTTCGGCGTGCTAGCTCTCTGCAGGGAGGCGGTGAATCCGCTTTTGATCCGCGCCGAGCTTGGCGGGGTATCTCTTTCGGTTTCGGGCTGCAACGCGATGCTTTCCTGCGACAGGCGCTGGACAGAGGAGGCTGTGCTGAATATTGTGAAAAACTGTATTGAGCACACCGCGCCCGGCGGATGGGTGCGGGTACAGTGTATCGATAATCCGCTGCATGTGCGCGTTGAGGTGACGGATAACGGCGGCGGCATCCATCCGAAGGATCTTCCGCATATTTTTGAACGCTTTTACCGGGGAAAAGATGCAAAGCCGGACAGCGCCGGAATCGGGCTGGCAATGGCGCGCGCCGTTATCCTGCATCAAAACGGCGATCTTACGGCGGAAAATACAGACGTGGGAGCCAAGTTTGTCATTCGCTTTTTTAAGCAGATCGTTTAAGCGCAAAAGAGACAGGGATTCGGTCGGATTGCGCTGAGAATTGCTTTTTACATGACAAAACTGTCACAGAGAATGTCACAGGGACGTCACGCCGGTACGGTATGCTTTAGACAAACAAAAACGAAAGGATGCATGCAGATGGAAATCCTGCGCATACAAAATCTCACGAAAATATATGGCAGCGGAGATACTGTGGTAAAGGCGCTCGACAATGTGTCGTTTTCTGTGCAGAAAGGAGAATTTGTCGCCATTATCGGACCGTCCGGATCGGGAAAATCAACGCTTTTGCATATTTTAGGCGGCGTGGACCGTCCGACCTCCGGCAAGGTGTTTATCGAGGACAACGATATTTACGCGCTGAACGAAACCAAGCTTGCGGTTTTCCGCCGCCGTCAGATCGGGCTGATCTATCAGTTTTACAATTTGATTCCGGTTTTGAATGTGGAGGAAAATATTACGCTGCCGCTGCTGCTGGACGGACGAAAGGTAGACCGCGCATATTTGCAGCGGCTGATCGATACGCTTGGCATTTCCGAGCGGCTCTCCCATCTGCCGAATCAGCTTTCCGGCGGTCAGCAGCAGCGCGTGTCGATCGGACGCGCGCTTGTCAACAATCCGGC
>UQQY01000090.1 GCA_900543295.1 uncultured Oscillospiraceae bacterium | reverse complement strand
AAGATGTTTTATATGATCCATATGATAATTCTAAAGTAGCATATTTATATTCAGTTGAAAATGGATATGCCATTATTGGAATTAATTCAATGAATATATATGAATTTTCTTTAAGTACTGATAATCCTTATCGAAGCCTAATCGGAAAAAAATATTATAGCGGCTATTTCGAATACTACGATTCGTCGAAAGTACATATATATGAGAAATATAAGTTTTCTGAAGAATCTTCTATGATGTTTGGAATGGAAAAGAATACTTCTTTATCAGTTCAAAAAAATAACAGAGATGATTTTGTTATTAAAGCAAATAGTGTAAAGAAACTTAGTCGAGCGCTTCCAACAGATTGGGTAAATGGATATTGTGGTCCGACAAGTGCTTATAATATGCTTAAGTACAAAAGTTATGTTCCTTTATCGTATACTTCTGGAACAGATGCTATAAAGTACATTAATTCTTTGATAAATCCGAATGGTGGTTCTGGAGTTAGTTTAAGCACGTTAACGAATGGTATGAATAAGGCGTTATCAAATTGGGGATATGTTAAAAGAGTTTCTAGTACATCGTATAGTTTTCCTTTAATAAAACAACAAATTAACAAAGATTGTCCTTTGACATTAGGAACTTCGGGTGGAGGATTAGCGACGGGAGGTCATGTTCAAACCGTACATGGGTACGCTGAACTTACTGTCTCCACAACATCTATCAGCACTTTGAATATGCCTACAGCTACTTCTCCTACATATGTAATCTATGTAAATAACTCTTGGGGGAAAAATGATGTTACACTTTCTTATACGGGAAATCCCCCTACTTATTTAAAAGATCATGTTTATTATGTGTAATTAATAACAGGAGGTGTCTTAATGAAACGTATATGGTTAATCGGTTCACTTTTTCTTTTATCATTTTTCCTGATTTCCTGCTCCTCCAATACTGCTTTGAAGGTTCCGGAAAATGCAGAGGTTGATCGGATTGTAGCCGCGCCGGCTGCCAGCGGAAATCCTGAGCTTTCTGTTACGGGGAAGCAGATAACGGATGCGGATGAAATTGCCCGTATGCTGGATGCGATTCGGGATATGAAAACGACGGACGAAGAAAAGGTAAGCTACTATGGCCCTACCTTTATTCTGCGTCTCTATCATGAGAACGCGCTTGTGGAGGAATACTGTTTTTCAGAAAATCTTGATTCTCTTCAAAACGAAACGGAGTATATCAGGATTCAGGCGGGAAAAACTTCTCCTGTCTCAGTATATCAGCAATCGGTCGCACCAGAGGAAGCGTTTCCTCCGGAAAGTATTTATGAATGAAACGCATCAGTCCGGCAGACACTGTCTGCCGGATATTCTTGTTTTATTACACTGATTGCAAAAAACGAGGGGAATGATCTTTTCAAAATTTAGTTAAAATGCTTGCGAATGAGGAGAGCCTCGTATATAATAAAGGCGTAATTTCAAATGACCGGCTTTATGATACGGCCTGCCGTTTGAATAATTGTGTGAGTCAAATCGAAAGAAACGGAGAATGATTATGCTTAATTTAATCCCCCAACCGCTGTGCGCGGAAGAAAAGGATGGAACACTTTCTTTTTCCATGAAAACAAAATTGACCGGCGCGTTTGACGGGCTGTTCGGCACGCTTGGTAAAATGCTTCCCAATGCGACTGAAGCGGAGGAGAACATACTTACCTTTGTAAAGGACGCAGACATTGCGGCAGAGGGTTATCGTATTGCCTGCGAAAACGGGAACATTATTGTATCGGCCTCTGACGAATCCGGTGCGTTTTATGCGGTAATGACGCTTTTGCAGCTCGCAGACGGCAAGGATACCATTCCTGCCGTTACAATAGAGGATGCGCCGCGCTTTTATCATCGCGGCTTTATGCTTGACTGTGCGCGCCATTTCTGGACTGTCGATAAGATCAAGCAAATTCTCGATGTGATGGCACGGATTAAAATGAATATTTTCCATTGGCATTTGACTGAGGATCAGGGCTGGCGCATTGAGATTAAGAAATACCCGCTGCTCACCGAAAAGGGCGCCGTCCGCAAGAGCACAGCTCTCTCTTTAACCGGCTATGACGAGCATAAGGAGCCGCGCGACTATACCGAGTATGGCCGCGGTCTGTACTATACGCAGGACGAGGTGCGCGAGGTTGTCGCCTATGCGGCTGAACGGAAGATCAATATCATTCCGGAGATTGATATGCCTGGGCATTTTGTTGCGGCGATTGCATGCTATCCGGAGCTTTCCTGTACTGGCGAGCAGGTAGAGGTTTCTGATCGCTGGGGCGTTCTGGACAACATCGCCTGCTGCGGAAAAGAGAATATCTACAATTTCGTGAAAGACGTCATAGACGAGCTTTGCGAGCTATTTCCATATCCATATTTCCATATTGGCGGCGACGAGGTGCCGAAAGATCACTGGAAGGTCTGTCCAAATTGTCAGGCGAAAATCAAGGAGCTTGGATTGAAGGACGAAAATGCGCTGCAAATGCATTTTAACACCGTGATTTCTTCCTATTTGAAATCAAAGGGCAAGCATACCGTTGGATGGAATGAGATTCTGGAGGGCGGAGACCTTGATCCGAGCATTATTCCGCAGTGGTGGACTCTGCTGGATGATTCCGTCCGCGAGAAAAAATGGATTGAAGATGGAAATAAAATTATCCTTTCAATGGTGGATTATGTATACATGGATCACGCCTTTGCGATTCGTCCGCTTAAAAAGACGTACAGTTTTGGGCCTGAGGTATTCGATGTAACCGATGAGACAAACATCCTTGGTGTGGAAGCGCCGCAGTGGACGGAGTATATCCGCGACACGGAAAAACTTGATATGAATACTGACGTACGTTTAATCGCGATGGCAGAGGTGGGCTGGACTTCGGCAGAAAACAAATGCTACGACTGTTTTGAAAAACGCTTGGAAAGCTTGCGCAGTTATTTCGCGTCTATTGGCGCGCCGCTTGCTCCGCAGTTTATCTATCGCGGCGATACGCTTGGAGAAGGCATTGAGGAAAAAGACCGCGTAGAAAAAGGCTGGGAGAAGTGGAGAGCCGATCCCTATTTTGAAGTGAAGCTGATGAAAGCGGCTGAGTAAGGCAGCGCAAGATAAAATGGAGAATGGCATCGCTAAACGATAAGCTGTTCTCCATAGAGGCTTGCGAGAAGATTCTCAAACTTCTTAAACAGTGAACGGCGGTTAGCTTCCTTTTAGCTGTATCATGACACTGCAACCAATAAAAAAAGATACCGAGCAGTTTTGTACTGCACGGTATCTTTTTTTATTGCGCTTGAAAACCTTACGCCTTGTTTACAGAGCCGAAAAGCTCCATCTTTTCTTTAACGGTTGCTTTGATCGCTTCAAAGCCCGGTGCGAGAAGCTTTCTCGGATCAAATCCCTTACCCTGAAGATCCTTGCCCGCTTCAATGTATTTTCTCGTAGCGTCCGCGAAAGAGAGCTGGCACTCGGTGTTGACGTTGATTTTTGCAACGCCCAGCGAAATTGCCTTTTTGATCATATCCTCCGGAATGCCGGTGCCGCCGTGAAGAACCAGCGGCATGTCGCCGGTTTTCTGCTGAACAGCGTCAAGCGTTTCAAAGCTTAAGCCCTTCCAGTTTGCCGGATATTTGCCGTGGATGTTGCCGATACCGGCTGCCAGCATGTCAACGCCCAAATCTGCGATCATTTTGCATTCGTCCGGATCCGCGCATTCGCCTGCGCCGACTACGCCGTCTTCCTCGCCGCCGATGGAGCCAACCTCAGCCTCAATGGAAAGGCCTTTTTCACGGCAGATGCCAACAAGCTCTTTGGTCTTTTCGACGTTTTCTTCGATCGGATAGTGAGAACCGTCAAACATAATGGAAGAGAAGCCTGCTTCGATGCATTTCTTCGCTCCTTCATAGGTGCCGTGATCCAAATGCAGCGCAACCGGAACAGTGATGCCAAGCTCTTCGAGCATACCGTTTACCATGCCGACAACAGTTTTAAAGCCGGTCATATATTTACCCGCGCCTTCAGAAACGCCAAGGATAACCGGGGAATTTAACTCCTGTGCGGTCAGCAGGATCGCTTTTGTCCATTCAAGATTATTGATATTGAACTGACCAACCGCATATTTGCCTGCTTTCGCTTTGACAAGCATGTCTTTTGCAGAAACTAACATGAAAGAATTCCTCCTGATAATGATAATTTATGCAGCGAACCTCTGCTGTACGAAATTTTCATACATGTCTGCATGATTCCTGCATCATCGGCTCTATTATAATATAAACCTGTCCAGAATGCAAATGTTTCGCATGAAGAAAGTGTTAAAAAGCGTGCCGGACGTTGTTTTGGCGCGCATATTCCTGTATGTTCAGACGGAAAGAAAACTTTTGCGTGCGTTGACATGTATTTTAAAAACGGATACAATAAAACGAAGAAGGAGAGGAACGCTTATGATCGCTTTTTTGAAAAAATACCGCGGAGCAGTCATCTATATTCTGACGGTTCTGCTTTCCATTTTATATATCGTGTTCGGCAGTAAAATTGCTTCCCGTAACTTTTATTTTGGCAACGTTTCAAAGCTTGAATATTCTGCAACGGTCTTAAGGGTTATCGATGTGCAGGAGGACAGTTATACGCTGAGCGGATCTGACAATACGCTGACAAGCGAGCAGGTGACCTTTGAAGCGCGGGTTACAAGCGGATCGCTCAAAGGCATTACGGTAACGGCGACGCAGCAGCGCGATTCCATTGTCGCTGTCATGCCAAAACGCGTGGAAGGTGACGACGTGATCCTCTCCTACGCGTCTGACTCGGAATTGGACGAAAACGGAAACGTTGTGGAAAACGGCAACTATATCTGGATCTTTGCAGAGTATAACCGGATTCCGGGACTTTTATGGCTCGGGGGATTTTTCTTTTTCTTTCTTCTGCTGTTTGGGCGAAAAAAGGGCGTCAATACCATTGTATCGCTTGTGTTCACTTGTCTTGCTATTTTCGCCGTATTTGTTCCGTCCATTCTTTCAGGATACAATATTTATTTGTCCTCGGCAATAACCTGTCTGTTTATCATTGTTATGACGCTTCTGATCGTTGTGGGCGCAACAAAAAAAGGTCTTTGCGCGGCGGTCGGCTGTGCGGGCGGGATTGCGGTCACTGCTGTGCTGACGACTGTTATGAGTAAAGCATTGCAGCTAACCGGTCTTGTGGATGAGCAGTCGCTGTACATTACCATGCTGGACAATGTGCAGATCGATTTAAAAGCGCTCCTTTTCGGAGCCATTATTGTGGGTGCGGTCGGCGCAGTGATGGACGTTTCGATGTCGCTTTCCTCCTCGCTTTTGGAGGTCAGCGAGCAGATGGGGGAAAAGAAAAGCTTTAAAAAGCTGTTTCGCTCCGGCATGACGATCGGACGAGATATTATGGGTACGATGGCAAATACACTGATTCTGGCATACATCGGCAGTTCGCTCTCCGTCGTTATTCTGCTTGTTGCAAGTGAGACGTCGCTGATGTCGCTGTTTAACCGCGAGATGATTGTGGAGGAAGTAATGCAGGCGCTGACCGGCAGCTTTGGCATTCTGTTTACGATTCCGCTGACTTCACTTTTTGCCGCATTTCTCTATTCGCGCAAAGCAAAAGCAGGCGGAGGAAAAAATCCGCCTGCCAAGCGTGAACAACGGGATAAGAAACGGCAAAAAACCACCGCTCAGGACGACGCGCTGCAAAAATACGAAAATGCATTTCAAAAAGAATCAAAACAGCGTGCATAATGAAATAAGTACTGCTGCGCAATACCTGCTTTTGGCAGAAAAGCTGCGGGCAGTCCGTCCGGATAGTATCGCCGCATTACTTTTTTCATCCATGTGTCTAAGGGAAAGCAGTCATGCCGGCCGAACCCGAATAGAAGAACGCATTCCGCCACTTTTGGTCCGACGCCCATGATACGGCGCAGCGTTTCGCGCGCCTGTTCGACGGGCGCCGTGTAAAGTGAATCAAGCGCAATCTCGCCGGAAGTAACCCGCTTTGCTGCATCAAGAAGATATCGGTCCCGATACCCAAGAGACAATCCGGCGAGATCCTCCAGCCTGCATGCTGCAAGGATTTCTGCCGTTGGAAAAGTATAGGCGTCGGAAGCAAGCTGTTTTCCGAAGCGCGCGCAGAGTAAGCGAATGCTCTTTTTGATGCGGGGGATGTTGTTGTTCTGTGAAATCAGGAAGGAAATCAGTGTTTCGAAACCATCCTGCCGCAGCACACGGATACCGCTTGTGCAGGAGATTGCCTTTTGTAAGATTTGATCGGAGCTGAACTGTGTTTTTAGTGCGGCATAGTCGGTGTTCATATCGAAATAGGAGACATACCGTTCTTCAAATTCCGAAAGCATCATGTCGAAAAAACGGATTTCTTCTTTTTTCTGCTGCATGCGCAGGACACGGCCGTGTACAACGCCCTCGAACACGCCGTCTTCCGCTTTGACAAAGCGGAAGGCCTGTCCGCAGTCGAGCGTCAGCGCAAGCGAGCAGTCCGATTCCGGCACACGCCAGATAACATCCCTTCCGGATGCGAAATAATCCTTTTTCGTAAAACAGTCACCTCTTTTTCAAGAGGTATCATATCAAACTTTGTGGAGGTTCGTCAAGCATGAGAGAGTCGATCTATACCATTCCGTTAAATGATGTATTCGGTGAACAGGACGGGTGCCCAATCTGCCGGATGCGCAAAATGCTCGAGGGTAGGTGCATCGAGTACATCATGGGAGCTGCAATGATGGAGCCGGATGTCCGCGTGGAAACCAATCGTTGGGGCTTTTGCGGGGAGCATCTTTCCGCGATGTTAAAGCAGAAAAACCGGCTTTCGCTTGCATTGATGCTCGAAACCCATCTGGATGAGCTGTTAAGCGGATATATGCCGCCTTCTGGAAAAAAAGGACAGGAATCTCCGGCTCATACCTGCTTTGTTTGCCGGGAGATCGATACAGCGGTGCAGAAACTTTTAGAAAATACGGCTCGTACGGCAGTGAAAGATCCGGATTTTGCAGCGCTTTTGGCGGAACAGCCATACTACTGTTTTACGCATTATGAAGCGTTATGCGATACATTTCGCGCTGTCCTTCCCAAAAAGGCGGCCGCCTTGCTGATACAAAAGGTTACAGCGTGCGAAAGATCCTATTTTCAGTCCCTGCGCGATGATGTGCACGCTTTCACCACCACCTTTGATTATCGCAGTACACAAGCAGATCGGGAAAACGAGCGGGTCAAAACAGCGGTAGAACGTGCAGTGCATGCGCTGAGCTGACTGTCGCTTTAATGCTTTTTCTAAGTAAAGTGGTTGCCTTTTATCCGAAAAGAAAGTATAATAATTGCAGCAGCCAGATTTTATGGCTGTTGCAGTCGTTTTTTTGTAAAGTGATGATACCGAATTTCAATGATTTTGCCGGAAGGATGGCAGAAAAGCCGTTCTTCTATATGTAAAAAAATACAAAAGAAAGGGGCGAAATTTACACTGGATACGATTATTGAGATTTACGATAAGGAGCCGCTGCTGAATGTACTGGCTCCCTCTGTAATAAGGCCCGCGCGCGTTATCTACATTGGGTCGCGTCCGATAACGGGAAAGCGTTTGAAGAAAAAGCTTGTCCGCTACTTTGCGTTGCGCAGCCCTGAAACTTATGTGTATTTTTATCCTGTTAACGTGTATGACTGCGAAGATGTACAGCGCGTTCTTTCGGATATACTGGAGCGCTATCCGGATGCTGCGGTGGATATTACCGGCGGCTCCAGTACGCTGGCTTTTGCAGTTGGGATTTTCTGTTCTGCGCATAACGTACCGGTTTTTGCGTATCACCATAAAGAAAACAGCTTCTGCAACGTTTATCACTGTGAAGAATTGGATGGCGTTCCCTGTGAACCGCGGTTCACAGTGGAAGAGGTGCTCGCTATGGCTGGCGGCATGTTTTTACGCCACGGTCATGTTGCAACAAAGGATATTGACGCGCAGTTTCTTGATGATATTGACGTTGTTTTTTCTCTATGCTACCGCGAGCAGGGACGATGGAACCATTTTGTCCAGTATCTGCAAATGATAACCGGCGGAGGCGAGCGTTCATTGTCTGTTGTCGCGCCGCTTGCGGTTATGAATAATGCGGGAAGGATGCGGTACTGCGACGTAGAACTGCTGGAGCAGCTTGAGGAGAACGGGTTGATTTATTCGCTTTCTGTGGATGAAAACAAGGTGCATTTCCGTTTTCGGAATCATGTCGTGCGGCAATGTCTGACTGATACTGGAATTTGGCTGGAGCTTTATGTGTATAAAGAGGCGCTTGAGTGCGGCTGTTTTGATGACGTACAGATCAGCGTGGTTGTAGACTGGAACGGTATAGCAAACGAGTCGATCAATACGATCAATGAAATTGACGTTGTCTTAACCAGAGGGATTACGCCGATTTTCATTTCTTGCAAATACAGTGTTCCGTCTACAACGGCGCTTAACGAAATAAAAACGCTGACGGATCTGTTCGGCGGCGGTTATGCGAGAGGTGTACTTGTCACGCTGAGCGATCTTGCGGAAATTTCACCCGCGACCTATCAGCGGGCGGAGGATATGAATATCGATATTATTCAAGATGAAGATTTTGAAAGAGGCAACGTTGCGTCGAGGTTGATTTTAATTTCTTCCAGAGAATAGCATAAATATAAAGGAAATAGGAGTGCAAAATGAAAATCAGCAGTTTATTCAAAGAGAAAAAACCGGTCGTTTCATTTGAGATTTTTCCACCGAAGCAGACAAGCTCAATCGATACGATTTATGAAACGCTTGACGGACTTTATGGGTTAAAACCTGACTTTATCAGTGTGACCTACAGTGCGGGAGGATCGGGCGGCGCAAATCATTTGACCTGCGATATCGCCTCTATTATTAAAACAAAATATCATATTATGCCGATTGCGCATTTAACCTGTGTCAATTCTACAAAAGATGAGGTGCTTTCCAATCTCG
>UQQY01000089.1 GCA_900543295.1 uncultured Oscillospiraceae bacterium | reverse complement strand
TCATATCCGTTGTAGATTCGCCTTCGCCTGCATCCGCATAAAGATAGGCGCAGACAAGCCGCGCGGACTGTCCGGCGACCAGCTCGCGGCGGTATGCTGCCTTTCCGACCAGCTCGTCGCTTGCCGAAAGATTCAGCACTACGGTTGCGCCGGCCGATGCATGACGGACAGAAGGAGGAAATGGAGCCCAAAGATCCTCGCAGATTTCGCACGCGAAGCTGAATTCCGGCAGCTCGTCGCAGACAAACAGAAGATTCGTGCCAAACGGCGCCATCTCTCCGCCAAAAGCGATCAGCTCCGTTCTCTCCGGCGCAGGAGCAAACTGCCGCCGCTCATAGAATTCGTTGTAGTTTGGCAGATGCGTCTTCGGCACAAGTCCCAAAAGCCGTCCCTTCGACACCACCGCCGCGCAGTTATACAGCTTGTGGTTATGGAAAACCGGTACGCCGACAACAACCGCCATATCCAGGGATTCGCTCGCGTCGATGATTTCAAGCAGCGCGCATTCCGCCGCTTTGACAAGTGCGGACTGAAAAAACAGGTCGCCGCAGGTATATCCCGTCAGCCCAAGCTCCGGAAAAACCAGAAGCTTTACCTCTGCCTGAGCGGCCTGCTCC
This sequence comes from uncultured Oscillospiraceae bacterium, assembly GCA_900543295.1. GTDB lineage: Bacteria > Bacillota > Clostridia > Oscillospirales > Ruminococcaceae > Paludihabitans. The sequence continues at coordinate 8,386 of UQQY01000089.1, read as the reverse complement.
ATTAAGTCGATGATCTTTTGCGCATTGTGCGCGCAGTCCGCCACAACGATCTCCGGCGTGGCGCAGGCGGCCTTGATAAATCCGTCAAACATAGCGTTTCCTCTCCTTTGGTTCGTTAAAGGGACGCAAAACCGCCAGTATATTCCGGCGGCCCTACCTTTATTTTTTGGCGCATTCGCGCATCCAGATCTCCTCGTTTTCGTGGCGGCGCGGCCGTCCCATCAGATTGGAAACCGCCTGCCATGCAGTTTTCTCTCCGTCCAAAATAAAGCAGAGCTGGTCGGTAATCGGCATTTCTACATGGTATTCGCGACTCAGCGCCTTTGCCGTGCGTGCCGCCGAGCAGCCTTCAACGGTCATACCGACACGCTTCACAGCTTCTTTCGCCGGAATACCCTGTCCGATGAAGATGCCGCAGCGGCGGTTTCTTGAATGCATGCTCGTGCAGGTAACGATCAGATCGCCCATACCCGTAAGGCCGGTAAACGTTTTCGGCTTCGCACCCATGGCGAGCCCCAGCCGCGCAATCTCCGCCAGACCTCTTGTCATCAGCGCGGCCTTGGCATTGTCGCCGAGCTCCATACCGTCGCAGATACCGGCGCAAAGCGCAATGATATTCTTTAAGGCTCCGCCAAGCTCCACTCCGGTCAGATCGTCGTTTACATAGACGCGCAGATTGGTGTTCATCAGGACGTCCTGCACATATTCCGCGCTTTCGCGGTGCGCGGAGGCGGCCACAATCGTTGTCGGCACATTGCGCGCAATTTCCTCCGCATGGGATGGCCCCGACAAAATGACGATTGGATTATGGGGAATTTCCTGTGCGATGACCTGACTCAGGCGCAGGTGTGTCGATTCTTCAAAGCCCTTCGCCACGTTTGCGACAATCGTATTTGGGCGGATAATCCCGCCAAGCGCTTTCGCCGTTTCCCGCACGGCAAACGAGGGTACGGCGAGAATGGCAAGCTCGGCATCCGCGCCGTCCGCCATATTGTCGGTCAGCTCAATGGAAAGATCGATCGGGACGCCCGGTAAAAGCTTACGGTTTTCTCCATACCGGCGGATGTCCGCAATCTCCTGTGGAAACTTCGACCACATACAGACGTTGTGGTTGTATTTGTGCAGCATAACGGCAAGCGATACGCCGAAACCGCCGCTGCCTAAAATCAGAATACGCGCCATAGGAAAAAGACCTCCTTTATGGAATCAACCCGGCAGAACGATTCAAATACCGTTTCATCTGCCGGCTGCTTTTCAGTACCTGTACTTTACCGGGATATTGCTCCCGTATTTTGCGGTAACGTTCCCACACGGCCTTTCTTCGTCCCTTGTATAGAATCCACCAGACAAATTCCGCGTCTATCTTTTCCGTACAGCCCTCTGCCATGTCGGGGCGCGTTGTGCCCCTGTTTTGAAAAAAGCGTTTGAATGCGCGATACAGACAGAGAAAGCGCGGAAACTGCAAAAGCAGGATTTGGTCAGCGTCGGCAAGGCGCTCTTTTTGAAAAAGGCTCCGGTAATTTCCGTCGATCACCCAGTGATCCTTTTGCAGAAAATCCGAAACCATGCGAAGCGCCTCCGCATGTTCCCGCTCTGTCCATCCCGCCGACCAGAAAACGGAATCAAGGTGCAGACAGGGAAGAGCGTACCGCTTTGCGAGTATATCGGCAAGCGTCGATTTTCCGCTGCCGCTGTAGCCCAAAACAGCAATTTTCATGATTTCTTGCTTTTAAACGAGACCTTGCTCTCCGTGCCGTTTATAAGCCGCTTGATATTCGCGTGGTGCATCAGGATAACGCTGAGACCGATGACTGCTGCCAGCGCAACCTCGGCCCAGTGGATGGAACCGGCCGTCAGGCAGGTTACAAGCATTACGCCAAACGGATAGGTAGCGCCCGCAGCAATCGAACCCGCTGAGATATAACGGGTAAGGCTTGCAAACAGAAGAAACGCCGCAAGGCATAAAAGCAGGGACCACGGACTTAAGATCAGCATGGCGCCCGCAGATACTAAAATGCCCTTGCCGCCCTTAAAGCCGTAAAATACCGGAAAAAGATGCCCGATCAGGGCGGCGAGCGCCGCAAAATAATCCAAAAGCGCGGTATCCGTCACGCCGCATAGTAAAAACATCAAAAGCCGCATAATCAAAACGGCAAGAATCCCTTTCAAAAAGTCACCCAGAAGCGTGAGCGCCGCCGCACCCTTTCCGACAGTGCGCAGTACGTTCGTCATACCGGCGTTGCCGCTGCCGTAGTCGCGGATATCTCCCTTTTTAAAAAGCTTTGTCACAATGATGGCGAAATTTACGCTGCCTAAAAGATAGGCGATAAGAATGCTGCCGATCAGCACAAGAACCGATGTTGTGTTCCAAGTCATGATGCCGTCTCCCTACGCTTTGGTGTCTTTATTGTCGCGTTCCTTAATGATAAATTTAATCGGCGTTCCGATAAGGCCGAAGGTTTCACGAATCTGGTTTTCCAGATAGCGCTGATAAGAAAAATGAAACAGATCCGCCCGGTTTACAAAACAGACGAAAACCGGCGGCTTGTTTGAGGCCTGGGTCATATAATAGATCTTCAAGCGCTTTCCCTTGTCGGATGGCGGCTGTACGCGCGCTGTGCAGTAGGACAGAAGATCGTTCAGCCTGCCTGTCGTAATGCGCGTTTCGCTGTTTTGTTTTACCATGTTGATCGTTTCGAAAAGCTTTGGCAGACGCTGTCCCGTTAAAGCGGAAATAAAGATGATCGGCGCATAGGACATAAAGCTGAAGTCCTTTTCGAGCTTTGTACGCATTTCCTGCATGGTTTTGTCATCCTTTTCAACCGCATCCCACTTGTTTACGGCGATCACGCAGGCCTTGCCGGATTCATGCGCATAGCCTGCGATTTTTGAGTCCTGCTCTGTAAAGCCCTCCAGCGCGTCGATCATGATGACGCAGACATCCGCGCGGTCAACCGCCATGTAGGCGCGCAGCACGCTGTAATGCTCGATTTTCTCTAAAATTTTCGATTTGCGTCGAATACCGGCGGTGTCGATGAAGACATATTTTCCGAACTCGTTTTCGACAACTGTGTCAACCGCATCCCGCGTCGTCCCCGCAATATCGGAGACAATCATACGCTCTTCTCCGGCGAGACGGTTTACAAGCGAGGATTTGCCCGCGTTTGGCTTGCCGATAACCGCAACCTTCGTATAGGCCTCGTCATATTCATCGCCTGCGCGCTCCGGCAGATGTTCGAGCACTGCGTCCAAAATATCGCCCGTTCCGTGGCCGTGTGCCGCGGAGAGCGGAAACACATCGCCCAGGCCAAGATTGTAAAATTCATAGAATTCCGCCGGCGGATCGCCGATGCTGTCGCACTTGTTGACGGCGACGACAATGGGCTTTCCGCTTTTGCGGAGCATCTCCGCAACGTCCTTGTCCGTCGCGGTAAGCCCCTCCCGCACGTCCGTCACGAGAATGATGACGTCCGCACTTTCGATGGCAAGCTGCGCCTGACGCCGCATCTGCAAAAGGATGACGTCGTCGGATGTCGGTTCAATTCCGCCGGTGTCCACGAGCAGGAATGTACGGTTCAGCCATTCGCAGTCCGCAAAAATCCGGTCGCGGGTAACGCCCGGCGTATCCTCGACAATGGACAAACGCTGGCCAATCAGTTTATTAAACAGGGTGGATTTGCCGACGTTCGGCCGTCCGACCACTGCAACAATAGGTTTTGCCATAGTTGATCTCCATTCTGCCGCTTTAGCGGCAAGCGGCCTGCCTTTTTCAGTCTGTTTTCCACTACGATTTACGCAAAACATGCGTCGTTCTGCTGGAACTCTATTCGTCTCCAAGGATCGCCGCAAGTACGTCCGCACCGTCGTTTGATACAAGCCGAACTGGAATGTCAAGGCGTTCGCGAAGCTCCGACAGCGTCACATCATCCAAAAAACGATCCTGCTCATGCCGCAGCATACAGTTTGGCAGCAAGAGCTCTTCGCCCAAATCCATTCCTTTAAGCTGAGCGAGCAGATCAGTACCTGTCACAAGCCCGGCGACTGTAATAGAGTGTCCGAAATAGTCGTTGCGGATGGCAACAACACGACACTCTAAATTATGCCATTTCTTTTTGGCCGCGTCAACAAGCTGTTGTAAAAAAGGCTGCGCCGCCATGCCGGTTGCAATCGTAACACACCGGATACGGTCGCTTTCAGGCAGCTCATCAAGCGCGGCGAAGAATTCCTCACGCTGCAAAGCGATCATTCCGACACCGTTGTCAAGCTGGTCAAAGTCCTCATAGTATTCGCCCGGCGGAATCGGGCGGTTGGCCAAAATGAAAAACTCATCCGCAGGAAAAGCCAGACGGCAGCCGTGCTCCTTCAAAAAGACAGAGCCAAACGCTTCGATGCGGTCTATAGTCTCTCCGGCGGTTTTTTCCGTATAGGCGTCCAGATGCGGCAGCCCTTCGCGGAATTTTGTCAGTCCCACTGGAACGCAGGCGACAGTCTGCACCGCCGGATACAGCGCCGAAAGGTCGTGAAGCGTGCGGTCAAGCTCTTTTCCGTCGTTTATTCCAGGACAGAGCACGAGCTGACAGTTTATGTGCACGCCCGCTTTCGCCAGCTTGTGCAAATGCCGAAGCGAATCGCCGGCAAAACGATTTTTCATCATCTGGCAGCGAAGCGCCGGATTGGTCGTATGCACGGAGACGTTGATAGGGGAGATGTGCATTTTGATAATGCGGTCAATCTCTGCGTCCGGCATGTTGGTCAGCGTGACGTAATTTCCGAACAGAAAGGAAAGACGGTCGTCGTCGTCCTTTACATACAGGCTTTCGCGCATACCGGGCGGCATCTGGTTTACAAAACAGAAAATACAGTCGTTACGGCAAGTATGCTGCTTGTCGATCAGATATGTCTCAAACGACAGCCCGATGTCGGCATATTCGTCCTTTTTGATTTTAATTGTGCGCGCCTTTCCGGAAACGGAGGTCATCTCAAGCGTGAGGCGGCTGTCCGCCGCATAGAAATCGTAGTCGAGCACGTCGTTTATGGGATTTCCGTTTATGGAATGCAGAATATCGCCTTTCTGAATGTGCTTTTTTGCTGCTGCGCTTTTTTCAGACACCGAAAAAACGGTCACACTCATAAATTTGCCTCCTTATCCGTACAGACGGGCCATAAGCAGATGCTTTTCAGCATTTCCGCGCGGCCTCCAAAGCTTGTTTTAAATAGTATTTACGGGATTTAACAGAAAAAAACTGCCGCCAGAAGCTTTTGTGGCGGCAGTTTTTTTAAAGCAAACGAAAAGCAGAGCATAAAACCCTGCTTAAAGGCGAAGGCGGATTACGCCTCTTTTTTTAGTACCTGAACGCCTTTGTAATAACCGCAGTTCGTGCAGACCTTGTGCGGTGCTTTCAGCTCGCCGCACTGCGGGCATTTGGAAAATGCCGGAACGTCAAGCTTCCATACGCTGGAACGTCTCTTGTCACGTCTTGCTTTGGATACCTTTCTCTTCGGAACAGCCATTTTGGCACCTCCTTTAAAGACTACTTATTGAAGCGGATCGGCCAGAGCCTGAAGGCGCGGGTCGATTTCTTTTTTCTTACACTGACAGACGCCGTGGTTTAAATCCACGCCGCATACTGGACACAGACCTTTGCAGTCCTCGCTGCAAAGCTGCTTGGATGGTAGATCCAGAAGAATATCTGAGACAACAAGCGCGTCCATGTCGAGCATACCGTCCTTTGCCTCGATATATTCATCGTCGTTCGTATCCCCGGTTGAAACGAGGGTTTCGGAAAACGGCATTATATAATCGCGCGTAAAGTCCGTTAAGCATCTGTCGCAGGCGAGAGAGAGCGTAAACTGTGCGGTATAGTCGAGCGTGACAACACCTGCACGGTTTAAAACCTCGCCTTTTACGTGTACAGGGGTGACGAACGGCCGGGTGCCGTAAAGCGCATATTCCGAAAGATCCAGATCGTACGCGAAAGACGTACTCTCACCCGTTACATCGAAAATCTGCTTTAGATCCAGTACCATAATCACACCTCAATCGCTATGCCTATCTATTATATCGAAAAGAGCATAACTTGTCAACCGAAAAAAAGGATTTTTCGGTTCTGTCTTGACAAAAACCGCCGGACAGCAGAGAAGCGTGCTTTTACACTGTTTTTTTCTTCGATTTTATCCAGCATGTCAAAAATTCAGATATACTATATCAATTTAATTATAACATAAGAATCGGACTTGTCAAGTCCTGTCTTGTTTTATAAAGGAAAGCATGATAAGATAAAGAGAATAAGAGAAGAAAGGCGGCGTTCTTTTTGCAGAAAATGCGAGATAACAACCCGGTGCAGTCAAACGGCTGACGGCTGCTGCATTGGGATCATACGGTATGCTGTCGGCGGACTGCACCGTTTTGAGCAAAACAGCAGGATATGATCCGGATTTTGTATAGAAACGGAGTTGTCATCATGCGTTTAAAAGAGCAGATCAGGCAGTGGGAGGACGAGGAACGCTCGGCCGCTGTTACAGGATGGGACTTTTCCCATATACGGGACCGTTATTGTGAGGAGGACAGCCTTCCATGGGAGTATGAGGCGGTCGTCAGACGGTATCTCACTCCCCAGACGTGTCTTCTGGATATGGATACAGGCGGCGGAGAGCTTCTTCTTTCCTTGAAGCATCCATATCATAAAACGGCGGCGACGGAAGCGTGGGAGCCGAACATCCGGCTTTGCAGAGAGCGGCTTCTGCCTTTGGGCATCGATTTTCGTGAGACAGACGGGACAGGCTTGCTTCCGTTTCCGGACGAAACCTTTGAGCTGGTGATAAACCGGCACGGAGATTATCAGCCTGAGGAGGTTTTCCGGATACTGTCGCTGGGCGGGACTTTTGTTACACAGCAGGTGGGCGGAGAGAATGACCGTGAATTGCGGGAGCTTCTGCTTCCGGAGGTTTCCCCGCCGTATCCGGAATGGAACGCCGGTCATGCTGCGCAGAAGCTTGCGGAGGCGGGCTTTTCCATTTTGCAGAAGGAAGAAGCGTATACGCCGATTCGTTTTTTTGATACCGCCGCGCTCGTCTGGTTTGCAAAAATTATCGAGTGGGAGTTTCCCGGTTTTTCGGTAAGCCGGTGCTTAGACGGGCTGTGCGAGGCACAGAAAAGAATCGAGCAAACCGGTTGTCTTGCGGGAACGACGCATCGTTTTCTGCTCGCCGCAAGAAAACCGAACTGATTTTACCCGAGGCAAAGGAGGAAAATATATGAAGCGCATTGCAAGCTTTGAAGTCGATCATGATATTCTGACAAAGGGAATGTATCTTTCAAGAAAGGACGGGGATGTCGTAACGTATGACATCCGGATGAAAGTACCGAACGCGGGAGACTATCTTTCTGACGGCGCGATGCACACGTTTGAGCATCTGTTCGCAACCTATGCGCGCAATTCCGCGTACAGCGATCAGGTCGTTTACGTTGGGCCGATGGGATGCCGCACAGGCTTCTACTTTCTGGTGCGCGATACGCTGCCGCACGCGGAATCGATCCGGCTTGTACAGGAGGCATTTGCGTTTATCCGGGATTTTTCCGGAAAGATTCCAGGCAGCGAACGCAGGGAGTGCGGTAACTATCTGGATCACGATCTGGCGGGGGCGAAGGCCGCTGCGGCGGATATGTGCGAAGTGCTTGCCGGCTGGACGGCGGAAAAGCTTGCCTATCCGAAATAAGGATGCTTGACAGGGAAGCAGGGCTGTGGTACGCTGTGTATATAACGATATAGAAAAGGAATGAGACATCTATGGCCCGCATTACAGGATTATCACATGTCGCGATTAAATCCGACCGCTTTGAGGAAACGCTCCGGTTTTACAAGGATGGGCTTGGGCTTTTTCTGGTGCAGCAGACAAAGGACAGCGCAGTTTTGCGTGTGCCGGACGGCACGGTGATCGAAGTGTTTGCAGGAGGAGAGCCCTCGCGCAATACTGCGGGAATCACGCATTTTTGTTTCAATGCGCACAATCTGAAAGCGGTTATGGAACGTGCAGTCTGTTTCGGCGCCTCCGTTAAAACGCAGCCGTATCCGCTGGGGGAGTTGAACATCGGCTTTGTCATTGCGCCGACCGGCGAAGAGGTGGAATTCTGGGATATTGCCGCTACCGGCGATGAGCCGCCCTGTGACGAGCAGGGCTGTTACATCAAAACGATGGTGCATCCGGCTTTTACAGTGGAAAACCTTGCTGCATCCAAAGCTTTTTATGAAGCGCTTGGAATCCGGCCGAAAGTAGACTGGGGATGGGGCTGCTCGATGCTGATGGACGATAACCGGGAAATAGAACTGTTTTCCGGCGGACACGTCTGCAATAATACCGGCGGAATCACGCACGTATGCTTTCTGAC
>UQQY01000088.1 GCA_900543295.1 uncultured Oscillospiraceae bacterium | reverse complement strand
CCCCGATGAGGGGCACGGCCATTATGATCGTTTTTATTGCGGAGCAATAAAAAATCGGAGAAAAAGAAATCGGAGCAAAGCGGACCTTGCTCCGATAATGGCACCCCCGACCGGAATCGAACCGATAACTAAATCTTAGGAGGATCTCGTTATATCCATTTAACTACGGGGGCGAACCGATTGGATACATTCTGCGCACCATTCCTTATCGGAACAGCCAACGCTTTTATTATACGATATTTCCTGCGAAAATGCAATGCAAAACTTTACGATGTTCCGGTTGTACTTTAAAGGGCACTGTGCTATACTCATGGAAAAAGACGTTTTACTGGGGGCATTATTTTGTATCCGAATACAGCGCGAAAAAACTCTTTCTTTCATCGCTTGCAGTCTAATCCGCCGCGCATCATTGTCATAAGCTTTGCACTGCTGATTCTGGCTGGCACGTTTCTGCTGATGCTGCCGGTCTCTTCAAAAAGCGGTACCGTTACGTCGTTTGCCGACGCGCTGTTTACCGCAACGTCGGCAACCTGCGTGACAGGGCTGGTTGTCCGGGATACGGCAACCTATTTTTCGGGGTTTGGGCAGGGCGTCATTCTGGCGCTGATCCAGTTCGGCGGATTGGGCCTTGTCTCGTTTGCCGCGTTTTTCAATATAGCGATCCGCAAAAAGACCGGTTTGAAGGGGCTTCAGGTGGCAAGAGAATCCGTTAATTCTACGGACGCTGGCAGCGATCTTGGACGGCTGCTCACAATGCTTTTTCTGGTCACGCTCAGTTTTGAACTGGCCGGCGCGGTGATTTTATCCTTTGTTTTGATTCCGCAATTCGGTGCGTACGGAATTTTTCAGTCCCTGTTTATGTCGGTTTCCGCCTACTGCAATGCGGGCTTCGATCTTTTCGGAATACTTGGCCCTTACAGCAGCATGACTGCGTTTTATGCAAATCCGCTTGTTTTAATCACGGTATCCGTCCTGATTATCAGCGGCGGCCTGGGGCTTGTCGTCTGGGAGGATCTCTATCATTTGAGAAAGCGCCGCAAGCTTCTGCTGCACACGCGGATTGTACTGATTGCAACCGCTGTGCTGTTGGTGGGCGGAACCGTGCTGATAGCCGCGCTGGAGTGGAACAATCCTGCGACGATCGGCGGTATGCATGCGGGCGAAAAAGTCCTGAACAGCTTTTTCGCCTCGGTTTCCGCGCGTACTGCGGGCTTCAACAGCTTTTCTGCTGCGGATATGACCGGCCTTACCAAACTGCTGACGATTGTTTTGATGTTCATCGGCGCAGCGCCCGGCTCAACCGGCGGCGGCGTTAAGGTCACTACGGTTTATGTTCTGTTTGCAACGGTTGGAAGCGCGCTGACCGGTAAAACCGATACGGTGATTCGCAGGCGGCGCGTGGATAAATCCGTGGTATATAAGTCGCTCGCCATCGTGACGGTTGCGATTGCCGCCGTCGTGGTCTGCACGGCGACCATTGTATTTACTTCGGATATGACGGGTTTAAGTGAAATTGACGCGATGTTTGAATCGGTTTCCGCCTTTGCCACTGTCGGCGTGTCCGTGGGCGTAACGGAGAGTGCGAGCGTCCTTTCACGCTTTGCATTGATCCTGGCCATGTTTTTAGGAAGGGTGGGGCCAATGTCGCTCGCGCTTTCTATGACAATGCGGCCCCTGCAAAAGAGCACCGTTATGCCGGAGGCCAAAATTATGGTGGGATAAAATTTTTGAAAATTCCGCTGGCATTGTGCAGTATTTTATGCTATGATACGGCTTGTACGTATATTGGTCATATGAAATTCTACTGATGAAAAGTTTTCGGAGGTATTATGGAGATTTTTATGAGCGCGCTGACTGCTGTCGGCGGACTGGCCTTTTTTCTGTTCGGCATGAATATGCTTGGAGCCAGTCTGGAAAAGGCTGCGGGCGGAAAGATGCAGCAGGCTTTGGAAAAGATGACAAGCAACGTTGTCAAGAGCTTGCTCCTCGGCATTTTGGTGACTGCGGCGATCCAAAGCTCTTCCGCAACGACGGTTATCGTCGTCGGTCTTGTAAACGCGGGGATTCTGCGGCTGCGCAACGCAATCGGCGTTATTATGGGCGCCAATATCGGTACAACGGTGACCTCTTTAATCTTAAGCCTTGCCGATCCGACGCATGCGCAGACGTCGAATATGGTGCTGAATCTGTTTAAGCCTGCAACTTTTACACCTGTTATCGCTTTGGTGGCAATCGTTATTCTGATGACCGCAAAAAAGAGCAGAACGCGTCTTGTGAGCGAGATCATGTTCGGTTTTGCCATTCTTTTTAACGGCATGATGATTATGACAAATGCGCTGGAGCCGCTTTCAGAGCTTCCTGCCTTCAGTCAGATTTTTCAGACGCTTTCCAATCCGTTTGTCGGTCTGCTTGCCGGTACGCTTATTACCGCGATTATTCAAAGTTCGTCCGCATCTGTCGCTATTTTGCAGACAGCCGCTTCAACCGGGCTTGTTCCGTTTTCAGCGGCGGTGCCCATTATCCTTGGCCAGAACATCGGCACCTGTGTGACTTCGCTGCTTTCGAGTATCGGCGCCAACAAAAATGCCCGCCGCGCCGCAATGGTTCACCTGTATTTCAATATCATCGGTACGGTGATTTTCTTTATTGGAATGTATGCGATCCAATGGACAATCGGCTTTTCCTTCTGGAACGATCCGGTTTCCATGAGCGGCATCTCCTATTTCCATATTACGTTTAACGTCCTCACAACGCTGCTCCTGCTCCCGTTTACGCGGCTGCTTGAAAAGCTCGCCGTTTTGACAATCCGCGACAAAAAGAGCGTGCAGGGCGAGGATGAAGACGTGCCGGTTGTGGCCGTACTGGATTCGCGCTTCCTGCTTTCTCCGTCGCTTGCGCTTTCGCATGTCAAAGAGGTTGTCGAACAGATGGGCGAATATGCGAAAAAGAATTTTGTCCGCTCTGTCTCCATGTTCGAGAAGTTCGATCCCGCGCGTAAAGAGCGTATTATGAATTTTGAGGACGCCATCGATCAGATGGAGGACAAACTGAACCGTTATCTGGTGGAACTGACGAACAGCGAGCTTTCTGAACAGGACAGCCAGACCATCACCTATTATTTGAAACTGATAATGGAGTTTGAACGCATCGGCGACTATTCCATTAATGTACTGGAGCTTGCGGAGCGCCTGCACGACCAGCAGGTCAAGCTTTCCGGACAGGCGCTTTCAGAGCTTGGAGCGCTGTCTGACGCAGTGACGGAGATTATCGATATGGCGGTCGTTATTGTCAAGACGGACGACTTGCTGCTCGCCTCCCATGTTGAGCCGCTGGAGGAGACTGTCGATCAGATGGAGGACACGCTGAAGTTCCGCCATATTGAACGACTGAAGGCAGGCAAGTGTACCGTGGACGGCGGTATTGTCTTTCTTGAGCTTTTGACGAATCTTGAGAGAATTTCCGACCACTGCTCCAATATTGCGGTACACCTGATTGGGTACCACCATCACCTTGAAATGTTCGACCGCCATGAATATTTAAAAGAGCTGCATGCAAGCGCAGGCACGGCGTACAGCGAGTTGTTTCAGGAGTACAATGAAAAGTATTTTTCGCGTATTCGTATAACAAAATAGCTTCGCTTTACCGCGGCTGTTTTCGGCCAGGTGTCCGATCATTGCGGTTGATTCCTTCTAAAATTTAAAGCTGATTTTATGTAAACCCGCGTTTCTCTGTCAAAAGGGAAGAGCGGGTTTCCTTTCTGCGATTTATTTTATATGGGCAGGCTGATTTTTTATTGCTCCGCAATAAAAATGATTATAATGGCCGTGCCCCTCATCGGGGCACATGGCCGAAAAAACAGCCTTCGCTTCTCTGCGGCTATTTTTTATCCTCGCGTCCTGAAATTGGCTTGACAGCATCCTGGGCTTTGGTATACCATTAGAAAAACACCGCAAATACAACGTTTCAAAGGAGGAAAGGCAATGAAAAAGAACGTATACATTGTGTGGAACGATTTTTATCATCCGCAGGAGGTTTTGGAGCCGTTGGTCGAGCAAATCTTTCCCTCTGCGCGTTTTTGTGTGACAGCTTCACACGGCTATGACGGTTTTGCAAAGGAAAAGCCGGATTTGCTTGTGCAGTTTACGGTCGGCGATCCGCCCCCCGCGATGGAGGAACAAATGCGGGTTGCAGATTCCGTAAAAAACGGGATGGGGCTTCTTGCGTTTCATGCGGGTCTGGTTCTTACGGGAGATGACAGCCCGTTTTTGACGGAGCTTGGAACAGCGGACTTCATCTCCCATCCCGACCGCAAGGACGCGCCGCCCGACGATCCTCACCCCGAGCAGTGCGAAGTGCGCGTAATTCCGCTGCCGCATGTGCAGCATCCGGTAACGGCCGGCGTTATGCCGTTTTCCGCTTGGGACGAGCACTATTTCGTTAAGATGGACGTGGAGGGCACCAGCCTTTTGGCATGCGCTTCCTCCGTTCATGGAACAACGCCCTGCGTCTGGGCGCATGAGGCCGGTAAAGGCCGCGTTGTCTGTATTACGCAGGGTCACAACCCAGGCATGGTGCAAAATCCGCAAATGATTCGGCTGGTGCAGAATGCAGTCAGCTGGTGTGTAAAGGAGTAAGAAAAATGAAAGTTTCACTTGGTATGTTCACGGTTTACGATGCAATGCAGAAAGACCTCGCCGATACAATAGGACGGGTTGCGCATTTGGGCTACGACGGAATTGAGATGTTCGGCGAAATTCCGTGTCCGGCCGAAGAACTGCGCGCCATACTTGAGCAGAACCACATCGCCATCAGCGGCTGGCATGTGGAATGGCGCTATTTGCAGCCCGAAACAATTGCAGAAACGTTTCGCTATCATAAAACGATAGGAAATCCCTGTCTTGTGATTCCGGCGCTGGGCGGCCCATGGAATATCGGGCATACACAGGCGGAGGACTGCGCTGCCGTATGGCATTGTCATGCGCAGGAAATCAACCGCGTAATTGAACAGGCGGAAAAGCAGGGCTTCCGCGTCGGCTATCATACGCATGCGCATGAATTTGAGAATCGCTATGAAAACGGAGAAACGCCCTATGCAATCCTGCTTTCTGAATGCCCGCGGCTTATTATGGAGCTGGACACCGGCAACTGTATTGAGGGCGGCGGCAGTCCTGCCGACGCGCTTAAAAAGGCGGGAAGAGCGGCAAAGCTCGTCCATATTAAGCCGTATTCCAGAAAAAACGGATTCAATGAACGGCTCGGCTCGGAAAGCGACGAAACGCCGCTTGCTGACGTTTTAGAGCTTTGCCGGGCAAACGGGACCGAATGGCTGGTGGCAGAATGCGAACCGGATCCGGGCACGGATACTTTTGAGCTTGCGGCACAGTGCTGCAAGCTGCTGAAGGAAAAAAATTCATAAATACAGAAAGCAGTCAACGCATCAGGTCAAAAGTACAAAAACGAAATTATTTCAATAAAAAAGCTTTAGTATTTTGGAATAAAAAAGAGGCGGTTCACAAATTTCTGTAACAAATAGCCTTGTTGTTTTCGTGCATTTGATTAAAAATCTCCTTTTGATAGCTTGATATTACGAACAAATTGTACTATAATTATGGCAGCGTTGGTGTTACTGTATTCAGCCATGAAAAGGAACGGGGACAGTGCGGAAATACAGGAACAAAAACAACGAGAAAGGAGAATTTGACGATGAGGATTAGCAAACTGAGGCGTGTCGGCTCCGGTCTGCTGGCCGCAGTGATTGCCATGTCGATGTATGTCGGCGCAGCGCTCCCTGCCGCCGCAGCCGCAGTCGGCGACGATGGTTCGGCTGAGATGAACGAGGCGTATGCCGCCCATGAATCTTTAATGCCGATCGGTCCGTCGTTCAATGTGAACACGCTTCTGGAATGGACGCCGGAATCAGATCCGGACGCCCGTTACAGCAGAGCGAGCGTCGCGCTTACCGATCGGACAGGCGGGTTTGTCGTAAACCCGAAAGCCAATCCGGAGGCAAAGCTAATGCTATGCTCCCTTGCGAACTCGGCGCATGACACCACAAGTGCTCAGGGCACGGAAGATTTCATGAGCTGGGCATTCAATTACTGGCAGTATGCGGATTCGTTTGTATACTGGTCCGGTTCGGAGGAGGGCATTATTTGTTGCCCGACCGGAGAGTTTACGGACGCGGCGCATACAAACGGCGTACCGGTTGTTGCAACATTGGGCTTCCCGTGGGGCAGCGGTACCGGCTATGCAGATCAGGTGAGCGCTTTCTGCCAGCAGGCGGAGGACGGCAGCTTTCCGGTTGCGGATAAGCTGCTTGAGGTGATGGAGTATTACGGCTTTGACGGATACTTCTTTAATCAGGAGTCCTATGGATGCTCGTCAGAAATTGCAGCCCGTTTAAACGCCATGATGAAGTACATGCGCAAAAAATGCCCGGATATTCTGATTAGCTGGTATGATTCCATGATTCCGTCCGGCGGGGTTTCCTATCAGAATGCGGTGAACAGCTCGAATCAGGCGTGGATGGAGCCGGATGAAAGCGGCAATTACTGCGTGGATGAGTTCTTCATGAACTACAACTGGTATGAAAGTCAGATTTCTACGACGGTTTCCACAATGAACGCAATTGGCCGCAGTCCGTTCGCCGCGTTTGCGGGCCTGGACGTGCAGCAGAACTGCATGAGTACCGGCTTTCGGGATTATCTTCTTCTTGACGCAAACGGCCGGATGAAGATTTCCTTTGCGCTTTACTGCCCGAACTCGACACTGGGTCTTTCAACATCGGGCGCGGATTTCCATGAAGTTGAGCAGGATTTCTATGTCAATACCGCGTCGGATCCGCGCGTTGAGACGTCCGATCCGACGGTAAGCTCCAATTCGGCATGGGTCGGTATGTCGCGCTTCTTTGCGGATAAGACGCCGATTACCAGCGCGCCGTTTGTGACGAATTTCAATTCCGGTCACGGCACGGGCTATTGGGTGGACGGCGTGCTTTCCCGCAATGCGGAATGGAGCTATCAGTCCAATCAGGACGTCATGCCGACATGGACCTGGATCATCGATTCCGAAGGTTCAAAGCTTGCAGGCGGCTATGATTTTACCGATGCGTTTAACGGCGGCAACTCGATCAAATTCGAGGGAGCGCTCGAAGCAGGCAAGGCGAACGACATCATGCTTTACAGCACCGATATTGCGGTGACAAACGGCATGAAGATGAGCTTAACCTACAAAAACGACGATGGAAAAATGAAGCTTGTCGCATATTATGGCGACGATACGACAACAAGCTATGAGGACTGCACGAAGGTAGCGTATGATCTGACTGCCGGCGAAGCGGACGCATGGACGACTACGTCGGTTGACCTTTCTGCAAGCGCGGGCAAAACGCTTTTTGCGGTTGGTATGCAGATTGAAAGCAGTACCGCAGTTTCGGATTACAAGGTAAACCTCGGACAGCTTGCCATCACCGAGCAGGATAGGGCTGCGCTTTCCGGACCGAGCGCTGTCACGCTTGACGAGATCATGTATCACAGCGCCTATGAGGCGGAAGCAAGAATTTACTGGAATACGGTGGAAGAAGCTTCTTCTTATGAGGTTTACAAGGTGAATGCAGACGGCGCTTCCTCTTTGATTATGGAAACGCCCAATACCGCGCTGTATCTGCCGACGGTTATTCGTGAAGCGGACGAAGAGAACGTAACGCTGAAGGTTGTTCCGATCAATAAAAACGGCATCCGCGGCGCGGGCAAGACACTGGTAATCGATTGGCTGTATGGAAACGACGATTCGGAAGCATACGAAAAGATCGATTTTGAGAATGTTTGTTTAAACGCTGAGGTCACGGATGTTTCTTTCCAGAATGACGGCGAGCCGGCTTCCAAAGCGCTTGACGGAACCTCTGCTAATAACTCGAAATGGTGCGCTACCAACCGTTCTACCGGTTATATGAGCATCAACATCGGCCGCGAAGTCACCGTAAAGCGCTGGCGCGTAGAGCACGCGGAGTACGGCGGCGAAGCCCATAATATGAATACCATCGACTTCGCGCTTGAATACAAGGATGCATCCGGGGCTTGGGTGCAGGCAAAGCGCATTCAAAACAACACGCTGGCCGTCACCGACGTTCTGCTTGACACACCGGTTACCGCGTCGGAATGGAAGCTTGTCATCTATAACGACGGTTCGTCTCCGTGGGGCGGTATCCGCATTTATGAATGGCAGATGTTCGAGACCGACCAGTTCCCCCAGACCGATCCGGTTATGATGCATTTTGCAAGCGCGGTCAACAATGCCGGCGCGGACGATACGTTTACGCTGACACACGTTCCGGCTGGCCAGACGGTTAAGGTCTATACAAAATCCGGCGACGAATATACGCTGATTGGCGAGCAGACTGCGGAGGATACTACCGTTGTCATCACCGGACTTGACTTCGGCACAGCGGAAGCAGGACGCGTCTATTACACAACGACGGCGGTTGGTTCTGCTGAAAGCATTAAGCAGAGCGCTCCGTTTGAGGCGGAGACAGCGGAGAAGTCGGCTCCTGCGCAGAATGTGTCGTTCGTAAAATACTCGCAGCCAGATTCCGTCACTTCGTCAAACGGCGATGACATCTATACGACAATGACGGTAAACGATCTCGCGCCGGGCGACGTGGTTTACGTCTATGAGGCGGAGTCTGAAACCTGGACGAAAATGTCCCAGCCGGTCGCAGAGGGCGAAACCTCCGTCTCCATCAGCGGCGTAAAGGTTGTCCGCGCGGGCGGAACGCTGACGATGCAGATAAAGCGTGCCGGCAAGCTGATTTCCGACAAATACACGATTAGCACCCCGCAGTTTGCGGAGCCAACCGCTACTGTTAGGCTGATTGCCTTTAATGCTGCCGGCGAAAGTCTGGCGGGTGTGACCTATGGGGTCTACAATGCCTCCGGCACGCGCGTTGGAGAAATTGTTACGGCAGCTTCCGGCGGAACTGCGGTGGTAGAGCTTGGCGTCTACACGCTGAAATGCGAGAGTGCGCCGGAGGGCTATCGCGTGAACAATACGCCTGTAACGACAATTGTCCGCACCGAGGCGCAGACCTATGAAGTAAACGTTACCATTCAGTCGGATTCCCTTGTCCCGACTGTTACTTCCGTAACGGTTACGCCGGCAGCGGTGTCCGTAGAAAAAGGAAAAACACAGCAGTTTACAGCGGCAGTTACCGGTGAAAACGATCCGAACACAGAGGTTACCT
>UQQY01000087.1 GCA_900543295.1 uncultured Oscillospiraceae bacterium | reverse complement strand
ATACAACGGCGCGCGGCATGCTCGAACTTGATTTGCGCGGGCAGACCGTCGAAGAAGCAATCATGGAGCTGGATATGTTTGTGAATAAAAGTCTGTTGTCGAACGTAAGTCAGGTGACAGTGATTCACGGAAAAGGGACGGGTGCGCTCCGTGCGGCGGTGCATAAATATCTGCGGCAGTGCAAGCAGGTGAGAACCTTCCGTTTGGGCGTGTACGGCGAAGGCGAAACCGGCGTTACGATAGTAGAATTTAAATAATAGACAGAAAGCCGGAAAGCCGCATAAACAGCGGGCTTTCCGGCTTTTGACGTGTACCGTAATATCATTTTGATACGTATAGGCGTGTTGTAAAAAAATTTTTTCAGGAATAAAGGGACTCTTTCTATGCATTCTTCAAGCAAACGTATCAGGTCTCTTCCTAACAGCCTTATCCCGGGCTCGAATGACTACAGGGAAAAATCTTCCTTTTCATAGGTAAGCAGTTGCGGTGCGCGTTTGGGGATTCGTTTGAGCGGGGCGTAAACAAATTTAGAGCAACTGTCATAAGGCGCACAGACGCCCTTGCGCTTGCACAATACGTTCAGTCCGTCCGCCGTCAGCTTTCCATTTTCACAATACCCGCATGCTGGTTCGATGTTTTTGCCAAATAACTTTTGCTTCATTTTGATCCCGCCTCTTGTCTGCGTTTGCCATACGATGACTTTTCTTTTATTTTTATTGTAGCAGGATGCACAGAAAAAAACAATAGCAAGATCATGCAGCATAAGAGCGCACAGACCGCTGCGGGAGAGACGGAAGAACGCACAGGCTGCGTATCGGAAAAGGCAGAAAACGCCGAAAGAGTATCCGGAGGAAGAAAACGGCTCAAAAAAACAGTCAGACCGGTTGCCGCAGCACTGTAAAAGGCGCGCCAAAGCAGTAACGGGCGCATGGAAACGCCGCTGCCATGAAGCATCGCGCCAATTTGTAAAAAAACGCAGACGCCGCCGAAAGAGGAAAACAGCATCGCCGCAGCTATCGGATTTTGATATCCGGAGGAGAAAAGCGAGGCGCAGCCTGTACAGACCTCTAAAAGTCCGCAGATGCAGGCTGCGGCCTCCTGCGGCAGAAAGCGGGAAAGAAAAGTAGAGAAAAGAGGCATGCAGGCGGAAAAGAGGACAACAAATCCGCAGATCAGCGCCATGGACTGCACGCCTTTTTTCACAGCGGAAAAGAGCATTACAGAAGGAGATATTTTCGCTTTCGCATTGGATGCTGTGTTGTCTGCCTCCGGATAAAAGGCGCCGATTCTGGAAACGGCGCCGGTTATCAGACAGGCAAATAAGGAGGAAGCCAGAAAGATACAGCCGACCGCCGCGCTGTGAAAAAGAGAAATGCCGATTCCAGTATATAAAAATGCCGGACTGCTGTTGACACAGAAAGCGAGCATGCGTGAGGCGCTCTTTTTATCGATTTGTCCGGATTTCACACGATCGGCTAAAATACGCGCTCCGACAGGGTATCCGCCAATCAGGCTCAGCACAACGATGTCCACATCACACCGCCGAATCCGAAACAATTTGGACAGAAAGAAGAACGGCCGCGCAAGCAATACGCCTGCTCTGCTTTTTGAGAGAACGTCAGTCAAAATTAAAAAGAGGAAAGTGCTGGGAATCATAAGGGACAAACAGACAGAGATTCCCTTTTGCACACCAGATGTAACTTCCTCAGAAAAAAAGAGAAGCAGAAAGATTACGCCGTAGACTGCCGTGCCAATCAGAATGCTTCGGAAAATTCGCTTCATTATTGAGCCGCCCCCTTTGCTGTTATGTATATGAGGTTTTTTAGCCGAATATATTTATTCTCAGTAAGAGCTTACCGGGAGGGATCCGTATGCCTTCGCAAAAGGAGAAAAAGGGATTAAAGCGTCTGCTGATAGAAAAAGAAGAAGCGGTAAGGCAAAAAGCCGTAACAGAGATAGCTGGAGCAGAATGCATTTGTGTGCAGGGATTGCGTGATATTTTGTGCTTTTCTCCGGAGGAAATCCGTATTTTGACCATATCCGGCATTCAGCGGATATGCGGCGAAGAGCTTTCTATTACCATCCTGACACAGGACAGCATAGAGATACGCGGGAAAATTGCCATGCTGATTTTTGCAAACGGGACAATGGAGGAAACGCCATGATCGGACAAATACTGCGTTTTGCAAAGGGGACAATTTCTTTTTCGGCTGAAAACGGTTCGCCGGAACGACTGATTGCACGCTGCGGAAAAGAGGAGCTTGTGCTTTTCGATATATCGGCGACGGAAACCGGCATATCAGCGCGCTGTCTGTTAAGGGAATTTTCTCAGATAGAAGAGCTTGCGCAGGAGTATGGCGTAACAGTGAAAAAAGAGCGGGAAAAGGGCCTTCCGCGTATTTTACGGCGGCATAAACTGCGGTTTATGCTGCCGTGCATGCTGCTGATCGTATTGCTTCTTTTGCTTTTTTCACAGTCGTTTCTGTGGACAATCGATGTGCGCGGAAATCGTATTTTGACAGATGAAGCCATTCTTTCAGTACTGGAGGAGGAAGGGCTTACACAGATGACATTTTTGCCAAATACAGATTTGCGCATGGTTTGCGAGGAGGTCATGCTCAAGCTGCCGCAATTGAGTTTTATTACCTTAAATCGCTATGGAAGCCGTGTCGAAGCCATTGTTGCCGAACGGGAGATTGCACCGCAGATTCAATCGGATGAACCCTGCGACATTGTTGCCGAGGCAGACGGCGTCATACGCGCCATTGAGGTATATGAAGGGGAAGAGACTACAGGACCCGGATATGCCGTACAGCAGGGAGAAATTCTGGTGCACGGCCATTATCAGACGAAAAAGGGGCAGGAAATGCTGGTACATGCGGAAGCTAAAATTATTGCGGAGGTTTTTTTTGAAAAAACCATTTCCATTGATCTAGACGAGGTGGCAAAACAGGAAACCGGAGAAGTAACGAAGCGCCGGTTTTTCTATTGCTTTGGTCTCAAAATACCGCTTTCTTTTCCGAACGAGCCGGAGGGTGACTATGAGGAAGAGTGGACGGAAAGTCCGCTGACGTTTTTTCAAAAGACCTTTCCGATTGGCATTACAACCTGCACAAAGCGATATTATACAGAAGTGGATGAAAAAACGGCAAAAGAAAACGGCGAAGAGATTCTTCGCCGCGCGTTTTCTCAATATGAGGTACAGGAGCTGTCTGACTGCGCCATTCTCGCCCGTGAGGAGCGTTTCTCCAGCAGGCAGGGAATCCTCAGCATGACGGTTCAATACACAGCAGAAAAGGATATTGCCAAACAGGCTGAGGTCACTATGCAGGAGTTTACGGTTTCGTCGGAAAGCAACTGAGGACCGATTGGATCGAATGTTTATCTGCCTCTGCATTTCGTCTTCCAAGCCGGCTGTCTGCTTCTTTTTTCAAATCAAAAAGAGCGATCATTTGATCGTTTAACATCTCGTCCGGCAGGGTTTGGTCTTCACAGATGCAGGCCAGATGAGCGAACTGCAACAGAAGATATTTTTCTAATGACAAAAACTCCTGTAAAACCTGCGTATGGTTTTGGAGCCGTTCTGTTTGTGAGGCCATATTTTTTCCTCCGGTCAGTTTAATTTTCGCAGCATTTGTTCGTACTGCAAGGCGTGCTTGGCCGCAATCTTTTCAAGCGCCATTTTTAACTGCTGATCGTTGCAGGAGGCGCTGTAGTGCTGATACTTTTGAATTAGCATCTGTTCAAAGCGAAGCGTGTCGTCAATGGCGTAGAGTTCATGTGAGGTCATAGGGAATCTGATCCTTTCCATCGATTTTTTCAAAAGGAGTATGCCCTGTTTTTTCCTCTCTATTCATTGGATAGGTGACATGCGAATCCATTGTTGGGATTAGAAAGATCGTCTTCATAGAGACTGTGATCGCGCAGATAACGGTCAATCGCGCCAAGCACACCGCGTTTGGCACGCGTCCAGTCCGACGCAATCAGAAAGCGGCTGTCCCCGTCTCCGGTAACGCGTTCGATCACCGTATTTGGAGAGAACATCGCAATCTGGCGGCAGACCAGAGAGACATACGCATCACGTGTGAGCAAAGGAAACGGATTCTTTCGGTAAAGCACTGCAAGCGGAGTATTCTCCATAATATGCAGCATATGAAGCTTGACGCCCGAGGGGTGCAGCGATGCCGTTAAACGGGCGCTTTGCAGCATATCCTGTTCATTCTCGCCGGGAAGGCCGTTTATCAAATGTACGGTGACAGGAATGTTCCGCTTTTGTAAAGCGGCGTATCCGGACAAAAAATCGGCGAGAGTATGACCGCGGTTTAAAAGACGGGCCGTGTGGTCATGGATTGTTTGAAGACCGAGCTCGACCGTTAAAAAGGTCTCCTTCGACAGAGCAGACAGATAATCGAGCATGTCCGTTGAAAGACAATCTGCCCGTGTTGCAAGCGTAATCCCCACAACGCCGGGAAAACGCAGTGCCTCTGCGCATTTTTCAGAAAGCGTTTGAGCAGTTGTATAGGTGTTGGTATTGGCCTGAAAATAGGCAATATAGGCACTGTGTTCCGGCCATTTGCTGTGCATTCGCTCCGCCTCTTTTTAAAGCTGAACAGGAATCGAATCCATAGCGTTTCCGGAGAAATCACCGCTTCCGGACGCGGTACAGAAGATACATCCTCCCGTTCCCTTGCTGCCGTCGCGATTTGGGCAGGTAAAACCGGCGTTCAGCGAAAGCTTGATAATCTTTTTACCAAACCGCCGCTTCATTGCCGTATCATAGGTGAGATAATGCTTTCCGCCAGGGTAACGTTCCATCATCATACACCTCCTGGTGTTCACAAGTTCTTGTTTTTGTATAAGGAAGTATTTGCGCTTTTTCTCTGCATAAAGTATAATAGAAAATAAGAAAAGAAGCAAAGAGGAACCAACATGACCGAATCATTGATTGAAAGAGTAAAAAAGCTGGGGATTGCTTTTGAGGAGAATCTTCCGCTTTCTCAGTATACTACATTCCGCGTAGGAGGGAAATGCCCGCTCGCTGTTTTTCCGGAAAATGCGACGGAGTGTTCGTCTGTCCTTGCAATCCTGAATGAAGAGCATGCCCCGTATTTTGTTTTAGGAAACGGCTCTAATATTTTAGCTTCGGACAGAGGATATTCGGGCATACTGATTATGACGGAGCGAATGCGCCGGCTTTCCTGCGAGGGAACGCGGATTCGATGCGGAGCAGGTGTTTCCCTTTCAAAGTTCTGCTCCTTTGCGTTAGAAAACGGCTTGAGCGGCGCAGAATTCGCATGGGGGATACCGGGAAGCGTCGGCGGCGCCGTATATATGAACGCAGGCGCCTATGGAGGCGAAATTTCGGATATTATTGAGTCCTGCACTTTTTTGGATGGACACGGAAAAGTATGCACCTTGACGGCTGACAAATTGGAGCTTTCTTACCGGCGCAGCCTTTTCACCGGATCAGGGTATGTCATTCTGGAGGCTGTGTTTTCACTGAAACAGACGAGAAGTGAAGAGATTAAAGCGAAAATGGACGATTATATCACACGGCGCACATCAAAGCAGCCATTGGATAAGCCGAGCGCCGGCAGTACCTTTAAACGTCCGAAAGGCGCTTATGCGGCAGCGCTGATCGAACAGTGCGGACTGAAGGGATATGGGATCGGCGGCGCGCGCATAAGTGAAAAGCACGGCGGTTTCATAGTAAACGAAGATCATGCAACTGCGGCGGACATCACAGCTCTGATTCAGACAGTGCAGAAAACAGTGAAGCTGAAAACAGGATTTCAGCTCTCATGCGAAGTGATTCCGCTCGGATTTTTGCCTGAGGAGAGTATGCCATGGACTTTTTGATTGTAACCGGCCTTTCCGGCGCAGGGAAATCCCGAACAGTAGACGCGCTTGAGGATATTGGCTTTTTCTGTGTAGACAATATGCCGCCGAAGCTGATTTCCCGTTTTGCTGAAATTGCGCTGCAGTCCGGCGGACGCATGTCTAAGGTTGCCGTTGTCTCCGATGTGCGCGGCGGTATCCTGTTTGAAGATTTTCAGTCGGAACTCGATTTGATGAAGGAGTTGAATATTCCGTATAAGCTTCTTTTTCTTGATTGCAGCGATCTTGTCCTGCTGCGCCGCTTTAAAGAAACCAGACGCCGTCACCCGCTCATAGACAGCGCGGATGGGTCGCTTGAAAAGGCTATCGTTCAGGAGCGCAGGCTTTTGATTCCGTTTCGGGCGCGCGCGGACTATTTAATCAATACGTCGGCAATGTCGCTTTCCCAGTTCAGAGAGCGGATCAATACAATGTTTCTGGAGGATCCCAAGCGTTCGATGCGGATCAACGCCATGTCCTTTGGATTTAAATATGGTTCTCCGGCTGAAGCTGATCTTGTATTCGACGTGCGCTGTTTGCCAAATCCATTTTACATCGATTCTCTGAAACATAAGACCGGACTGACCACGGACGTCAGCGAATATGTTATGGCATGGCCGCAGTCGGTCGAGTTGCTTCAAAAAATTACAGATTTAATTGATTTTCTGATCCCGTTGTATCAGAAAGAAGGAAAAAGTCAATTGACGGTGGCTTTTGGCTGCACCGGAGGGAAGCACCGCTCCGTAACATTTGCCGAACGTCTTTATGCACATCTGAGCGAGCAGGAGCTAAGCGTTTCCGTCAACCACCGCGATATTGCGAAAAACTGATGTGGGGGCATTCTATGTCATTCTCATCCAATGTAAAAAAAGAATTGTGTGCACAAAAACATGGATGCAGTTTCTGTATAGGCGCATCCCTTTACGCTATGATCTTGTTTGAAAACGATGGAAAGGAAAACACCATTACATTTACAACAGAGAGCAGAGAGGCAGCAGATCTCTTTGTTTTGTATACCATTGAACTAACCGGCGCAATTTTAACGATTAAAGAGCCGGACCTGCGGGATCGAACGCATCGTCCGGTATATACGGTGTCAGTGGATCATTCGGATGACGCTGCACGACTTCTGTCTCAATTTCATATACCTGGAAACGAAATTTTACACCGTTTTTTCCCAAATCCCTGCTGTGTGGGCGCATTTTTGCGCGGCGCTTATCTGGCATGCGGTACGATGTCAAATCCGCTCAAAGAGTATCACTTGGAATTCCGCGCGCCAACGCAACAGCTTGCCGAAGAATTGGCTGCGCTTCTTTTTGTATGTGGTTTGTCCTATCGTACCAGTTTGCGCGGCGCACAGCCGATTGTCTATGCGAAAGAGAGCAATGTAATAGAGGACACACTGACAAGAATGGGCGCAGCGCACAGTGCGATGGAAATGATGAATCTGAAAATTGAAAAAGAGCTGCGAAACAATGCAAACCGCATCGTAAACTGTGAAACAGCAAATATCGAGAAGACCGTGAACGCCTCTTTGTTCCAGATTCAGAAAATCAAAAAGATAAAGGACACCATCGGTCTGGACGGTTTGCCGATTCCCTTGCAGGAGGCTGCGCTTTTGCGCCTTGCCAATCCTGATGCAACGCTGTCTGAGCTTTGCGTGCTTTCAAATGGTTCGGTCAGCAGGAGCGGAATGAATCACCGGCTTGCCCGGCTTGCGAAAATTGCGGACGAGCTGTCGGACGAGTGATATATAGAAAGGAGGAGGTAAGATGCAGGATTTTGTACATCTGCACCTGCACACGGAATACAGCCTTTTGGATGGAGCCTGTGTAATAGACCGTTTGGTCGATCGGATCAAAGCGCTTGGCCAAAAAGCGGTCGCCATTACCGATCATGGCAATATGTACGGCGTTATTGCCTTTTACAAAGCATGTAAAAAGGCGGGTATTAAACCGATTATCGGCTGCGAGGTCTATGTTGCGCTGCGTACGCGGTTTGATAAAGTACACAAGGTCGACAGCAGTCCCTATCATTTGGTATTGCTGTGCAAGAACAAAACGGGATATCAAAACCTGATTAAGCTTGTCTCTCTTGGCTATATCGATGGTTTTTATAATCGGCCGCGCATCGATCGCGCGCTCTTGAAGCAGCATCATGAAGGGCTTATCTGCCTTTCTGCCTGTCTGGCGGGCGAGGTAGCGCGCGCGCTGACTGCTTCTGATTATGAAAAAGCCAAAGAAGCCGCTTCTTTTTATAAGGGTATATTTGGTGAAGATTATTATCTTGAGTTACAGGATCATGGTATCGAAGATCAGCGCCGGATTCTTCCTTATATTGCGCGTCTTTCAAAAGAGCTTTCCATCTCGATGGTAGCGACGAACGATTGTCATTACCTTGAAAAAGAAGATGCCAAAGCGCAGGCTGTGCTGATGTGCATCCAGACCAACACGGTGCTTGGACAGGGAAATGCGCTCGAATTCCCGACTGAGGAGTTCTATGTGAAATCTGCCGATGAAATGCAGACTCTGTTCAGTCGTTTTGAGAATGCGCTTTCCAACACCGTACAAATTGCGGAGCAGTGCGATTTCGACTTCGAGTTCGGCGTGACCAAGCTGCCGCGTTTTACTATTGAGGGCGTTACAGATAATGCGGCCTATTTTGAGAATCTGTGCTTCCGCGGATTAAGAAAGCGCTATGGAAAAAATCCGCCGGAGGAGTATGAAAAGCGTTTGCGCTATGAGCTTTCGGTTATCAAAAAAATGGGATATGTAGATTACTTTCTGATCGTATGGGATTTTGTCCGCTATGCAAAGGAGCACGATATTCCGGTCGGCCCGGGAAGAGGTTCCGGTGCAGGAAGCATTGCCGCTTACTCCATTGGCATTACGAATATCGATCCCATGCGCTATAATTTGCTGTTTGAACGCTTCTTAAATCCGGAGCGCGTCAGTATGCCGGATTTTGATATTGATTTTTGCGTGGAAAAGCGTCAGCTTGTCATTGATTATGTTGTCCGGAAGTATGGAAGCGATCATGTCGCACAGATTATCACGTTTGGTACGATGGCGGCAAAGGGCGTGGTGCGCGATGTGGCGCGTGCGCTTGGCATGTCCTATCAGGCAGGGGATGTGATCGCCAAGGCCATTCCTGGCGGATTGAATGTAACGTTGGACAGTGCGCTGCGTGATTCTCCCGCATTTAAGCGGATCTACGATACGGATTTGCAGGCGCATGAGCTGATCGATATGGCGAAAAAGCTTGAAGGAATGCCGCGGCATGCCTCCACGCATGCCGCGGGAGTAGTCATCACAAGAGATGAGACAAGCGCTTATGTGCCGCTGCAAAAAAACGACGAATCTATTGTGACGCA
>UQQY01000086.1 GCA_900543295.1 uncultured Oscillospiraceae bacterium | reverse complement strand
TGAACCGTTTTTGCAGTAAGCAGATCCGGATTCCCGCCGTTAAAAGGGAGCGCGTTGTTTGACGCGGCAGAGCGGCCGGAGCTTTCCGGCAAGCAAGAGTGGTACCGCGAGGGAATAACTTCCCCCGTCTCTTCAAAGAGACGGGGGATTTTTTATTTTGCTTTGCAGCAGAGCGGCTTCGATGGCTGCAATGGGCGCAGAAACTGTCGAAATAAGATAGAAAAACAGGAGGTCAAATAAATGAAATTGACGGGAGCAGAAATTATCATGGAATGCCTGCTTGAACAGGGCGTGGATACCGTGTTCGGCTATCCAGGCGGCGCGGTTTTGAATATTTACGACGCGCTGTATCAGTATCACGGAAAGATCCGGCACATCACGACGGCGCATGAGCAGGCGGCCGCACACGCAGCGGATGGCTATGCGCGCTCAAGCGGAAAAACCGGCGTGTGCATCGCAACCTCCGGCCCTGGCGCGACGAATCTTGTAACCGGCATTGCGACAGCGTATATGGATTCGATTCCCATGGTTGCTATTACAGGAAATGTCGGCAGAAGCCTTCTTGGCAAAAGCAGCTTTCAGGAGGTGGACATTGCGGCCATCACGGCGCCGGTTACGAAAAAAAGCAGCATTGTCATGGATATCGCCGATTTGGCGGATACCATTCGGGATGCGTTTTATATCGCGAACAAGGGACGGAAGGGGCCGGTACTCATCGATATTCCCAAGGATATTACGGCGCTCACTTACGAATATGAACCGAAAACACCGGTGCGCCGCGCGCCGCATTTCGATTTAAACGAGACGCAGTTCGCCCGCGCACTAAAGCTTTTGTCCGAGTCGAAGCGTCCGCTTTTATATGCAGGCGGCGGCGTTGTTGCGGCGGAAGCGGAAAAAGAATTTGAATCGTTTGTTGAGCGGCTTGACGCGCCGGTTTCCGCTTCGCTGATGTGTCAGGGCGCATACGACCAGAAAAAGCCGCGTTATCTCGGCATGCTTGGCATGCACGGCACCAAGGTCAGCTCGCTCGCTATGAAGGAATGTGATCTCTTTATTGCGGTGGGTTCCCGTTTCTCCGACCGTGTGACCTGCAACACCGATCTGTTTGCGCGCCACTGCCCGGTTATCCATATTGATATTGATGCAAAGGAGTTTAACAAAAACGTTAAAGCGGACGCCGCTCTGCGCGGCAGCGCCTCCGCCGTGCTCGCCGAGCTTTTAAAGCGGATGCCGCAGCAGGATCATACCGAGTGGATGCGGCGCATCATGCAGTGGAAGGAAGAGAACCCGTTCCTGCAAAAGGACGGCGGCTGCGGCGTAACACCGCAGCTTGTGATGGAGACACTCGGCGAACTGACCGATTCACAGGCCATGATTACAACAGAGGTCGGACAGCACCAGATGTGGGCGGTGCAGTATTACTACTACCGCTATCCAAGGCAGCTCTGCACCTCCGGCGGGCTTGGCACGATGGGCTATGGTTTGGGCGCGGCTATCGGCGCAAAGCTTGCGAATCCTGACAAAACGGTTGTGAACATCGCGGGCGACGGCAGCTTTCATATGAACGCAAGCGAGCTGTCCACGCTCTCTAAATATAATATTCCTGTGATTGAGCTGCTTTTTAATAACGAAGTTTTGGGTATGGTGAGACAGTGGCAAAAGCTCTTCTATGGCAGCCGCTTTTCGGAGACGAATCTTGACAAGCCCACCAATTATGAGGCGCTGGCTGAGGCGTTCGGCGTCAAGGCCTATACCATTACGCGCCGTGATGAAGTTGCGCCGGTGCTGAAAAAGGCGATTGCGTCGGGAAAGCCTGCATTTATCAATTGCCTGATCGATCGTGACATGAATGTGCTGCCGATGGTTCCGGCAAACGGTTCCGTCACGGACCCAATTTTTGAAATGGAATAAGGAGGAATTACAGTATGCTGACCTTAGACCGCGTATACCATGCTTCCTACGTGCTAAAAGAAGTTGTCCGCCGCACGGATCTGATTTACGCCCCGCAGATCAATCCGGATGCGCAGATTTACTTGAAAACCGAGAACTTGCAGGTGACCGGTTCCTTTAAAGTACGGGGCGCCTATTATAAAATTTCGCAGCTCTCTGCGGAGGAAAAGGCGAAGGGCGTGATAGCCTGCTCCGCCGGCAACCACGCGCAGGGTGTAGCGCTTGCCGCAACGAAAAACGGTATTCGCTCGCTTATCTGCCTGCCGGACGGCGCGCCGATCTCCAAGGTGGAGGCCGCCAAGCGGTACGGCGCGGACATCTGTCTTGTGAAAGGCGTGTATGACGATGCATATAACCGTGCGGTTGAGCTGCAAAAGGAAAGCGGTGCAGTCTTTATTCATCCGTTTGACGATCCGGACGTTATCGCCGGACAGGGAACCATCGGCCTGGAGCTGCTGGAACAGCTTCCCGATATGGACGCGGTCATTGTACCGGTCGGCGGCGGCGGATTGATTTCCGGCGTGGCGTTTGCGATCAAGTCACTGAATCCAAATTGTAAGGTGTACGGCGTACAGGCGGCGGGCGCGCCTTCCATGTATAACTCCATACAGCATCATAAAAAGGAGATGCTTGACCGCGTTTCCACCATTGCGGACGGCATTGCGGTCAAAAATCCGGGCGAGCTGACCTATGAAATCTGCGAAAAATATGTGGATGAAATCGTCACCGTGACCGACGATGAGATCTCGACCGCAATTCTCGCCCTGATCGAACAGCAAAAGCTGATTGCAGAGGGCGCCGGCGCAGTCAGCGTCGCGGCGGCAATGTTCAATAAGGTGGATGTCAGGGGGAAAAAGGTTGCGTGCCTTCTGTCGGGCGGCAACATTGATGTAACGATCCTCTCGCGCGTTATCACACGCGGCCTTTTGAAGGCGGGACGCAGCGCCGATCTGACCATCGCCTTGCAGGACAAGCCGGGTCAGCTCAAGGACGTCTCCCGCATTATTGCGGAGCTTGGCGGCAACGTCACGTCGATTCACCATGACCGCGCGAACGAAGGAATGGACATTAACGGATGCTTTTTGCACATTGTCATGGAAACGCGCGACTGGGCGCATGTGGAAGAGATACGCAAAGCGCTCTCCGACGAAGGCTTTCAAATCGTTTCTTGACAGTAAAGTATAGAAAGGAAGAGTATGATGAAAACCATCAGCACACAAAACGCACCGGCGGCCATCGGCCCGTATTCCCAGGCAATTGCCGTAAACGGCATGCTGTTTGCTTCAGGTCAGATTCCGCTTGATCCAAAAACCGGCACGCTTGTTGAGGGCGGCATCGAGGCGCAGGCCGAGCGCGTGATGCAGAATATCAAGGCGCTGCTCGAAGCGGCGGGAACGGATTTTTCCCGCGTCGTCAAGACCACCTGTTTTCTGCGGGACATGAACGATTTTGCCGCCTTCAATGAGGTGTACGGCGCTTACTTCACTGGAAAGCCCGCGCGTTCCTGCGTACAGGCGATTCTGCCGAAAAACGCAGCCGTAGAGGTTGAGGTTGTCGCCGTGCTGTAAGGTTGTAATCCGTGCGCAGGTATGCTATGATAGCAAAGGGCAGCCGTACAGAACGCATTGCTGCGTGTTGTACGGCTGTATGTTTTTTTCTGAAAGGTTTGATATTCTGTGAAGATCCTGCTCCAAATCGGCGTTGTGCTGCTGATCTGCCTGATGAGCGAGGCTGCGTCCCTGCTTTTGCCTTTCCCGTTTCCGGGCAGTGTGCTTGCCATGATCGTGCTGTTTATCCTGCTTGTAACGGGTATACTAAAAGTTGATCATATTCGGCAAAAGTCAGATTTTATGCTCAAAAACATGGCGTTCTTCTTTATTCCCGCAGGGGTCGGCATCATGGAATATTTTGATGTGCTCAGGGAATGCCTGCTGCCGTTTTTGGTGATTTGTGTGATTTCCACTGTCCTGACTTTTGCCGTTACCGCAGGCACGGTTGCGCTTGTGATGAAGCTTCAGCGTATGTGGGAGATGCGCAGAAAGGAGAAGCGCAATGCATGAAATAACATCTTCGCCGCTGTTTGGCATCACACTCTGCATTTTTGTGTATGAATTTTATCTGCGCTTGCAGCAGCGGTTCCGCACGCCGCTGCTAAATCCCATGCTGTGGACGGTCGCCACCATCATCTCCATCTTACTTTTGTTTCATATTCCGATTGAAGATTTCAATCAGGGCGGCAATATCGTTTCCATGTTTCTTTCACCGGCGACAGCGGTTCTGGCAGTATCGATTTTTAACCAACTCGCAGCGCTGAAGAAAAACCTGCTGCCGGTTTTGGCCGGTTGTCTGGCCGGCGCCGTCACCTCCATTACCAGCGTAATCCTGCTTTCCAAAGCTTTCGGTCTGGACGAACAGGTCAAAAATGCGCTCATTCCAAAATCGGTAACTACGCCGATTGCCATGGCGGTATCTGAGCAGCTCGGCGGACTGGTCCCAATTACAGTCGCCGCTGTCGTGGTCACCGGTATCATTGGCTGTGCATGTGCGCCGGTGATGATTAAGCTGTTTCGCGTCAAAGATCCGATTGCAGCCGGTGTCGCCATCGGCGCATGCAGTCATGCGCTCGGTACGACGAAGGCGATAGAGCTTTCGGAAACGCACGGCGCAATGAGCGGAATCGCTATCGGTATTTCCGGTATTTTCACTGTACTGATTACGCTGTTCTTCTGAAAAGCCGTATTGATTCTGCGTATCGGCGAGATCGCGCGGTCAGGCTTATTTTCTTTCATTATTGCGCCAAAATCAAAAAAGGAGATTGTTTGGATGGACGGGCTTTTAAACAGGCTACAGGCTTTGATTGAAAAAAGCCGCCGTATCGTTTTTTTCGGAGGCGCCGGCGTCTCTACCGAGAGCGGTATCCCAGATTTTCGCAGTGAGGACGGACTCTACCGCCAGCGCTATGACGTTCCGCCGGAAGTGATGCTCAGTCACGCCTATTTTATGACGCATCCGGAGCTGTTTTTCCGCTTTTACCGGGAGAAAATGCTCGTACTGGACGCACAGCCGAACCGCGCGCATAAAGCGCTTGCGAAGCTTGAGCGGGAAGGAAAGCTCTCGGCAGTGGTTACGCAGAACATCGACGGACTGCACCAGAAGGCGGGCAGTAAAACCGTATACGAGCTGCACGGCAGCATTCTGCGCAATTACTGCATGCGATGCGGAAAATTTTATTCGGTTCAGGCGATTGCAGAGAGCGATGGCGTGCCGCGCTGTTCCTGCGGCGGAATGATTAAGCCCGACGTCGTTTTGTATGAGGAAGCGCTCGATGAACAGGTCGTAAACGGCGCTGTCCGCGCGATTCGGGAAGCCGACCTTTTAATCGTCGGCGGAACCTCACTTGCCGTTTATCCTGCGGCAGGACTGATTCATTATTATCGCGGCAGCCAGCTTGTCATGATAAACCGCTCGCCGACGCCTGCGGATCACAAGGCGACGCTTTTGATCGATCAGCCGATCGGAGAGACGCTTGGAGCGGTTTGCAAAATTTAAAATAATGGAAAAAAGAAGCCCGACATTTTGAAAAGTACAATTGAGAAAACAGCGAAGAATGTTGCTTTTTTCAGACATATGCTGTGGCAAAAGAGACGGCGCGCCATTTCGTTTTTCTTCTTCGCAAAAAACAAACGAATAGCCAAAGCTTCTGCGGTTATACTACTCTTGCGCGGAACACCGCGCAAAGGAGGAAACAATCATGTCGAACTGCTGTAACTCCCAGGCAAACCAGAGCATCAAATGTACCGTAACACAGTGCGCGCATCACTGTCAGTCGAAAGACTACTGCTCGCTTGATTCCATTATGGTTGGCACGCATGAGCCGAACCCGACCATGTGCGAATGCACCGATTGCAGATCTTTTGCGAAAAAGGCGTAAAAAACAGAAAACGTTTCTGTAAGCCGACGGCCGACAGACCGGTATCTGTAAACGAAAGTTTTTAGAGGGCGAGCGGGAACGAAGTGTTCTTGCCGTTTATTTGGCAGGGCTTTCTGTAAGTGAATTTGTTATGCGCGGTTTTTCAAACAGGGGAATCGTGCAAAAGCAAACGGAAAAGAAAGACGGGGCAATATGCCCCGTCTTTCTTTGTCTGGATTATTAAAAAAAGCGTACTGCTTTAAAGCGCCTCATCATCCGCAAAATGATAGAGATAGAGATCCTCAAGCGTGGGTTTGACAATCTCCGTCTGCTCATACGCCGGATTTTCGTCCCCGACAATTCGAATGCGGATACCTTCACGCTCTCCGATGATGTTGCTGATGCGGTATTTTTCCTGTGCAGCCTTCAACTCTTCCGGCTGGATCAGCGATTCAAAAACCTTACCTTTCATCTGGTCGATAATGGCGTGCGGGGTATCCAGCAGCAGCAGCCGTCCTTTCTTAATCAAAATGATCTCTTTCGCAATAAACTCCACGTCGGAAACAACGTGCGTTGCCAGAATGACGATTTTGTTCAGCGCGATTTCACTGATGAAGTTTCGGATGCGGATGCGTTCCTTCGGATCAAGTCCGGCGGTCGGCTCGTCGAGAATTAAAATCTGCGGATCGTTTAACAGCGCCTGTGCGATCAGGATGCGCTGTTTCATGCCGCCGGAAAACGCGCCGAGCTTTTTATGGCTGGCGCCCGTCAGGTTGACAAGTTCCAAAAGCTGCTGTATGCGCTCTCTTGCAACCTTTTTCGGCAGCCCTTTTACGGCGGACATGTACCAAAGAAAGCGCTTCGCCGTAAAGTCGTCGTAAAGTCCCTGCTGCTGCGGCATATAGCCGACTACCGCACGAAACTCCTTTCCAAGCTTCTGCGTGTCCGTATCATTATACAAAATCGCGCCGCTGTCCGCTTTAATATTATCTGTAATAATATTCATCAGTGTGGATTTGCCTGCGCCGTTCGGCCCCAAAAAGCCGTATACGCCCGGCGTCAGCTCGACGCTGAAATCGTCAAGCGCTTTGACGCTGCCTTTTTTATAGGTTTTGGATACATGTTGAATCGAAAGCTTCATATTTTCCGCGGCCTCCTTTTCTGGTTGCAGAATATCCGTTTGACAAACACCGTAAGCACTGCGAGCAGCGCACAGAAAACGGCGGTATACAGGAACACGGCGATAAAACCGCCCTGCTGCGCCGCAAGCTCATTGAGCATAAACATGCCGTTGAGCGTAACATAGGAAAAGTCCTGTAGATTGAGCATTTGCAGAATCATCGGCAGGATGCAGGCGCTGGCGCCTAATAGAACGGCGAACGCGCGCCGCTTTAAAAGGATCGAGAGCGCAAGCGTAACCGCGCAGGCGGCAAGCGTTCCAAGCAGGCGCAGTCCATACAGCAGACACAAATAGGTAAAAATGCTGATAGGAACAGGAATGGCGGAAAACCGCTCAATGCTTTGAATCGGCGCACTTAAATCTCCGATTGGATAGAACCGCGCCATGTCGATCAGCTCACGGCAGAAGACAACGCCCCACAGCAGCACGGAATAGAGCGCTGCCGCGCCGTATTTCGCAAGGAACAGGCGCGTCTTTCCATACTTTGCGGCGGTAACAATTCGGATCATACCCTTTTGATATTCCGATGTAAACAGATAGCTGACCGCCATAATCAGCAAAAACATCACCAGAGCGGATAAAATCTGTCCGTCGCGCTTGTTTCCAAAAAATTCATTCGTATAGCGAAGGTTAGTAAAGACGCCGTCGATGCCTCTTGTCTCCTTCAGCTCCTGTAAATAGTGAAGCTGTTTTTCTACAAGCTCAAACGGCTCGCTTCGCGCTTCCCTGGAATTTGTAAGAATCATGCTCTCTGAAGAGAACTGCGCGTAGCTGATCTCACCGTTATAATACTGTTCTGAAAGCTGGGCGATTTTTTCGTCGCAGCTGTCAATATCCTCGCGCTCCTTCTCAATAAAAGCAATCTTTTCATCTGTAACTTCGCCCAGAAGCTGGTTGACATAGTTCATATAGATTTCTTCCGGCGTGTATAAAAACAGGTCGCGCTGACGCAGACCGTTCATTGTCAGAACAACGGCTGCAATCAAAATCAGCAAGGCTTTGCCGCTGATATACAGCTTGAAATTTTCGTGCAAAAACAATTTCACGCTTCCGCCAAAGCGGGAAATAAAGCGCGCAATCCGATCGGCCAGCCTGGCAAGCCGACCGCCGCCGAACTGCTTCGCTGCAACAAACGACCAAACTGTTCCCGCAACCGCCAACCCAGCGACCAGAATAGCAAATCCATAGGAAAAGGCCATACGGTTCACCGGAACGGAGAATAGGTTGATATTGTTGTATTTTGCATAAAGCGAGTGGGTATCCGTCAGTTCGAACAGGCTCAGATATTTAAAAATATTGAAGTAGGAGAGGGACGGAATCAGCGTATAGGCGCCCAGATTTACGATCAGAAGGCATCCGGTCACAAAATAAGCCTGCCCGCTGCTTGAACAAAGACTGAATACAACCGCAAACAGGAAGGTTGCAAGGAGTATTGCCACAATTTTGCTCACGAAGTAGAGTAAAACGTATCCGCCGACTGAAATGGGCAGCGTACAGCGGGAAAACGCCGACATGGACTGTACATAGCGTGATAAATCTCCAAATCCGCCGTAGAGTACATATGAGCTTGTCAGAACGGATGCGTACATGACGGCCGCAATCACTCCGATGGTAATCGATACCGCCGCAAGCTTGGCGGCGGCGAGACGTGCGCGTCCGTTTTTCGCAGAGCGAAGCAGATTCAACGTTCCGCTTTCTTTCTCCTGCAAAAAAATCAGGAAGCATACAAAAAACGCCATGACAAGCACCAGTGCGTCCGTAATGCGGAAGGTAACAGCCGCCAGCAGCCCGTCGGAGCGGCCGAATTTCAAAGAAAGAGTTTCGAGCCCCTCGAAATCCTCCGGCGTTTTTAAGATATTGTTATAGGAAAACGTCCCTTCCTTGCGGAAAATGCTGACCTTCTGCATATCCTCGGCCTGCTGGGCGATTCCTTTTATGTAAGAGGGATATGAGGCGATATACTGCGCCTCCGACAAAAGCTGCTGATAGACCATAACGGCGTTTATCAGCTGCTCGCGTTCTTCCGGCTTTGCGTAATAGTCGGCATAGTAATCCGCAAACTCTGTCTTCAGATACTGCTGCTGTTCCTCGCGCATGGCTGCGTCGTCGTACATATCCAGCGAGTCGATTTGCACGTAAACCTGAAGCCGCTCATTGATCTTTTCAAGCTCTTCAAGCGCCTTTTCCGGAGACATGTTCTGATACTGCGCTGCGATTTCCTCATATTGAGGAGCTATCATCTCACGTATATAGCTTTGATCCTGCTGGTCGGAGAAGAACAGGACAGTGTTCAATACCAGAACAATGGCCAAAAGAATAAAAAAGAGTTTTTTTGAGCTGATTTTGTAAAGCTCGTATTTCAGCTGCATGGGGACACTCCTTTCTGCTGCGGCGAGAAT
>UQQY01000085.1 GCA_900543295.1 uncultured Oscillospiraceae bacterium | reverse complement strand
TCTGGCTCGTCGGATGCAACGGAATAGACCGGCAGCCGCCGGGCGGACGCCGCTGTCTTTTGTACTCTTGTTTTTTTGAACAGAGGCGCCCCCAGCAAAAGCAGAAGCATGGTCAGAAAAAGCGCGCCCGCCGCAGCGGCGCGCCTTTTGCCCCATACGGAAAATACCCGCATATCATTCCCCTCCTTAAGCGGATTGTATGCGGGTAATTCGGGTGATATGTGTCTTATGCCTTTGTTTCCTGCATGCCGTTTGGAAGGGAGGCGGACTTTTTAAAACAGAACAGCCCCGCCACAAACATCAGGCAGAGAATGGCGATACCGGTTTTGGAGTTTCCCGTAAGCTGGGTGGAAACGCCGATTACCATGGTGCCGATAAAGGCTGCGCCCTTGCCGAAAATATCGAAAAAGCCAAAGTATTCGCTTGATTTTTCTTTGGGGATAATTTTGGCAAAGTAGGAGCGGGACAGCGCCTGGATTGCACCCTGAAAGACGGCGACGCAGACGGCCAAAAACCAGAATTCCCACGCTTTGTCGAGCTGAAGTGCAAAGAGCGCGATACCTAAATAGCCGAGAATACAGAACATCACCAGTTTTTCGCAGGAAAAGCGTTTGCTGATCCGTCCGAACAGAATGGCGAAGGGAAATGCCACAATCTGCGTCAGCAGCAGCGCGAGCAGGAGATCTGTCTCGCCGATACCCACATCGCGGCCATAGACAGTCGCCATATCAATGATCGTATATACGCCGTCAATGTAGAAGAAAAAGGCGAGCAGGAACAAAAATACTTTCTTCTGACCGCGGACATCGCGGACAACCGAACCAATGCGCTTAAAGCTTTCACGTATCGGGTGAGGCCTGCGTTCGACATAATGCACCTGTTTATAGCTTTTCAGCAGCGGTACCGTGACAAGCAGCCACCAAAGCGCGGTAATCAGAAATGCGATCGTCAGCGCATTCATCATGCCGAGTCCCGTTTGATCGGCGGTCAGTACAAGCACGAGACAGCCGATAAACGGGATGCAGCTGCCAAGATAGCCCCATGCATAGCCCTGCGAGGAGACCATGTCCATTCGTTCATCCGTCGTAATATCGGTCAGCATGGCGTCGTAAAAAATCAAGCTGCCCGAAAAGCCAACCTTAGCCAGAATGAAAAGGAGGAGAAACGCGATCCATCCAAGCGGTGCGGCGATTGCGGCGCAGCCCAATACGCCGAGCATCATGAAAAGAATAAACAGCGGTTTTTTAAAGCCCTTCGTGTCAGCAAGCGCGCCGAAAATCGGCCCCAGAATCGCCACGATAACGGTACAGATGGACGCGGCGTAGCTCCAAAGAGCCGTTGAATCGGACGCCGCCATGCCGGCCGCGTCCGTCATGCTTTTGAAATAGATGGGGATGATGGTTGAGACCATCAGTACAAAAGCTGAATTTCCGACATCATAGAGAATCCAGCTTTTTTCGAGCTTTGAAAGCTTCATTCGTTTTGTCATTTGTCACACCCTCCAAAACAGTTGATTATTCGTAGCTGCGGTCGAATGTGTCGGGAAGACGTGCGTCCGTCTGAACAGACTGCATGAAAGCGCGGATCAGACGGCAGGCCGTTTCCACACTGGCCGCTGCCCGTGCGGAAAGCCACTCGACGGCCTCCTTACAGTGCGGATCCGGTTCAGATGCGATAACCATGTCCCCTACATAGTGCTTGAGCGCGGGAATCGACATTACCGTGCAAAGCAGCGCGCGCTTTGCGGGATTTCGTGCTGTAAGCAGGCCGCTGTAAAACCGGATGGAACGCATACTCAAGAGCGCATCCTCTGCTGGAATTTTGAAAAGCGGCGCAATTGCTTTTGCCAATGCACGGGAAGGCAGAATGTGCGCGGCAGAGTTGCAGCGCGCCGGATTCTCTCCGTACCGCAGCATATAAAACCGGTCGAGCTCCGCCTCAATCCGGGCGTGCGAGACTCCTTCCTGCGCCTCATACTCCCCGATATACCCATGACAGGCGCTGTCAAGCGTGAAATGGCAGACAAACCCCAAAAGATAGGCCAGTGCCAGCGGATCGTCTGTCTTTTGCACATATTGCACGCCGTGCTCAAAAAAGGTGCGCGCAGGCTGCCGGTGCATGGCGTAGCCCAGCCGGCAGATCGCATCCCGTTTGAGCGGGTTGTGAAAGAAAAGCAGATCCGGCCCGTGCAGGCCGGTTAAAAATGCCTGGCGGCAGTGCCCCGAATGTAAAAATGCGAGCTCAGGCAATCGCTTAAGAACATCTCTGCCAAAGCGATAATGCGCATAGTTTGCCGGCATGTCCGATTCCTCCTTATCAGGCGTTCTGATATAGTATCGGATGCATTGGTAATTCCGCTGTGCGCCCCGTGTAAAGACTGTGCAAAATCCCAATGCATCAAAATCTTTATGATAAGCTTAACACATATACCCCCTTCTGTCCATATTGTGATGCAAATTTGATAAAAAGAATTTGCTTTAAGGAATGTCATATGGTATTCTTTACTCAATAGGAGAAGGATAGAGTCCTCAGTGCCGCCGGCTCGACTAAATAAAATGCGCATCGGAAAGCAGATTTCCGATGCGCTTCTGTGCAAAGGAGAGAGGAAGCTTTTCGGAAAGTACGGCGGATATAGGTAAGGAGGAAAGTCATGTGAAAACAATCGACCATTATTCGTTTCACTGCGGAGTCATTGACTGCTTCAATGAAATGGTCAGTGCGGGCGTGAAGCGGCTGGCATTCAGCGAACCGGTGGATTCTGCGGAGGAATGCCGCAGTTATCAGTTCTTTGTGGAGAAAACGTGCCATAAATATGGAACCAGATTCTATTTTGAGCCGAGCAGCCTCGTCACCGATTTATTTCCAAAGGAGCTGAACGCGGGCCGCGTGCACTATGTTTTTTACAGGGAAGACGACGCTTTGCGAGAGTATCTTGCCATCCGTGCGGAAAAGGAGGAGCTTGCCGCAGCGGGAGCTTACCGTGGCGAGCAGCGCCGCGCGCTTGCATATCGTTTCGGCCGTTTGCTTTCTTATACAGATGAGGCGATTGCACGCAGGCTGGCCGAAAATAAAAGCAGAGAGCCGGTGTAGGTTTGTCAAACATGTATTGTACTCCTACAGTCTTTAGCGGATAACAGCGCGAAAAGGGCTTGACACCGGTTTTTGCTTTGATTATAATAAAATTATATTAGAATCGGCGCTGACGGGGAGGAGTACGTTTCGCTTAGCTGCACAGAGAAAAGACGGCTGGTGAGAGTCTTTGGGCAGGTGAAACGGAAGGTAGCCCCTGAGCCCTGAATCGAACGGGTCTTTGTGTTCTCAGTAGACTTCAGCGGATGTCCACCGTTAAAGGGACGCGGCGTTTTCTGCGCCGGACGAGTGCGGAGCTTTGCTCCGAATTCAGGTGGTAACACGGATAAGATCAGTCCGCCCTGAGCTTTTGGCTTGGGGCGGATTTTTATTGCGCTGAAAAAGAGACGACCCATGATCTGAATAAGAAAGGTGTGTGAATAGTGGCAGGAGAGATTCCGGAAAAAGCGCTGGAAATCATGACTGAGCGTTTTGACAGCGACTCTTTGATTGCTGTCGCCACGATGGAAGGGGATAGACCGTCTGTCCGAATGGTCAACAGCTATTATGAAAACGGTGCGTTTTATATTATAACGCATGCGCTGTCCGGCAAGATGAAGCAGATCGCAAGCAATCCCAATGTGGCAATTTGCGGAGACTGGTTTACGGCGCATGGGATAGGGGAAAACATCGGACATGTCTGTGACGAAAGGAACGCGGCGATTGCATCGAAGCTGCGGAATGTGTTTTCCGCATGGTATACAAACGGGCATACCGATGAAAACGATCCGAACACCTGCATTCTGCGCATCCGTCTGACAGACGGCGTTCTTTTATCACATGGCGTCAGATACGACATTGATTTTACCGCAGACGAATCAAAATAAGAAACAGATAGGGAGGAAGGTTCCTCCTCGTATAGAACAGAAAGGAGCAAACACATGAGAAAAGAGCTTGCGAAAACGTATGATCCGAAGAGTTTTGAGGATCGCATTTATCAGTTCTGGATGGACGGCGGTTATTTTACTGCGGAGCGTGATCCGGAAAAAACGCCGTATACAATTGTCATTCCGCCGCCCAATATTACAGGACAGCTGCATATGGGTCACGCGCTTGACGAAACCCTGCAGGATATTTTGATCCGCTATAAAAAATTGCAGGGCTATTCCGCATTGTGGATACCGGGCACAGACCATGCCTCTATTGCAACAGAGGCAAAAATCGTCGCCGCTATGCGTGAAGAGGGCCTTAGCAAAGAGGATTTGGGCCGGGACGGCTTTTTGGAGCGCGCGTGGAAATGGAGAGAGACTTACGGCGGACGTATTGTCTCGCAGCTTAAAAAGCTTGGTACGGCCTGTGACTGGACGCGCGAGCGCTTCACTTTGGACGAGGGCTGTTCTGAGGCGGTCAAGGAGGTGTTTGTACGCCTTTATGAAAAGGGACTGATCTATCGCGGCGAGCGTATTATCAATTGGTGTCCGACCTGCAAAACCTCGATTTCAGAAGCAGAGGTTGAGTATGAGGAGCAGCAGGGTTTCTTCTGGCATCTTCGTTATCCGTTAAAGGACGGCAGCGGCTGGCTTGAGCTTGCAACGACCCGTCCGGAGACGCTGCTCGGCGATACGGCGGTCGCAGTCAATCCGAACGACGAACGCTATCGGGATTTGGTTGGCAAGACGCTGATTCTGCCGCTGGTTGGGCGCGAAATCCCGATGGTTGCAGACGATTATGTGGATATGGAATTCGGAACAGGCGTTGTAAAGATTACGCCCGCGCATGACCCAAATGATTTCGAGGTTGGCCTGCGCCATAATCTGCCGGTCATTAATGTGCTTACCGAGGATGCGCATATCAATGAAAACGGCGGCAAATATGAAGGAATGGAGCGCTATGAGGCAAGAAAAGCCATCGTCGCCGATTTGGAGGCCGGCGGTTATCTTGCAAAGGTTGAGCCGCATGCGCATAACGTCGGCACCTGCTACCGCTGCCATACAACGGTGGAGCCGCGTGTCTCGAAGCAATGGTTTGTGAAAATGGAACCGCTCGCAAAGCCGGCGATTGAAGCTGTCAGAAACGGCGAAACGAAATTTATCCCGGAGCGCTTTGATAAGATTTACTATCATTGGATGGAAAACATCAAGGACTGGTGCATCTCGCGCCAGCTCTGGTGGGGCCATCGGATTCCGGCGTACTATTGCGCGGACTGCGGCGAGATGGTTGTAGCAAAGGAGGCGCCGCATGCCTGCCCGAAATGCGGAAGCATGCATATGCATCAGGATGAGGATACGCTTGACACCTGGTTTTCTTCTGCGCTGTGGCCGTTCAGCACGCTCGGCTGGCCGAACGAGACGGAGGATTTAAAATATTTTTATCCGACCGATACGTTGGTTACAGGCTATGACATCATTTTCTTCTGGGTAGCGCGCATGATCTTTTCCGCCATTGAGCAGACCGGAGAGGTTCCGTTCCATACGGTGTTTATTCACGGCCTTGTGCGCGACGCACAGGGCAGGAAAATGTCAAAGTCGCTTGGAAACGGCATCGATCCGCTGGAGGTTATCGATCAGTACGGCGCGGACGCACTGCGCTTAGCGCTGGTTACCGGCAACAGCCCAGGCAACGATATGCGCTTCTCAGATGATAAGATCAAAGCGGCGCGGAATTTTGCGAACAAACTTTGGAATGCAACGCGTTTTATTCTGATGAATCTGTCGGACGAGGTGACGGACTGCGCGCTTCCGAGGACGCTTTCGATTGAGGATAAATGGGTGCTTTCGCAGTATAGCCGTCTGGTGAGAGAGGTCACTGAAAATCTTGACAGGTTTGAGCTTGGCATTGCGGAGCAGAAGCTTTACGATTTTCTGTGGGATGTGTTTTGCGACTGGTATATTGAGCTTGCAAAGTCTCGTTTGCAGGCGGGCGGTGAGACGGCTTTGTGCGCGCAGAAGGTGCTGGTATTCCTGATGTCGAATACGGTAAAGCTTCTGCATCCGTTTATGCCGTTTATCACAGAGGAAATCTGGCAGGCGCTGCCGACGGATACGGAAAGCATCATGCGTTCGGCATGGCCGGCATATGATGCGGATCTCGACTTTGCAGAGGAGGAGCGCAAATTTGCGCGGATTATGGAGGCTATTAAGGCAATCCGCAACACGCGCACAGAAATGAATGTGCCGCCGTCCCGCAAGGCAGCCGTTTATGTTGCAACGGAATATGAGACGATCTTTACAGATTGCGCGCCGTTCTTTGAGCGGCTGGCATCGGCCTCCGGCGTATTTGTCGCAAAGGAACAGACGATCGAGGGCGCGGTTCAAGTCGCAACGCAGAGCGCCCGTATTTTCCTCCCGATGGACGACCTGATCGATAAAGACAAGGAGCGCGAGCGGCTAAACCGGGAAAAAGCAAAATGTGAAAAGGAGATTGAAATTCATTCAAAGAAGCTTGCAAATGAGAATTTTGTCTCCAAGGCGCCGGAAAAGGTCGTAAACGACATCCGCGGGAAGTTAGCCAAGTCACAGGAATTGCTCGAAAAGATCGAGTCGAGCCTTGCGGCGCTTGGATGATGAATTGAATATGAAAAAGGACGCTTCCTTACTGGAAACGTCCTTTTTTCGGCAGTCAGCCCGCGTCTTTAATGCTGGTTTTAAACTCGCCCCACTTTTCAAAAATGACATATTTTTCATCTATATAGTTCAGCACGCTGCTTTTATATGATGCGGAGATGTTGGAGTATCCTACGATAATGCGGTTTCGCTGTGTATCCAGCGCCAGAGCGTGATAGGGAACGTCATGCTCCTGTAACGCCTGCTCCAATTGGTCTCTGGCGCTGGCAAGCTCCTTTTTTGAGAAGTCAACCTCATGTGTCCGAACCGGAGAAAAGCCGTTTCGTTCAAGTTCAGCATTGGCCAGTTCGATAAAGCGCGCGATATTTTCCCGCTGGGACGATCCTTTCACCAGATTGAGGTGCAGGCCGCTTCCATTCTCGCCGAAATAGGCGTCGCCGTAATCTGCATCGGTGAAATAGCTGTCGAACAGATCGATGATCTGATGTCCGGCGGCATTTTCGCTTATTTTACCGGCGTCTTTCAAGGCGAAATCGTCCGGATTGAACGTAATTTCGTCCGCCAAGGGCTGTGGTTTTTGCGTACAGGCGGAAAAGGAGAGCAGGAGGATGAGAGAGAAAAAAGAGAG
Source organism: uncultured Oscillospiraceae bacterium (assembly GCA_900543295.1). Classification (GTDB taxonomy): domain Bacteria; phylum Bacillota; class Clostridia; order Oscillospirales; family Ruminococcaceae; genus Paludihabitans. The sequence continues at coordinate 2,410 of UQQY01000085.1, read as the reverse complement.
AAAGAAAGCGTTTCATTATTGTCAAACCACTCTTTCTGTATTAGAACAGCAGTTATTCCGCGGAGCGCTTCGTCTGCTTTTTATCTTATGGAAGGGTGATCGTGTAATTTTTAACGGGGTTCAGTACCCGCATGTCTTCTGGGAAAAGCTTCAGTGCAGCAAGAAATTTGTCCGGAACCGCATTTTCATCATACCAGATATAAACTTTATTTTCAGGCGGGACAATTCCAGTGCTGAAATGAAAGCTATATTCTCTGGAGAGCGGTTCGACGATCTCAACAAAACGAGCCGATGTATCCTCCAATTCTTTCATAGAGTATTTCACTTCTGCGGTGCAAAACGGCGCAAAGCTGCGTTTTTCAAGATTGTGGTTTGCAAGTTCAATAAAACGCTTAACGTTCTCTGTATTTCCGCCGTCCTTTACAAGAAGGCAGGTGTAGGTATCGTCAGAATAGTCTTCCTCCGTATCGTCGGTATTACAGTAAAAATCGCCGTAGTCCGCGCTGGTAAAATAAGCGCCGAAGAGGTCAATATAATATTTTTGCGCGTCATATGTCGTTTGTATGGACTCATCCAGAATGAAATCCGATTGGTCGAATTTGATCTGTGGGGCGCTGCAAGAAGTAAGCAGGAGGGCAGATATGAAGACAAGAACAGCGCGGAAAAAACGTTTCATGATAACTCCTTGAAAGCTGTGCCGATCAATAAAATATACCTATATTCTAACAGATTAAAAATTCTTTGTATATATACGTTATAAACAATATTATCCTGTACTATTTTATCAATCCGCACCTTTTGCAAAAGATTGCAGCTATACAAAATGCGCTTTATTGATCTTTTGAATCTGTCAAAAAACCACAAGGAAAGCCGACCGATTTTTCTTGCATTCCAACTTCGCCGCCGCTATAATCAAAGCAGAATACAGCCGCGTTCAGATGCGGCATGATATGACGGAGGACAAGAGAATGGCAAGCAAAATGAATGTGCGCAAAGAGAAAATCATGGCGCGCTTCGGCGGCATGGGGTTTCATAACTCCGAGGCCGGACAATATCGGAAAATGAGCGACCGCCAGTTCAATGAAGTGGTGGGAAAAATCTTTCATGAGCTCTCTCCCGGCTTTTCGAGAATCGGCGGAGGGCAGCCAAACTGGACCAAACAGGAGATGGACGATTTTGCAGAATACTGTGAAAAAATGCACTGCAAAACCGGAACCAGCATCTATCTGACGGGACGCTGCCCGCGCTATCATACGGAAGAGGAGCTGAATACATACGCGAAAGACGTCGCAGACCGGCTGGAGTATTTGATTAAAGAAAAGGGAATTTCCAATATTCAAATTTACTGCATGTCAAACGAACTGAGCCTGGACGACTGGGGCGATCTGAACTTTGAGATGGAGACCTTCAAACGATACCACACCCATCTTTATAACGAGTTTCGCAAGCGCTATCTGCCAGTGCGCCTTTTAGCGACCGACGCTTCTCCGCGTGAGCGCTGGGAAACCATCGAGTGGGCGATTGCAAATGGAATGGTACCCATTTCCGGCGTGTTTGGCGGTCACCATTATGTCAACGATTTTGAACCGGAGGATCTCGACTTTTACAAGATCTTCAAGCGGCAGTGCAGCGACGTCGTCGTGATGCTCAGACCCTATGAACGGCGCTTTATTTTGGGTGAGTTCGGGTTGGCGCAGGCGTTTAAGCAGGGAAAACGCGATATCAACGGCGTGAAGATGGACGTATGCGATGCATTTTACAATGGAAAAGAGTCCTATTCTGCGCTACAGCTCTGCGAAATGGCGCTGGCGGCAATGAATGCGGGCGTTTATTCGATGGCGATGTGGACCTTTACCGATATTCCGAATCCGGACGGCCTGACGCCGCGCCTGAATAAGTGGGGATTAACCCGCTGGGACGGCGAGGACTATTCCGCGCGCGACTGGCTGTATGCGTACGGACTGTTCGTAAAATACTTTAAATACAACAGCAAGCCGCTCGCCATTGAAACAGAGGATTACCTGCTGCGCAGCGGCGGCGTGATAAATGATGACGGCTCGTTCTCGATTGCTGTGGTAAACCGCCATGCGGAAGAAACGGAGCTTGAAATCTCGCTTGAAAACCTGAAGTCGGGAAAGAAAGTCCGTAAATACGTATATGATTCAAACGATGTGCCGCGCAGTGCGTTTGCCGATATGCAGGACTATGAGGAACTGCTTGACGCAGAAAGCGGCGTGATCCGCGTAAAAATGCCAGGCAATGCGATCGTTATGCTGACAACCGATTATACGGATGAGAAACCGTCCTCTGTCACGGGCGTATGCACGGAGGAAGGCGTTGTGTCGTGGGACGCTTCTGCCGATCCGACGCATGTTTATTACCGCGTATACCGGGGAGAGACGGCGGATTT
>UQQY01000084.1 GCA_900543295.1 uncultured Oscillospiraceae bacterium | reverse complement strand
TAATGTAAAAACGGAATACAGGATTCTACAGAGGATATGAACTATATGCACAATTATCATACTCGAATATAACGAATATAAAAAATATTGCATAAAATTCGTTTGACATTTTCCGGTTTCTTAACTATAATAAAAATACTGAAAGTATTTCTGTATAGCATCGCTTTTTCAAAGGTGGGTAATACGGAAATACGAAAATGTAAAACGGGAGCTCCCGTGATATTCTGTTTTGCAGAGTATGTGAATTTTGAAACGGAGGAGAAAAATTGAAAAAAACGTTTTTCAGAAAAGCGGTATCGGTTGTTTGTGCAGCTACCGTGTCGGTTAGTTCCTTTGTTGGACTCTCTGCCACTGTGTCTGCTGCGGGTGCCGTTCTTGGCTATTGGCCGGAACCGCTTGAAATTCCAAACCAGTTTTATTACGAGAACGAGACGCTGCAGCCTTATGGCTCCTGCTTCTTGATCGACGAGTTAAAAAACTGGAGTCCGGATAACGATCCGGATGCACGCTATAACCGCGGCGCAATCGAACTGCGGGATCGCTGGATGGGTCCGTCGGTCAATCCGAATGCCTCCCGCGATGCAAAAATAATGCCGCTTGCCATGTCGAATGCGCGTGCAAGCGAGGCGCCTTCGCAGGGCGGTGACGGCAATTTTGTCTATGCGTTCAACAATTTTCAATATGTTGACATCTTTAATTTCTGGGGCGGTTCGTCCGCTGAGGGCCCGATTGCGATCCCTTCTCCGGAGGTTATTGACTCTGCGCACAGAAACGGCGTTCCGGCAACCGGAACCATCTTCATTCCTTGGGGCGACAGCGCATACGGCAACCAGTTTGTCAGCGAGATGCTCGAAAAGGATGCGGAAGGCCATTATATTGCGGCGGATAAACTGATCGAAATTGCGCAGTATTACGGCTTCGACGGCTATATCTTCAATGCGGAATCCGGAACGGGCGTTTCCGGCTTTAAGGATTTTCTGGCCTATCTCCAGAGAAATAAGCCGGATAACTTTACAATTACCTGGTATAACGGATCTGGCGGTTTAAGCTCCGGAAGCATCAAGTCCTGGATGCAGGACGGCGATACCAGAATCACCGACGAGTGGTGGCTTGATATGAGCGGCGGCGGGAATGTGGACAGCACCATTCAGGCCGCGCAGGAGTGCGGCGTTGACCCGTGGAATATCCACTCTACTTGGGAATATTGGCCGATGTCTGGTATGCCCGGCACAAAGGGTGGCAATTACCAGACGCGTCTTGATGCAACAGGTAAACTGAAATGCTCTCTCGGTATTTTGGCGCCGACCTGCACGCTAACCCAAGCAACCAGCTCAGACGATTACATGAACGTGCAGGATCAAAAGCTGTGGGTAGGTCCGACCTTTGATCCCTCCTCTACCTATCGTCCGGGAAGCGAATTCTGCGGCTTTGCAAATCTGGTTGCAGACCGCACGCCGGTTATCGGCACTGATTTTGTGACAACTTTTACCACCGGCAACGGCTACAAATTCTATGAGGACGGTGTGGTAACTGGCAAGGAATCCGGCTGGTACAATCGCTCCCTCACTGACGTCCTGCCGACATGGCGCTGGATCATCGATTCCGAGGGGCAGAAGCTTTCGGCTAAAATCGATTATGACGACGCATGGTATGCCGGCACTTCCATGAAGCTTTACGGTTCCATGGATGCGAATAAGCAGAACCATGTAAAGCTTTACAGCGCACAGCTTGACATTACGGGCACAACGACGTTTTCCATCACCTATAAAACAGCAAAAGCGGGAGTGGATCTGTCTCTGGGGCTTTGCTACGGCGACAGCTATGCGGACGAGAACTTCAAGTTCTATCCGGTAACCACAACGGCAAACGGAGAATGGACGACGGCCACCGTCGATCTCTCCGGTGATGCGGGGAAGCGCGCGATTGCTATCTCTCTAAAATTAAACGCGCCAGCAGGCGTCTCCGACTATGCGCTCAATGTCGGACGCATGGCGTTTACCACTGACAATGCGGCTCCGGCGGCTGCTTCCAGCGTCACGCTGGACGAAGTGATTTATCCGACCGATAAAACCATGGAAGCAAGAGTCTACTGGGAGAAAGCGGACAACGCGTTTATGTACCGCATTCATCGCGTATATGCCGACGGAACCAGAGAGTTTGTCGGCGCAACGCCTTCCGACGCTTTCTATCTTGGAAGCTTCACCAAGGACGGCGACGAGACAAGCTGCACGTTTGAGATTACCTCTTACTCTGAAAACGGCGTAAAAGGCGGGACGAAAACGTTTGAAATCGATTGGCCGACGGAAGTGCAGGATGGCTTTGTCCCGGTATTTGAAGAGGGTGAGAATCTGGCGCTTGGCAAACCCGCTGTTTCCAGCGTTTCGTGTGTTGCGGATGGCCCGGTTCACCTGATCAATGACGGCGTTATCAGTAACAGTAAGTGGTGTTCCAATGCTTACAGCGGCTATGCCGTTATCGACCTTGGCGAGGAAAAAGACATCCAGAGATGGGTCGTTTATCACGCAAACTGCAAAGGTGCGGGCGAAGGCGTGGACTACAACACCGTTGATTTCGATCTGCAATATGCGGGTGATGACGGTCAGCCTTTGCTTACCGGTAATGACTCGGCAAGCCAAAATCGGGTCAGAGCATTGACATTTACCAGAGCGGATGCGGTGACGAACAATAAACAGGATGTTACAGACCGCAATCTGAATGCACCGATCAAAGCGAGATATATCAAACTGAATGTAACAAAGAACTGCAACTCGGCGTGGAGTGCAATCCGTATTTACGAGCTGCAAATTTATGAGAAAGCCGCTATCAGCAATACGGCTTCTCCGTATGAACGCAATGTTACTGTGAAAAACAATGTCGGCGCGGCAGATACGGTTGTTGTCGATAACGTTACAATGAAGTATTCTTCGGGCTCGTATCAGGATAAAAACGGTGTCTTCCACGAAGATACCGGTAAGGTTCGGTTGTTTGCGGATCTGACTTCCGAGGAGCCGATTGCCGTTGTCAACGCGACGCAGCCGAACGAATCCTATAAGCAGCGCGGCGTGGGCATTGCAAAGTTTGAAAATCTTGAGCTGAATCCGGAGGGCGGCCGGATTTTCTACGACGTACTGGACGGCTCCGGAGCAGAGGTCACCAACAGCCGCAGAGCCAGCGTTTACTATGCGCCGGAAAGCGGAACTGCATCGAATGCGCCGGATTCTGTGAAGCTGGAACGTACAACAGCCGGCTATCAGCTCAGAAAACAGTATGGCAAATTTACGGCGACCGGCATCGAAGAGGGCGCTGTGATAAAATTCTTTGCTTCCGAAGATGCGGTAAGCCCGATTCTGCATTCGCTTCCGGCGAAAGCGGACGGTGTAATTACGCAGACCCGTGTTCCGATGGAAAAAGCGGGCGGAACCATCTATTATGAGATTCACAAGGAAGGCAAGCCTAATTCCGAGCGGTATGCCTTTACCTACGGAAACCCGATGGAAAGCGCGGCGGATCTGGACGGCCTAAATGAATGGATTGAAAAGTGCGATGCCATCAGCGAGGCTGACTGCACCAGCGCGACATGGCCGGCCTTTGCAGCAGAACTTGCATCTGCAAAGGATACAGCGGCAGGCACGCCGACCGGTGCAGAGGCCGAGACGGCACGGGCAGCTCTTGCAAAAGCATATGCTTCTCTCCGTTATAAGAACAGAGGGCAGCGTTTAGGCGAGCTGTGCGAGGAATTTGAAGCTGCGTATCCGCAGAGCGGCTATACGCAGACTTCCTTTAATGTATTCAAAGCGGCACTCGAAGAAGCCAAAGCTATGGTAGCAGGCTATGACAGCAGCGGCTATCAGATCGAGCAGATGCGCATTAAGCTTGAAGCAGCAGTGCGCGGACTGGTTGAGGGCAGCAGCGTGGTTACTGGCGTTGCCGTAACACCCTCTGAGGTCAGCCTTGAAAAGGGCGGATCGGGCTTCTCGTTTACCGCAGAGGTGACCGGCAGCGGCGACGTATCGCAGGAAGTTACCTGGGCAGTTTCCGGGAACACAGATGATTTTACTGAGATGCGGGATAATATCTTGCATGTCGGTCCGAATGAAAGTGCAAAAACACTGACTGTCACGGCAACATCTGTAACAGATCCGAGCGTATCCGGTACGGCGGTTGTTACGGTAATCGGAAACGGCGAAGAACCGGGAGAATCCGTACTGCTTTCCGGCAATGCGGACGTTTTGAGTGTCGGCTCCACAACAGGTACAGTCGATGACCAGACGGCTAACTTTGCGTTTGACGGCAGCTACAGCACAAAATGGTGCAGTGAAAATACGCCGAACTGGGTTGTTTTCGATATCAAAGAAGCGGCTGCGCCGGATCGCCTGAAGGTTACGCACGCAGGCGGCGCAACGGCACCGGAGGATGAGCGCTTTAATACAAATGATTTTGCGCTTCAGGTGCTTGATACCTCGAAACTCTCCGAGGCAGACTTCCTTGCGAAAACAGAGTCGGAGCGTGCGGCCATTATGGCGGACGACAGCTACTGGACGACCGTCAAGAGCTATACCGGCAACGAACAAAATGTAACCGATGATCCGATCAGCGTTGCGGGTAAGGTTCGTCTCTTCCGCTTTGTCGTTACCGACGGTGACGACAACTGGTGGAACGGACCGGATACGCTTCGTGTTTATGAAATTGAAGTATTCGGCAAAAAGGATGTAACGCCGCCGGCTTCCATCAGCGTCAGCATTTCTCCTGAGACGATGGAAGTCAACAGCAACCCGGGTCAGAAGGGACAGTTCACTGCGACAGTGACCGGAACGGACAACATTGACGTTGAGTGGACGATTTCCGGCAACACCAGTGCACAGACCATGATTACCAATGGCCAGTTGTTCCTTGGTGAGGACGAAACGGCAAAAACGCTGACTGTTACTGCCACCTCTGTTGCAGATCCGACCAAGAGCGCAAGCGCTACCGTCACGATCTACGACCCGGTTTATGCGATTACAGTAAGTGATTCTGTACAAAACGGCACGATTGCGCCGGACGTTGAAGAGGCGTCCAAGGGTACTACGATCACATTGACCATCACACCGGACGATGGTTATCGTCTGAGAGCAGGCACCCTTAAAGTAAACGGCACGGCAATCGAAGGCACAACCTTCACCATGCCGAATGAAGCAGCATTTATTTCGGCAGAGTTTGTAAAGACAGCGGATCTTGAGGCTCTCATCGACGAGACAAATGAGCTTAACGGTGAGGCATATACCTCTTCCACTTGGGCGGCAGTTACTGAAAAGTGCGCGGCTGCGGAATCTGTTCTGAATGACGAGACCTCTTCACAGGTTCAGATTGATGCGGCAAGGAGCGCCTTGCAGGCAGCGCTTGACGCACTGGTAGCGCGCGGCGACAAGACGGCGCTGCAAGAAGAGGTCGATTTGGTTGATCTGGATCCGGCCGAGCTTCCGGAGGATTTCCCGCTGACGGCGGAGTTTATGAACGCGCTGGCCAGTGCAAAAGCGGTTCTCGCAGATGAGGACGCGACACAGGACGAAATCGACGCGGCATATGATGAATTGGTGGCGTCCGAAGAGCTTCAGATGTCCGCAGCAATGCTGTATGGCGTGATTGTGGGCATTGACGAAGTAGTAGACGAAGGACTGGATCAGAGCTTTACCTCTGAATCCTGGGCTGCGCTGATGGAAGAATACGAGAACGCGAAAGCAATGCTCGAAAACGTTGACGAAGCTACGGCGGAAGAGATCATGGCGCAGATCGAGAAGATCGGAGAAATGATTGAAGCGCTTGTACCGGCTGGCGACAGCGATGCGCTGGCGGGATTGATCGAAACGGCGAAGAAGGAAGACCTCGATAAGTACACGGACGAGAGCGCAGAAGCCATCCGCGAAGCAATCGCGAAGGCGGAAGAGGCAATCGCAAACCGCGGAACGGAAGAGGAACTCGACGAAGCGTATGCGGCGCTTGAAAAGGCGCTTACAGAAGCGGAACTTAAGCCGGTAATACCGGAGGAACCGAATACGCCGGATACCGGCGATTACGCACCGGTCGCATTGCCGGTAGTTCTGACAGCATTAGCGGCGGGTATGTTCCTTCTCAAAAAGAAGAGAAGCGCACGCTAAGCAACTATTATAGTCTTTTTTAAAGCAAACAGGAATCCCGCAGCTCTTATGGGCTGCGGGATTCCTGTTATAGTGTGATCTATATGCGTTTTAGGAAAAACAGCGGCGGGCGAAAAAGCTGAGTGTTTATAAGGCAGTAATTCATAAACTACATTAAATCGGCATTGCAAGGGAGATTTACAGACATCAATCAAAAGGTTGGTGTCTGTTTTCTTTTATCCGCACATTCGTATTCTGAAATATTTCCTGCTACAATGCAATCGAAGGAGGGTGGCGTTATGAAGAACAGTTACTACATTGCTATTGATGACAAGGAGCGAAGCAGAATTATTCAAAGTAATCGATTGGATCTAAGTCACCAATAAAACAAGTTCTATCAATTTCCCCAGTTTAAGCAGAGCAGAAAATTCGCTTGACTTTCGCAGCGATCTTCCTGTATAATAATTAAGCATTCGGCACGATACAAGCTTAAAGCAAGCGGTTACGAAACAGTTTATGCTTTTGCTTGTGTCTTTTTTTATTTTTGGGACACAACAGTGAGTTGTGTCTTTTTTGCTTTTTTTGAAAACAATACATCTTGGAGGTAAATTGATTTATGGAGCAAGTACAGACAAACGATTTTCTCGAAAGAGAAGGACTCGGCAAGCTGATGCGAAAATATGCCATTCCTTGCGTAATTTCACTGTTAGTTGCCGCACTTTATAACATTGTTGACCAAATCTTCATTGCAAACGCTGATTATCTTGGCTCTTATGGCAACGCTGCAAACACAGTCGTATTTCCGCTTGCAGTAGTAGCACTTTCCATTGCGATGATGATCGGTGATGGATGCTGTACATTTGTCAGCATCAGCCTTGGCGCAAAAGAAAAAGAGAATGCTCATCGAGGCATTGGTAGTTCGGTTGTCGTTGTGATTGGAATCGGTATTCTCTTGATGGCCATTTTCCTGGTTTTTCAGGAACCAATTCTGACTGCTTTTGGCGCGCGGGTAAATGACGAAACCTTCCGACTGTCAAAAGAGTATTTCTTCTGGATTACTCTGGGCATCCCCTTTTATATGTTTGGGCAGGCTATGAATCCTATTATACGGTCTGATGGAAGTCCCAATTTTGCAATGGGAACGCTTCTCACCGGCGCCGTGCTGAATATCATCTTTGACCCGATCTGCATCTATGTGCTGAAATGGGGAATGATGGGTGCTGCCGTTGCCACAATTTTCGGTCAGATTGTATCAGCCATCATGTCGGCTGTTTATTTAGCACGGATGAAGTCTGTCAAGATGAGCGGAGACAGTTTTAAGCTCCGTGCTTCTTTGCTGAAAAAGATTCTCCCTTTGGGTATTACCAGCTTTCTGTCGCAGATTTCTATCGTTCTTTCTATGGCAGCGGTGCTGAACATGGTTGCAAAGTATGGAGCCTTAGATCCGATTTTTGGACAGGAGCAATATGCGCAAATTCCTACAGCAGTCATTGGAATTGTAATGAAATTCTTTCAAATCATCATTTCAATTTCTGTCGGTCTGGCGGCGGGCTGCATTCCGATTGCGGGATATAATGTCGGTGCCCAGCGTAACGATCGAGTGAAAGGACTGATGAAGCTGCTTCTGGTTGCAGAATTTATTGTAGGCCTAATCGCCTCGGTACTTTTCCTGCTTTTCCCGCACCAATTTATCAATATATTTGGCGCTAAAAATGAAAGTATCTATTATACTGACTTTGCAGTAAAGACAATACGTATTTTTCTTTGTCTGCTTCCACTGTCCTGCTTAAATAAGGGAACCTTTATTTTCTTGCAGTCGCTTGGCAAGGCGAAGCAATCAACAGCGCTCTCCTTGATACGTGAAATTTTGTTTGGTGTTGGATTACCTCTCTTTCTTCCCATCTTTATGGGGCTGGACGGCATCCTTTTCTTCATGCCGATTGCCGATATTTTAACTGCAATTGCATCTGTTGCTGTAATTATTCATACAAATAAAATTTTGAATCATATGATAAAAGCTCCAGCAGTAAAAAACGATTATATGAAGTTTGCTTCTGGAAAAGATGCTTGCACAGACTATATTATTACAATTGGCCGTTCATATGGAGCCGGTGGAAGAAGCATCGGGAAAAAAGTTGCTGAACAGTTGCACATTCCATACTATGATTCTGAGTTATTGGAGAAAGCGGCCGAAAGCAGTGGATTGAGCCAAAAATTCCTGCAAAACATAGACGAAAAACCTGTTGACAGCAGTATGCTGTATCGTTCTGTCGGCTTTGGAACAAATGAATATAAATCCATTGCAGATCTGGCACAGAAAGCGCAAAGAGAAATCATTGAGAAAATTGCAGCAGAAGGTTCTTGTGTCATTGTTGGGCGCTCCGCCGATCAGGTTCTTTCCGGCACGCACAAACTGTTTCGTGTTTTTATCTCATCCGGCGAAGAGAATCGCATAAAGCGTATTATGGAGCGAGATCATATATCAGCAGCAGAAGCTGGAAAGAAATTAAGCAGGGTTGACAAATATAACCAACGTTCTAAAACCCGCTGGGGTGATGCGGAAGGCTATGATCTCTGCGTAGGTACAGACTGGTTCGGTATTGACGGCGCTTCCAATCTCATTACTACTGTAGTTACGAAAAAATAAGAATATCTTTCCGGTTTAGATTATCGGTACTCTAAAAAGTAAAGGTGATATGCGATACTCTTGTGAGGGAGGCATATCACCTTTTTTACATTTGTTATAATATGGTGATTTAAAGTTGCAGCAATCGCCGCCCTGCCCAGAGTTTTGGTGCGGCTCCATTTTAGCTGGGATGCATTGTAATCTCACCATGCGGTCGCCGGGCCAACTACAATGAGGTGGTGATGATTGAAAATCCTATCCATGAGAAAGACGGGAATTTCAAAATCGGCTTCATTCTCAATATTTTTGCAAAATATACCGCGCTTGCTGTTATGCTGATTCTGTTTGTTGCAACGAGATGGCTTCCTGCGGCAGCTACTTTATTGGTTGTGCTGTTTTTGACTTTCCCAACGATGAAGATTGATCTTCTCTTGTGAAAAAATATGGTCAGCAAAAGAACCAAACACAGGCCGAAGCAGTTAACGGCATGGAATATATTAACGGGATCCAGACGTATGGCACCGCCGGAGAAGGGAACGCGAAAGTGATTGACCGCATGAGGCGGTTACAAGAAAGCTCCGGATGATAAGCAGAAGTGGCTGATTGATGAGCAAGCCGCCGAGGCTGTACGAAAGATTTTCAGCCTCTGCTTTGCAGGGCGTGGTCCTTCACAAATTGCAAGACAGTTTGAGGGCGAAAAAGTGCTTGTGCCGACTGTGGAGCAAAGCTGCATTTCTGCGCTTCAAAGAATCTGAAAAAGAATCAGGAATTTTTCCGTTGTGCCAACTACAAAGACGGCAGAAGAAACTGCTCTATCCATTTTATCAGAGATGTTGTGCTCGAAATCATTGTCAAAGAAGCCATATCGGAGCTTGCCGATTTTGTCCGCTGTTATGAACCTGTATTTATCTATTTGCAGGCACAAAAGTACAGCGAGTTTGAGAAAAATCAAG
>UQQY01000083.1 GCA_900543295.1 uncultured Oscillospiraceae bacterium | reverse complement strand
TGCGCTTCTGGCTTTCGTAGTCATCGACTACATCACCGGCATCATGTGCGCCGTGATAGACAAGAAGCTGTCCTCTGCCGTGGGCTTCAAGGGCATCTTCAAGAAGGTGCTCATTTTCGCTCTGGTCGGTGTGGGACACCTTCTCGACACCCGCGTCATCGGCAGCGGCTCGGTACTGCGCACGGCCGTCATCTTCTTCTACCTTTCCAACGAGGGCGTATCGCTCCTCGAAAATGCGACCTATCTGGGTCTGCCCATTCCGCAGAAGCTGAAATCCGTCCTGGAACAGCTTCATGACCGCAGCGAAAAGGAGGAAAACTGATATGGCTTACACGAACAGTTCCATGGTGTCCTACACCAAACTCAGCCCGAACCATTCCGGGCAGCGCACCCACAGCATTGACCGTATCACGCCCCACTGCGTGGTGGGTCAGTGCTCGGTGGAAACGCTGGGCAACATTTTTTATCCCACTTCACGTCAGGCAAGCTGCAACTACGGCATCGGGCCGGACGGCAGGGTTGGTATGTATGTGGAGGAGAAGAACCGCAGCTGGTGTTCTTCTTCCAACGCCAACGACCAGAGAGCCGTCACCATCGAGTGCGCTTCCGACACCACCGAGCCGTATGCGTTCAAGGATATCGTCTACCGGACGCTCATCAAACTCTGCGTTGATATCTGCAAGCGCAACGGCAAAACCAAGCTGCTCTGGCTTGGAGACAAAACGAAAACGCTGAACTACACGCCGAAATCCAACGAGATGGTGTTGACCGTCCACAGGTGGTTCGCCAACAAGTCCTGCCCCGGCAACTGGATGTATTCCCGCATGGGCGACCTTGCCGAAAAGGTCACGGCACAGCTGGGCGGCGAGACGAAGCCTGCCGAACTTGCAAAACCGACCACCTCTTCCATCAAGGCGGGTGACCTCGTGAAAATCACCGGCACGAAGTATTACGGAGGACAGACGATTCCGTCCTGGGTCAAGGGAAAAAACTGGTTCGTTCACAGCGTGTCCGGCGACCGTGCGGTCATCAACAAAAGCGAGGACGGCAAAAATGCCATTATGTCCCCGGTGAAGGTGTCCGATCTGGCGCTTGTCACCTCAAAGCCTGCGGAAACCTACCGCATTCATACCGTGGTGCATGGGGATACCCTCTGGGCGATTGCAAAAAAGCACCTCGGCAACGGCAGCCGCTACAAGGAGATCGTCAGCCTGAACGGGCTGAAATCCAATGTCATTTACAGCGGCATGAAGCTGAAAATCCCGAATAAGTAATCTTAACCAACGCCCTCTACGGAAATGAATCCGCAGAGGGCGTTATTTTTTTTGCGCCAGTTTTAAGGTCGCAAGGAAGTACGCATTTTCAGGGATACCGCGTTTGCGGGCTTAAACGCCCAAAAGGTGCGGCCTTAAACATTGAAACTCTTTGGAGGTTCACACAGCTCCCGCAACGTTTTTTTCTGAAAAACCTTAAGATTTTGCATTTTCGTGAGCTACCTGTAGGAGGTGGTTTTCATGACCAACGAACAGAAAGAGAAAATCATCCGCTTCCGCAGACAGGGACTCGGATATGCCGACATAGGGCGGGAACTTGGAATTTCCCGGGATACCGTCAAGAGCTTCTGCCGCAGGAACGGTCTGATGATTTCGGACAGCAGACCCGCCGATGCTACAGACAGATGCAGGGAGTGCGGCAAGCCCCTCATACAGCGGGAGAAAACGAAACGGCGGATATTCTGCTGCAAAGCTTGCCGCGAGAAGTGGTGGACGGAACACGCCGACAGGGTCGACCGCAAGTCGATTTACACCTTTATCTGTGCCGGATGCGGAAAGACATTCACCGCCTATGGGAACAGAAACCGAAAATATTGCTCCCACGGCTGTTACATCCGGGACAGATTCGGAGGAGGCCACAGATGAGTGAGAAGCAGTTTCAGGCAGAAAAGCTCTATTACATCTCCCTTTCCATCGCGAAATCCATGCTTGAAAGGGGCGTTATCGACCGGGAAGTATTCGCCATAATTGATACAAAACTGCTTGAAAAATACCGCCCGATTTCGGCTACATTATTATCCGGAAAGCCCTTGACTTATTAGGCTTTCAGAGTGATGTATAGTAGCGAAAGGAAGTGATTTTATGGCGAAAATCAGCAGGATCGGCCCGATAACACAGGCGCCTGCAAAGCGAAAGAAGGTCGCCGCCTATGCCCGTGTTTCAAAGAATACCGAGCGGCTGCTGCACTCCGTTTCCGCGCAGGTCAGCTACTACAGCAAGTTGATACAGGGCAATCCGGAATGGGAGTATGCCGGCGTATATGCCGATTGCGGCATCAGCGGGACCGGCATCCGCGAGCGTGATGAATTCCGGCATCTGCTTGCGGACTGTGAAGCAGGGAAAATCGACATTGTGCTTACCAAGAGCATATCCCGATTTGCCAGAAATACCGTTGACCTTTTGGCTGCGGTGCGCCGTCTGAAGGAACTTGGCGTAGAGGTGCGGTTCGAGAAGGAGCACATCAGCTCCTTCACCGGAGACGGAGAGCTGATGCTGACCATCCTGGCATCCTTTGCGCAGGAGGAGAGCCGCTCCATCTCGGAGAACTGCAAATGGGGTATCCGCAAAAGATTCCGGTCGGGCGAGATCGGTACGGCGAACAAGCATCTGATCGGCTATCGGTACGATGAGGAGAAAAAACGCTATCTTGTCGTGCCGGAGGAAGCGGAGATGATACGCCGTATGTTTCGGATGTATTTGGACGGTCTGTCTTTGAGAATAATTGCGGGGACGATGAACGAGGCGGGTTACCGCTCCGTTAACGGAAAGCTGTTTCAGGAAGCCTCGGTCAGACAGCTTCTCCAAAACGATGTCTACGCCGGCATCATACGCAGGCAGAAATCCTATATTGCAGACCCCATCACGGGCAAAAAGGTCATAAATGACGGGGTTCTTCCCCAATATGTTATCAGGGACGCACATGAAGCTATCCTGGACAGGGAGGCCTATGAGCAGGTACTTGCAGAGCACCAGCGGCGCAAGACCATGCAGAATCCGACCTACCCATTCACAAGGAAGCTGCGGTGCGGCATCTGCGGCCGTCTGTTTAGCCGGAAAAAGTGCATGGTCAAGGGCAAAACCTATGTCCACTGGATTTGCCGGAGCAAAAAAGAGGTCGGCACGACCTGCTGCTCTGTCAATTTCAGTGAGGCCGAACTGGAGCGGATTTCGGCACAGATAATGGATCTTGCGGAATTTGACGCTGCGGAATTCGAAAAAGCCGTAAAACAGATTACGGTGGAAAGGGACGGAAGCCTTATGTACGACTTTTACGAAGGGAGGACGGAAATGTGGCAAAGAGCGTAACGACAATACCCGCCACAAGAAACAGGTTCACGGCTAATCCGATAAGCAGTGAAAAGAAACGCCGCGTAGCCGGATATGCCCGCGTCTCCACGGACATGGAGGACCAGCAGACAAGCTACGCCGCGCAGTGCGACTACTACACACAGTACATCCAGAGCCGCGACGACTGGGAGTTCGTCGGACTGTATTCGGACGAAGGCATCACCGCCTGCAACACCTTCAAGCGTGAAGGTTTCAACAGAATGATCGCGGATGCGCTGGCGGGGAGAATCGACCTCATTATCACAAAGAGCGTGAGCCGCTTTGCGAGAAACACAGTGGACAGTCTCTCCACCATCCGAAAGCTGAAGGACAACGGCTGCGAATGCTATTTCCAGAAAGAAAACATTTGGACCTTCGACTCCAAGGGTGAGCTGCTCATTACCATCATGTCAAGCCTTGCGCAGGAAGAGAGCCGCTCCATTTCCGAGAACTGCACCTGGGGCTGGCGCAAGCGGTGCGCTGACGGAAAGGTCACGGTTCCTTTCGGAAGATTCCTCGGCTACGACCGGGGCGAGGACGGCAATCTTGTGGTGAATGAGGAACAGGCGAAAATCGTCCGAAAAATCTACGGACATTTCCTGCAGGGCAGATCGCCGCACTGCATCGCCAAATTGCTGACGGAGGAAGGGATACCTACGCCGGGCGGTAAGAAGGTCTGGGGCAAGGCTGTGGTACAGTCCATTCTTACCAACGAGAAGTACAAGGGAGACGCACTTTTACAGAAGGTCTACACTACAGACTTTCTCACCAAGAAGAAAAAGAAGAACGAAGGCGAGGTGCCGCAGTACTATGTGGAGGGAAACCACGAGGCGATCATCGAGCCTGAAATATTCGACCGTGTACAGATTCTGATGCAGGCCCGGCTGCCCGGAAAAAACCGCAGAAGCAGCGTCAGCATCTTCTCCGGCAAAATACGGTGCGGGGACTGCGGCGGCTGGTATGGTTCAAAGATCTGGCATTCCAACGATAAGTACAGAAGGGTCATATGGCAGTGCAACCACAAGTACGACGGTGACAGCAAATGCTCAACGCCGCACCTGGAGGAAGATACCATCAAACAGATTTTCATAACGGCACTGAGCATCCTCGAAAAAGAGCGTGACACTGTCATCGCTGGCTTTGAAGAGATCAGGGACACCGCTTTTTCAACCGATGCGCTCGAAGCGGAAACTGAGGTGTTGACCCAAGAGGTGAACACGGTCGCAGAACTGATAGAAAAGTGCATTGACGAGAATGCACATATCGCACAGAACCAGACCGAATACGAAAAACGCTACAATGCTCTTGTTCGGCGCTTCGATGCGGCGCGGGCAGCTCTGGACGAAACACAGGCGGCACTCGCCAAGCGACGGGCACAGCGGCTGATGATGGAGCATTTTCTGGAAACGCTACGCTCTCTGCCGGGGCAGGTAGAGATTTTCGATGAGGACGCATGGCTCGCCCTGTGCGACCACATCACGGTTTACGGCAAAAATGACATTCGAGTAACCTTTCAGAACGGCATGGAAATCGCCGTGTAAACTATGAAAGGCAGGAATGCACTCCGCTGAAAAAGTGGGGTGCATTTTTTGTTTTTTGTCTGTGAAAGGCACACTTTTGAACCCGTCCGAACCGTTTTGAACCCGCAGGAGAGGATTAATGTATTTGTATCATTCTGCAGCTGAACATATCTACGAAAAACATTGTGTTGGTGTAGCCCTCTTTGCGTGCGTAGTCCTGTAAAATCTGCTTTTGATTGGTGATGGAGTTGGATTCCTCGTCCTTATTGTCATCATCTACGGAAAGCCTGCAATACAACGCTGTTATTTTTTCATCTGCCTGCCCGTTTAATTTCATTGCTGTTGTCATAAATCTTTTCTCCTTTCCGACAACAGGGCATAGCAAAGGCAAATATACTTTACTATGCCGTGTCATCTTTTTCTACTGTGCGATTGTCAAATCAGCTTTTCGGACAGTATCAGTTCCTTGAATTGCTCCATTACGCATTGCTTGCCTTGGGGATTAAAATGTGTGGATACTTCATAGGTTGTCCCGCCGATTTTCATCGTAAACTTATCTTTACCGAAGCGGCGCACCTTGCCGTAATCGAAAATGCTGTCCTTGCTTTGTGGCAGTAAATAATCCACAAGGCAGATTGGCTCATTTTCATCTATCGCTTCAGGAGGCAGAGCATATATGACCTCGTTATTTGGATAAATATCTATCTTCTTCATACAGTCACCTTACCTTTCATCTCTGCTGTTTCGTCTGCGTTCCATTTTGCGTTGATTCTCATAGAGCAGCTTCAGAATGGTTTCGCTCATCTGCTTCCCAGTATAATTCCTCGGAAAAAATCCTCTTAAATCCTGTACCTTAAAGCTGATACGCTCGGTCTGATTGGCTTTTTCTTCGGACATAATCGCATAAATCATATCTTCTGTTAATTCGCCCTGCTGTGCCGCTTTCTTCATACGGATACTCTGTGCGTGAGAGGGCGTACAGTCATTCAGGCTCATAGCGTCAAGCAAGATTTTCTGCTGTGCTTCAGACAGATAGGACAATTCAACAGCAGGACTGAGTGCGATTATGCCCTCATCAACTTTGTCAAGCAGTTCGGGGATAAGGTGGGTTAAGCGGATATATCGGAACACTTTATCACGGCTCTCGTTCTGCGTTTTGCCGATTTCGGCGGCGGTATCCGACTTTATCGCAACTTGCGATAAAGTTAAATCCGTTCTCTTGCCCTGTGCTTTCATTGCTTCCATTTTCATTTTGTAGGCAAAAGCCTTTTCGCTGGGGAGTATCCGTTCACGATGAAGATTGCTGTCTACAACCGCAATCATCGCTTCGTTTCGCTCAAGGGGATAGATTAAAGCAGGGACTTCCAAAAGTCCTGCTTTCATGGCGGCGTGTAGTCTGCGGTGTCCTGAAACAACCTCATATTCATCTGTGTTTTCAGTCGGGCGGACAATCAGAGGGGAGAGAACGCCTTGTGTCTTAAGGCTCTCTGTAAGATTGTTCATATCCTCATCGTCCAGCACCTTAAAAGGGTGTCCTTCAAAAGTGCGGAGTTTGTCTACTCGAATATTTGCCGCTTTCTTTTTCGGCGGGTTCATTGTATTTGTCATCGTTCATACCTTCTTTCTTTGTATTTTGACATTACGGCAGTTTCCATCTGCCGTTCGGTTTCTAATAGCTTTTCAAATCTCGGTATCTTCTCAAGAATTGCCTTTGCGGTGGATAATTCCTTACGCATAGGCTTGATTTTTGCGGAAATTTCTCGTGCCTGTGCGTTCAACTCTTCGCTTTTTTTATGGCGATTGCGGTTATATACCGACTGCCGTTCCCTTTCTAAAACAGAGATTTGTTCCCGTGTTCCACTGATAAACGAAACAAGCTCCTGTGGAGAATCAATCTGCTTCTCACATAGGAACTTGTATTCATCAAGCGTTTTATTTAAGTTTATAACCTCCTGACGCATTTCGGGAGAAAGTGGTCGGGGAGAAGCCGGAGCAAGATTGTTTCCTGTGATCAATCTGCATAATTCGATAATCAGTTCAAACAATACCTGTATGCCGTCCATACGCTGCATTTTGCGGTATTCGATTTCAAGAACAAGCAGCGGCGTATATTTTGGTTTGTGGAACGGTACAAAACCGACATACCGTTGATTGTCAAGCAACCGTTCACGGATAGCGGTGGGAGTATATTCTTTTCCCAGCTTGTCTAAGCGTACCGCCCTCTGCCAGCTTGGTGCTTTGATAGAGTAGTGAGCATAGCTTTCATCACGCTGTATTACATACCCCATATCCTTTAAGCGGATTTCAAAAGCTTTGAAATTGGTGGACTGTGCAAGTGCAGTATCAATATCCGCTTTCAAAAGTTCTCGGTGCGACATCCCGCCGCTTCGTTTCAGCCAGTATTCCTTTTTCTTACCACCATAAAAATCAGCTTCTTTCAAAACACTTTTTCCGTATTCCATACATACAGCGTCGGAGATTTCACGGAGTTTATGATGGTCGGAAATGTGGTTTTCAAACTTTTTGCCAGTCTTAAAAGATACGGAATTTATCACAAAATGATTGTGAAGATTATCGGTATTCAGATGTGTGGTAACTACGATTTCATAGTCATCACCCCACATACGCCTTGCGGTTTCCACGCCGATTTTGTGTGCTTCTTCGGGCGTTACTTCGCCTGTTTGAAAGCTCTGATAACCGTGATAAGCTACATTACCGCCCATTTTTCCAAAGCGTTTCTTGGTTGCCGTCATACGCTCATAGGCTCGCTTGGCGTTGCAGTTGATACCGCTGACATACATACGCTCATCGGTCTTTTTATCGTTGAAAACATACTGCAAGGCGTCGTACAAATCGCTGTCCACATACTTTTTGTCGATAGTTTTATCGGGATTTTCCGCATAGTCGATAACCTCTTTTAGCCTGTCTTTAACGGGCCAGAAGCCTGTAGTTGCCATCTATACCACCAGTCTTTCCTTTTGCGGTAAGATTAACTCAGCAGTGATTTCATCAATCAGCGCAATAATTCTTTCCTCTGTATCCGCTGAGATTTTACCCTCGACAGCGACGCAAAGTTCATCTAACTTATCGCTGAAAGAGAAAAAGCTTTCGGGTAAAACTGCTCTCGGCATATATCCTAAAGCTCGCTGGCGAAGATATTCCGATACGGAAAGTCCGCATCTTTCGGCGTTGCGTTCAATCAAATTTTTCTCTTTTTCACTCACACGGATAATCATATTTTTACTTTTTACTTCGTTCATAACATCAGTCCTTTCAGTAGAATATTTAAGGGGATTGGGGATTTCCCCAAAGAGTAATCGGCTCTTAAAGCCGATTTAAGTGGAAACTGTCAATACAGTTTCCCTGCTTGTTACGGTATGCGACATCTCCGCTGTCTTTTCCGTATGTGTTTTGCCGGTCTGCCTGAATGCAGTTCCTGCCCCCGTCAAGCGGCGTTGTTTCGCTCACTTTCCGAAGAAAGTATCATCGCAAAATCATATCCCATTCAGCCGGTCATTCAGTTGTAACCGGCGTTTCAGGCAACAAAAAAAGCCGGTACACAAACGCATACCGACCTGACAAAAGGATAGACTTATCCCTTTGTGTATTGGGTATCACATTCATGTAACCGGCTTTGAAATTCAAAGTCGAAACTGTCTTTTACGCTTATCTGTTGCCGACAGTTCAAGGCAATTCAGAGGCGGCGATATTTTCGCTTAGCACATCGCAACGTTGTCCGACTTAAAGTCGTCTCTTAAAATTTGTGATTAAAATATGTATTCAGTTGTAGCTCTCCTGTGAGAGTATTTCATTATACTTTAGAGAACAAGTGTTTGTCAATGCTTTTTCAAAATTCTTGAATAATTTTTCGGGAAGTAGGGAATACTATTAAATTTAAGCAAAAAGAAAGAGCCAATAAACTGCAATTACTCGCAAGTTTACGGCTCTGTATCTTATATGTTTGGTGCTTGGAAAATATGTTGTTTCCTTGATAAAATAGGAAATTGTAGCGTGATTAATCATCAAGCAAGCGTCCATTATCATTCCATTCTCCGTACATAACACCTTCTTTTGTGTTTTCTATCAGTTTTTGCAATCTGCTCTGGAACAATTCGGGTTGCTTCTTTTTTATTTGTATTGTATCTATACGCACTCGTTGATATAGCGACGGAAAATGCAAAAAGTTTTCCCATACTTGATTATCGGCTTGTAATGCTTTTAGAATATCTGCATCAATCACAAAACTCGACAATGACATATCTGGCAGAACAGCTCGCCCTGCATCAGTCATTCGCCCCATTTTTTCCATTCTTCTGCACCGTTCTTTGTTAAGTTCAGACCAAACACTACCTTTTCTTCTGGGGGCAAGTTTTTGAACAGTTACTCCGCTGTCAAGCTTTTTTGTCGTACTATCTATCCACCCAAAACACATAGCTTCCTCAACAGCATCAACATACCAAAATGTATCATCATCTTTTGGTCTGCCTCTTTTTACAGTTACCCAACACTCTGTTTCAGAATCATAATGATTTTGTAGCCATTCACGAAGTTCATTACGATTTTTGGCATCTAATAAATTTTTTACTTCCATACTTTGGTATCCTCAACTCTGTCTCTGCGGTTATCCTTTCCTCCAATTTTATAATTTCATTTCTGAAAAGGTATCAGCCATTCCCGCAACGAAGCTCCATTGCCGTTCCATATATGTTCTTAACTGTAATGTGTCATTTTTATAATCGGAATAGACCATATCCAAATCATCAAAATGATTTGCAACGGCATTTGCTACATGGTAGCCGCTTT
>UQQY01000082.1 GCA_900543295.1 uncultured Oscillospiraceae bacterium | reverse complement strand
ACATAACCCGCTTCGGTGAGCACAGTGGCATCAACAATGGTAAACGGCACATGAAGCAGCTTCGCTATCGTACGGGCAAGCAAAGTCTTCCCCGTACCGGTGCTTCCCACCATAATGATGTTCGACTTCTCTATCTCCACATCCGCCTCATCTTTCGGCTGAAGCAGACGCTTGTAATGATTGTAGACAGCAACCGACAGATAACGCTTTGCATCATCCTGTCCAATGACATACTGGTCAAGAAAATCCTTTATATCTTTCGGTTTCGGCAGTTCGCTCATATCCAGTTCACCGGCAGGCTTGTTCTTCGCCTGAAGCGTTTCCTGAACAATCTCATGCGCCTGTTCCGCACAGCTGTCACAGATGCAGCCATTGATTCCCGTTATCAGAAATCCGACTTCGTTTTCCGTACGGCCGCAAAAATTGCATCTTCTTTTTGTTCTTGAACTTTTATTATCTTCCAATTTGTCTTGCTTTTATTTCGTTATATCTTGTTGTGCTGCTTCAGGTTTGCGCGAAAGCACCTCATCAATCATCCCGTAATCCTTCGCCTCCTGGGCCGTCATCCAATAGTCACGGTCGGAATCCGCCCAAACCTTGTCAAAAGGCGTATGCGAATGGTCGGCGATGATCGTATAAAGTTCCTTCTTCAGTTTCTGTATTTCACGGGCTGTAATCTCGATGTCTGAAGCCTGTCCCTGCGCTCCGCCCATCGGCTGGTGAATCAGATACAGATCAAGATATTCCAATCCCAACTTTTTCATGGAAGTCTCAAAGGCTTTCTTTGCGCCCTCATAGCTTGCGTCCTGTACCCAGAGCTTGGTAGTGATGAACAGCTCATCTCTCTTGATAGCGCTCTTTTTAATTGCAGCACCTACCGCTTCCTCGTTCATATAGGCTGCCGCGGTATCAATCAGGCGGTATCCACTTCCTATCGCATCCAAAACAGCCTGTTCACACTGTTTGGCATCGGGAACCTGAAATACGCCGAAACCCTCCAGTGGCATTTTGATTCCGTTATTCAATGTAATATACTCCATGACAGTTCCTCCATTCTAAATTTCTTGATATTATTTTAATCGATTTTTCCTTCGGGCAGAAGTCTCTGTTTGTTTATCAGTTTTAACCTCAAGGTATAAGCCGATTATTTCAGGGCAGCGCCGTCTGCGAACGCTTTTCCAACAGCATCTCCCATTTTCACGTACACGTTGCGAATCGGATCAAAAGAGATCGGGCAGAACTTTTCAGGAGCAATCGATCCATCTGTATTTAGAATGCTTTCATCAGCGCTGATGTTTACAATCTCACCGATAAGATTTCCATCCTCTGTCGCTTTCAGTAGCTTACATTCCAGTGACATTGGCAATTCTTCAAAAAGAGGCGCGTCGATTTGCTCGCTCTTTACGACATGAAATCCTGCTTTTTTCAACTTTTCCGGTTCATTGTTTGCCGAAACCAAACCTACATAATCCGATGCGGCTACATGCTCGGCATCAGCAAAGCTAATGGTGAACGCTTTCTTTTCCAAAATATTTTTTGTTGTCTTGTGACCGGCAGACAGACAAAGAATCACTTTATTCGCATCGTAAAGTCCGCCCCATGCAGCGTTCATCAAATCCGCATTTCCGTTTTCATCGTAAGAGCCGACGAGCAGGACAGGCAGCGGGTAAAACCATGGCTTTGCATCAAAATTCTTTCTCATTGTAAAAATCTCCTTTTATCTTAATTATATTATTCTGCGCCGTTCCAAAAGAAGCGCAGCCCATTATAGGTATATTCTTCGCTGGCTTTTCCATCGTGGGAATAACCTTCTCGCTCTAAGAAGGAGAGATTGCCGTCCGCTTCTGACTTCGCCAAGCGAAAAAAGCCGTCCGATTCATTTGCCATCGACATAATCTGTGACCTGAAGGCACCGTATGCAAAATCATTTGTACCGGAGGCGGAAAAGATGAAGAAATCATCCGCCGTATGTCCGGACGAACGAACCAGTTGTGCCATTGCTTCGCCGTTCATTCCATAGCTTCCGCTCATCGGCATAAAATATCGAAAATAATCAAGGCAGTAACGAAAAGTACACCAGGTATTGACCGATCCCATCGAAAACCCGCCGAATCCCCGATGATCGCGCGAAGCTGCAAGCCCCTCTGGCGTTGTATTCTCCGCATAGGTGCTGTATTTGCCTTCAACCGCAGGGATCAGATCGTTTACCAGCTCGTTATGGAACTGGTCTGTAAGCTGTAGAGCAAGGCTGTAATTCCCGCTGTCGTTTTCGCTTGTATTGTTATAGGTGGGCAAAACGATAATCAACGGCTTGATCTTTCCGTTCTCTATGGCATGGTCAATCACATTTTTGAAAGAGCGAGGGGTTGTATCCGTACCCATTATCGTGGTCTCATCGCTCCATCCGCCGTGGCTTAGATACATAACATTGTATTTCTGCTCCTGTGTATAGCCGTATGGCAGATACACAAAGGCCTCTTTTGTCAGCCTTTGTGAATGTTCCTCATAGGTAAACGACTCCCAAGTGTCATAAGTGAGCTTTGTGAGCGTACCGGGATGCTCTGCGGGACGGGTGTACCCATCGGGGATGTATTCGAGTTCTGCCTGAATAACGCCGCTTAAATTGTTGTTTTCAGACGATTTCATGGTATTCTCCGTGTCAGACTGCTTTGTACTTGACTGTGCTGTGTAATCGGAAGAAGCCGCAGGACTTTTCGGATTGTCTGGGGACTTTCCGCATGCGGTAAGGATACCCGCAAGCAGAACGGTCAAAAACAAAGCAATTCCGGCTTGATTCAATCTGCTTTTCTTACGCATTTTTTGCCTCATTTCATTTTGCATATTCTTGAACCGCCGAATACTTCTGACATTTCCAAAGCATCAAGCGCCATATCCAGCTTTTTTACTTCGTCTTTCGTGAGCGTCACATCTGCCGCACCAGCATTTTCTGCAAGCCTGCCGGTATTTCGGGTGCCCGGAATCGGTACAATATACGGCTTTTTGCACAGCATCCATGCGAGGGATATTTGGGCGGGCGTGGCTTCTTTGTCTTTTGCAATTTGATGGAGCAGCTTGAGCAAACCGGCATTCTTGTCGATTCCCTCTGCGGTAAACTGCGGCATCGCACTGCGATAGTCTGTTTTCGCTTCAAATTTTGAATTCTTATCGTACTTGGCGCTCAAAAAGCCGTTAGCCAGCGGGGAAAAAGCCACATAGCCGATATTGAGTTCTTCCAGCACGGGAAACAAAGTTTCGTGCCAGCGCGCCATCATGGAATAGCGGTTTTGAATTGCCGTAATCGGACATACCGCGTGCGCACGGCGAATGGTTTCTTCGTTTGCTTCCGAAAGTCCCCAATGGGTGATTTTTCCCTCTTTTATTAAATCCGACATCACACCTGCGACTTCTTCTATTGGAATATTCGGATCGACGCGGTGCTGATAATATAAATCGATGTGATCGGTTTTCAGCCGTTTTAAGGAAGCGTCCACAGAAGCCCGGATAATCTCCGGTCGGGAATCCGGCACAAGAGGCTTGTTCACCTGTGTGCTTGTCATATCAAAACGAATGCCGAATTTGGTCGCAATGACTACCTTGTCACGGTAAGCAGCCAGCGCTTCGCCTACGAGCATTTCATTTTGATGGGGGTCATCCGGCGTTCCATACACCTCAGCCGTATCAAAAAAAGTATAGCCCATATCCACAGCCTGTTGAATTAGGCGAATTGCTTCATTTTGCTCTGTAGGTGCGCCGTAAGCGTGGCTGAGGCCCATACAGCCAAGACCTATGTCAGATACGGTCAAGTTTCCTCCCAATGTTCTGTTCCTCATATGATTCCCTCCAGTCTATGCTTTCATCTATATTGTAAAGAAAACGGGAGACGATAAAAGGTCTCGTTTTGTTCAGCAGTTCATGCCAAAAGATTTCAAATGTTGTTCTATTCCTTCAACAGATACCGCAGCCACAACGTGTCACCATCTATTTTTTCTGCGGCTTTCAGCACGAATGCAGCAGGATCGCGGTACGGTAAAAAGTCTGCTTTTTCAAAAACAGAAGCTGACTCGCGGCTTCCGTCCGCGACAGGAGCGATCACCAAGCTCAGTTCATCGATCAGATTTTCCTGTATGAAAGACCAGTTGGTCAATCCGCCGCCGGAGATCATCAGCTTTTCGATACCGAACAGGCTTTTGAGCTTTTCCAAAAGCAGCTTGCAGTCAAGCCGCTCCTTTCCTGCGATCACATAGGAAATATCCAAAGAACGCAGATACGCCAAGTAATCATTGGAAACCCCTTCTGTCAAAACTTCAACAATATGTGCTTTGGGACGGTTCTTCTTTTCAAGATATTTTCCGCAAAATGCCAAAATGCCCTGCGGATCAAGAGATATGATATAGTTATCTGCGTCGCTCTCGGCAACATAGTCCTCACAGGAATAAACGACATTGCTTTTAGAAAGCTCTCCGATCCGCCCGTCAGCGTACCCGCCTTCCATTGTTGTCGTTCCGTACAGCGTTGCCGGACAGCCGTAAAACTCTCTGACTTTTCCAAATTGCCGTAAAGCAGGCGCGCATTCGAGAGAAGAGAAAAAATCCCCATCAATTTTTCCGTCGAGCGACGTTAACATATGGCATATAACATAAGGCCTATTCATCATCGTAAACCTCCTTTGCCATTCTGAGCGCTGCCCATGCCTTCGGCCATCCGGCATAAAAGGCAAGCTGAGTAAGCGCTTCGGTCATTTCTTCTTTGGTAACGCCGTTTGCTTTGGCACGCTCTATATGATGAAGAAGCGAGGAATCCAGTATTCCGCTTGCCATCAGAGCCGATACTGTAATAATGCTCCGATCTCTTGGCGATAACTTGTCCTCACGGCTCCAAACCTCTCCAAATAAAACGTCGTCGTTCAGCTCTGCAAATTTCGGGGCGAATGCACCCATAGCATCTCTGCCCGCTGTTACTTTGTCCATTTTATTCTCTCCTTTTTATTTGTGTGCTGATGCACCTAAGCTTTTCGCCCACTCGTTTATCTGATCTTTGCAGTCGGCAACGCCGTTTCTGGAAATCGAAAGCGTGTTGTCGCTTACCTGGGCGCCTGGCTGCATTCTGGAAATGGTTCTTATCGTACTGGAAAATCCACTGCCGCCATGAGTTACAAACGGGATAACCGTCTTTCCGCTGAGATCGTATTCTTCAAGGAAAGTATAGACTGGCATAGGCAAATCTCCCCACCAGTTTGGATACCCCAAAATAATCGTGTCATACTGATCCAAATTTTCAATATGAGACGAGAGAGTCGGACGCTTACCTGCATCCTGTTCGCCCGCTGCCTGATCTACGAGGGTATCATGATCAAGCGGGTAATTTTCCACTGTTTCGATTCGGAACAAGTCACCGCCGACTGTTTCCTGAATTAGATTTGCCACATATTCCGTGTTTCCCATTCGAATGCCGTCCCTTACCACAACGCTTGCTCCAGCGACGGCATCCGTTGTGCTGACATCCTCCGGTACGGAAAAATAAGCAATCAATATCCGCGAGGAGGCCTCTTCCTCTTCTTGATTCTGCGACCTACTGTTATTCCCTGTGTCAGGGGATAACGGATCGCTTTGTAAACGATTGCTGTCTTCGTTATTGGCGTTTACAGACACATCCGGCGTCTTAGTTTCGGCGCCGCAAGCAGAAAGCACGCCCACCAAAATCAGGGCAAGGAACATCGCTATTGCTTTTTTCAAATGAAATCGCCTGCCTTTCTCAATGCTGGCTGTCTGTTACTTTCCGAACAGCCAGCCCATAATATCGCTGTCATAGGCGAACAAGCCGCCTCCGCCGTGCTCATTTGACATTCCACGCTCGGTAAAATATTCGTGTTCTTTGATGTCCAGTACCAACAATTCGTTTATCTCCGCACTGCTCAGTCCTTTTTGCTCATAAAGGGAACGCAGCGTATCGTAAGCCTTTTTTGTCGGCGCCGCTCCGTAATATTCATCGTTTCTGCCGATGGCAAAATATACGGGGAGGCACCCTTTCACCACCGACTCGTATTCACCGTCCCATTGAGAACTGACTTGCAGATATGCGGTGAATAAATCAGGCCGCCTTCCGACTACGATTGACATGGTTTCACTGCCGCCGGAAAAGCCGTTTGCATACACTTTTGTATGGTCGATGTTATAGTTTTCCAAAAAATACTCCACCAAAGCGATTGTCTGACTTGCCGAAGTCTCTCCCCAATCGCTGAGCTGCGGCGCAACGATAATCATTTTATCATTGTATTTCTGCGCTTCAAAGCCGAATGCTTCCGATTTCAGATTTTGTGCCACGCCCTGAAAATACAGTCCCTCGTATCCGGGAAGTGTGAAATACAGCGGGGCAGGCGTTTTTCCATCATAGCTTTCCGGAATATAAACGTTATAATGAATATCGCCCTCGTGATCGGAATGAAGAATATTATCAATAATAAAGCCGCGATAGTTCTCCGTGCCTTCCGTTACCGTTTCCGATTTGTTCTTTACAGACGGTGCAGATTCTTCTTGATCGGTTTCATCGGTTACGGTACTTCTTATAGAAGATTCATCCGTAACCGAAGTTTGCGTACAGCCGGAAAACACGGCGGCAAATATACCGATCAGCAACAGTAAAAAACCAAGCATTTTGCGCATAACGCCGGTACCCTTACTGATTCAAATTTAATTCTGCAATCCACTCACGAACCATTTCTTCGGAAGCGCCGGAGGAGAAGCGATGACCTTCCTGCCAATCACCTGTGCCTGCCATTTCTTCAAGAAGCGTACCGCTTTCTCCCATACCGGAGGAGGAAGAGGTTGCAAACGGAATCACGGTTTTACCGCCGAAATCGTTCTCTTTTACGAAATTGTCAACCGGCCATGCAGCGATCCCCCACCAAATGGGATAACCGATAAACACGGTATCATAGGAATCCCAGTCAGGCACTTCTGTCGTTTTAAGCGGAACATTGCGAAGTGTTTCATCATCATGCTCGCGGCTTACGCGGCTGTCGTTGTTCGTCCAGTTTAGATCTGCATCCGTATAAGGCTTTAAAGGCTCAATTTCAAACAAATCTGCACCGGTGACTTCAGCAATATCTTTCGCAACACGCTCTGTGTTTCCGGATGCTGAATAGTAAACCACCAGCGTTTTTCCATCGTTTGTTTTTGTCGGTGAGGAGGAATCGGACAGTTCGGATGCATTGTTTTCGGAATCCTGTGGTGCTCCTTGCTGTACAGAGCCGTGAGTGGAATTTTCTTTGTCGGAAGATGTGTTGCTGCAAGCAGCAAGGCTGAATACAAGTACGATCATCATCAATAAAGCAGTCAGTTTTCTCATGGTAACATCAATCCTTTCAAATGCATTCTTGTAAGATTTCATAAATCTCATCATGGCTAAGCTTTTTACAGCAGCCTGCCGTGATGTTTGTTGAATCGGCAACAGCACGGAAATCGGTATCCGCCGGAATGCCCATCTGCGTGAAGCTGGTCGGAAGACCGATTTCTTTGATGAAAGCTGCCAAAGCTTCCACACCTGCAAGAGCTGTTTTTTCGGCAGTTTTCTTTTCCTTGATTCCCCACACATTCTCTGCAAAACGGACAAACCGCTCTACGCCGTCCTTATAAATATGGCGGTATAATACCGGGTGAATGACGGCAAGTCCCTGTCCGTGGTTGCAGTCGGTGTATGCGCCGAGCTGATGTTCTATTTGGTGGCACTGGAAGTCCGTAATTTTGCCGATTTTCAAGATCCCGTTTTCCGCCATGGAGGAGGCCCACATCAGCTCGCTTCTCGCATCGTAGTTTTCGTGATCGCGAAGCAAAATACGGATATTACGGATCACACTTCTCATAACCGCTTCGCTTATATCATCGGACAGGTTATTATCGTCCGGTTTGCCGAAGTAGGTTTCCATCGCGTGACTGAGTGTGTCGAACGCTCCTGAAATGACCTGTTTAGACGGAACGGACATGGTATAACTTGGATCAAGAAATACAAACTGTGCCTGTGCGCCCATAAGCCCGCACTTGATTTTTTGAGCTTCATTGGTAATGACCGCGCCGTTGTTCATCTCCGAGCCTGTTCCCGCAGCGGTAACAATCGCTCCCATAGGGATAAAATCGGACGGATAATTTCTTTTGACCATTTCCATATCCCAAATATCCTCTGCGCTTTTTGCCTGTGCGGAAACAATCTTACAGCAGTCAATCACCGAGCCGCCGCCCACTGCAAGAATAAAATCTACATGGTTCTCACGGGCGAGCTGTGCTCCCTCCTGCACCTTTTTATAGGTCGGATTTGGCGTAATTCCAGAAAAATCTATCACCGTTTTTCCTGCCTTCTGTAAAATGGCGGTTACCTCGTCATATATGCCGTTTTTCTTAATGGAACCACCACCGTATGCAAGCATGACAGTACCCCCGACACTTTTTAAGAGACAGCAAAGATATTCACGAGCGCCGCCTTTGCCGAAATAAACCTTGGTTGTGTTTGAGTAAATGAAATTGTTCATTGTTTTTTCCTCCAAATCAGTTTTATTTGATGATTTTTTGTACCCAATCTTTTACTTCTTTTTCTGAGTCTGCAACACTGCTTCCACGAAGCGACAAAGCTTCATCAGCCAATACGGTTGCATCTTTCGCAAGCTCTGTGACTCTGTTTACGCTGTTTGCCCCGTTGGAACTGCCGTTGTGAGAGAAAAAGGGAATAATCTTTTTTCCGGACAAATCATATTCTTCGAGAAAAGTCCAGACAGGCATCGGCAGATCGTACCACCAAACCGGAAAACCAATATAAAACACATCGTATTGTGCCATGGTATCAGCATCAATATGTTCGGACAACTCCGGACGAATTTCATTGTCAAGCTCATTTTTGGCACGGTCAGCACAGGAATCAAAATCCTCACCATAGGGTTCTGACGGAATAATGCGGAACAAATCTCCACCTGTTTCCTCTGCAATCCATCTGGCCATCTGTTGTCCGTTGCCCGACCATGAGAAGTAGGCTACGAGAATCTTACTGTCGCCGCTTACTGTCGATTCCGGTGAATTATCAATCGCAGTGTGATCTCCGCCACCACAGGCACTAAGACTTACGCAAAATGCTAAAAGTACGGTAAAAGCGGATAATAGCTTAATCGTTCTTTTTTTCATGATGAATGCAATTCTCCTTTGCATGTACTTACATTTGCTTTTCCCAGAACGCCACAGCGTCATCAAACCAGCCCTCTGCGGTTGTTCCGATACCGAGTCCGAATCCGTGACCCAGTCCCGGATATTTGTGAAACTCGGTATCAATACCTGCTGATTTCATAGCGTTCGCTCGGTTTTCCATTGTGCGCCAGCTTGCAATACCATCGTTTTCTCCGACACACATAAAAGTAGGCGGATCGTTTTTGGTATATTCGCTGTGACCAGTGTATTGAATGATAGCGGTACCCGGTCTTGGGTAGACCCCTTCTCCAAAGCTTTGCGTTCCGTAGGAACTTAAATAGGCAGTCATCCTGCCTCCGGCAGAACCGCCCCACAAAGAATAGCAATCCGTATTTACTTCTAACTCGTCAGCGTGGTCAAAAATAAAAGCGATTGCCCGTGCCAAATCCTCACAGGCTGTCTGCGCTCCGGGACGATAAATCAATGCAAAGGCGTTATAACCCCTTTTTGATAACTCCAAAGCATGAGGAAAACTGTCATGCATAGCGCCTACGTAAGCGAAACCGCCGCCCGCATTGCAGATCGCAAACCTTGCGCCGGGATCACCCTTGAAGAAGAACAATCCTG
>UQQY01000081.1 GCA_900543295.1 uncultured Oscillospiraceae bacterium | reverse complement strand
AATTGCGGATAGTTTGGCCGCTTTCTGTAACGGAGATTGTGCCAGTCTCTTCTGAAACCACAACAGTAATGGCGTCTGAGACCTCGCTGATTCCGATTGCCGCACGGTGACGGGATCCAAAGTTTGTTTCAATCAGCTCCTCACGCTGTGGCTTTGGAAGAAAGCATGCAGCGGCAAGAAGACGGCCGTCACGAATAATAACTGCGCCATCGTGAAGCGGCGTATTTTTAAAGAAAATATTAAGCAGCAATTCTTCGCTGACTGTCGCATTGAGAAGCACGCCGGTATCGATTTGTTCGCCGAGCCGGGTTTTTCTTTCGATCACGACCAAAGTACCGGTTTTGTCTTTTGACAACGTTTTGGCGGCTTCACAAAGCTCGTCGATGCAATGCTCCCATACCATCTGTCTTCCCGCAGGATCGCCGTCAACATTAAAAATGTTAAGATTGGCCATCTTAGTACGGCCGGCCTTTTCAAGCGCACGGCGGATTTCCGGCTGGAATAAAACGATCAGAGCCAAAATGCCGATCTGGAAAATATTCTTGAGCAGGAAGCCTGTTGTTTTCAAATTGAACTGTACCGCAATAAAATAAAAAACGGTAAGAAGAAGGATGCCCTTTACAAGCTGACCCGCACGTGTCTCACGAACCAGCTTAATAAGCACATAGGTAATATACGCGATCACAGCAATATCCAGCAAATCCATGATGCTGAACGTCTTGACCACGCCGTATATTTGGCTGAAGAAAAGCTCAAAGATCTCCACACACGTCATCCTTCATTTATTTTTGTCTTCTTATAGTTTAACAATTTTAGGCGTGTAATTCAAGCTTTCTGTTCATATTTTTGATTAGATTTCGCATACAGGATACAAATTGTCTGCATTCCTGTTGTGTCGTAAAATAGGACGGTGCAAATCGGACAAGCCCCTGCTCCTCCGTATGATAGTGCTGATGTGCAAGCGGCGCACAGTGAAGCCCGCCTCTGAGAGCAAAGCCGTGTTCGTTTAAATAAGCGGCTGTCTCTTCCGAATGCATTCCTTCCACTGAAAAAGAAAACAGCGGTACGTGATCTTTTCCGTGCGGGCAGACAGTAACACCAGGCATGGCGTGCAGCGCATCCTCTGTCATACTGCAAAGCATATCCTCCTGACGGATAATAGCGTTTCTATTTTTTTGTACAAAGTCGAGCCCTGCGCCAAGCGCCAAAATTCCGCTTGTGTTGAGCGTACCGGATTCCAGACGATCAGGAAGGAAGTCCGGCTGTTCGGGCTGTGCCGAAACGCTTCCCGTACCTCCCTCCAGAATAGTCTGAGGCAGAGGGGATTCCGGCGAAAGCAGCAGCATTCCTGTTCCTGACGGACCGTACAGTCCTTTGTGGCCCGGGACACAGATGGCATCTGCATGCAGCGTGTCAAGTTCTGTCGGGAGAATCCCTGCCGATTGTGCCGCGTCTACAACAAACGTAATTCCGTTTCTTTTACAGAGAGCTCCGATGGCTTGAACGGGAAGTACATGACCGCTTACGTTCGAGGCATGCGTACAGACAATCATGCAGGTATTGGGGCGTATCAATCGAGCAAATGCACGCAATGTCCGTTCCGGATCCTCCTCATATACCGGCGCAATATCAAAATCCGCAAGTCCTGCTTCCTTTAATCGCCAAAGCGGACGATATACCGCATTGTGATCCAAGCAGGAAATAATCACATGGCTGTCCGGTTTCAAAAATCCTTTGATCGCCATATTCAATGCTGTTGTACAATTGTTTGTAAAGATTACACAGTCCGGTTCCGTGTGGAAAAACGAAGCCGCTTTTTTACGCACATTGTAAACCTGCTCACCGGCACGCATGGAAAAGCTGTGTCCACCTCGTCCCGGATTACCGCCGTACTGTGTCATTCCTGCATTTTGCGCGCGCAGTACGCTGAGCGGCTTCGGAAAGGTGGTTGCCGCATTATCAAGATAAACCACAAAAACTCCTCCTTCTACATGGTGATAATCCGTTTCACCTGCAAGCCCTCCTGACGCAGGATGTCGGACGCTTTCTGCGCGCCGGTATATACCGCCACGCCGTATCCGCATCCATCCTGCCTCAAATCCTCCGGAACGCGTTCCACATATGCGCGGATTCCGTATTTGGCGAGAATATCCCGCGCGCGATAGGCATAGGTCACTGAACGCAGCATAATCATTTCTTTTCTTCCATTTCGCATTCTGCCGTTCCTCCTCTTTTCACAAGCTTTTTCTTTCCAGACAAAACACACCGCACTTCTGCTGCCGTATTCTATGCAGCAAAAGCGCGGTGTGTCCCTTATATGGAAGAAAAATAGCAGCAAGGTTTTAAAACAGCAGGCATACGCTGTGCGCGGCAATGCCAAGCTTTTCTCCGGTAAATCCAAGATGTTCTTCTGTTGTCGCCTTTACATTGACCTGCGTCGGTTCAATTCGGCAGGCAGCCGCAATGTTTTGAATCATCTGCGGCAAATACGGACTTAATTTTGGTTCCTGTGCTATGATGGTTGCGTCAATATTGCCGATATGGTATCCCTTTTCCGTTATCAGACGGAAAACCGCGCACAGCAGACCTATGCTGTCTGCGTCATGAAATCTTTCATCGGTATCCGGAAAGTGCTGCCCAATATCGCCAAGCGCCGCCGCCCCCAACAGCGCATCCATAACAGCGTGTACCAAAACGTCTGCATCGGAATGGCCGGAAAGCCCTTTTTCATAGGGAATGTGTACGCCTCCCAGAATCAGCCTTCGCCCGTTTTCCAGACGGTGCACGTCATAGCCGTGGCCAATACGCATAGCAATACTCCTTTCTGTAATCAGAGCGCAGACATCTGTTGTCTGCGCTCTGATTTAATCTTGACTCTCGCCGAGCAGGTTGATACAGCCGCGCGGACACACCTCTACACAGGCATGACAATTGATACACTTATTATAATCGATTGCCGCAAGATTGCGCTCTACCGTGATTGCGCCGGTCGGACAAGTCTTTTCGCACTTCTTGCAGCCAATACAGCCGTGCTTGCATTTTTGCATGACAACACGGCCCGGGTCGTGACTTGAACAAGTAACGGCGGCTGTTTTGACAAGATCCCTGATATGAATCAGATTTTTAGGACACGCCTTTGTGCACATGGTGCAGCCGGTACACTTCTCAGGCGTAACCACAGCAATTCTGTTTTCCACATGAATAGCGTCAAAGCTGCACTGTTTCACACAGTCGCCAAATCCCAAGCAGGCATAATCGCAAACACCCCTGCCCTTATAGTACATATTACATGCGGCACAGCTTGGCTCGCCCTCATAGGAAAAAGCGTCCGAGGTAATCTCCGGCAGGCAGCCGCCGCAGGCAACAAAAGCAACCGTCTCTGTTACATCCTCCGCATCAGTTCCCAATATCTCGCTGATTTTCTTTGCCGTATCGTCGCCACCCGGGACACAGCGGTTCGTGCGCGCGCCTTCATGCACAATACTGTTCGCATAATTATCGCAGCCGGAAAAACCGCACACGCCGCAGTTTAAACCGGGAAGTACGGCTCTGACCTCTTCGACCTTTTCATCCGATGGAACGGCAAAAATCTTCGAAAAAACGGAAAGCAGCAATCCCGCAAGAACACCGAGCCCGATAAAAATCAGGACTGGGGTTAAAATACTCCATAACGTCATCGTTTTCTCCTCCCGCTTTATCCGAAAATGCCTTCTACAATGCCGCTGAAACCGACAAAGCTCAGCGAAACAATAGAGGCGGCAATCAGCGTCGCCGGAACACCCTTAAAGGCTTTCGGGATGTCCGCCAATTCGATTCGTTCACGCACGCCGGCAAAGATCACCAGCGCCAATGCAAAGCCAACGCCTGCCCCCAGCGAATTAAACATCGACTGGATGAAGTTATACTGGCTATCGACATTTAAAATAGTTACACCTAAAACCGCGCAGTTTGTCGTGATAAGCGGAAGATAAACGCCCAGAGATTCATAGAGCGGCTTAACGAAGCGTTTCAAAATGATTTCAACAATCTGGACAAAGAGCGCAATAATCAAAATGAAAACGACAACCCGCAGATAGTCGAGTTCAAACGGCGCTAACAGAAACGTATAAATCGGATACGTAATTGCTGTAGCCATCAGCATAACGAAGGTGACTGCCGCGCTCATACCCAGCGCGGAACTCATTTTTTTCGACACGCCAAGGAAAGGGCAGATTCCCATAAACTTATTTAAGACAAAATTCTCGACGAGAATTGCGCTGAAAAGGATAATCATCAGTTCCTTCATGATTCACACGCTCCTTCCCCATCTTTTGATTGACATGCCGCAGCATTCGGACAGTTTTTACAGCCGAATTTTTTCGAGGACACCTTATAGTTTGAAAGGATATTTACGACTGCAATCACCACGCCGAATACAAAGAAACCGCCTGCCGGTGTGACAAAGAAAGCAATCGGCTCAAACCAGTCGCCGAAGGAGAATCCAAAAACGCTGCCGCTGCCTAAGATTTCACGGATTATGCCAATGCAGAGCAGGGCAAAAGTAAAACCAAGCCCCATGCCAAGACCGTCCAACGCAGAGGCCGCAACATTATTTTTGCTTGCAAACATTTCGGCGCGTCCTAAAATAATGCAGTTAACCGTGATAAGGGAAAGAAACACGCCGAGCGCATTATAGAGATCCGGCAGATAGCTTTGCAGCATGAAGCTTACAAACGTAACAAAGCCCGCAATAATGACAATAAAGGATGGAAGGCGGACTTCCTTTGGGATAACGTTCTTTAACAGCGAGATTACCACATTGGAACAGACCAGTACAAACGTGGTGGCAAGTCCCATGCCGAGACCGTTGATTGCAAGAGTTGTAACCGCAAGCGTCGGACAGGTACCGAGCAGCATGACTAATACCGGATTTTCTTTGATAAGACCTTTCGTAAACGTTTTTAGATAGCTCATACCTGCAAACCTCCTTTGACCTCTTCATAAAACAGGAAAGCGGCGTTTATCGCATCGCCCAAAGAGTTAGAGGAAATTGTCGCGCCGGCAATCGCGTCGATATCGCCGCTGCCGTCTTTAGAAACGGTTACAGGACTGTCCTTCCCGATATAGTTCTTCAGATAATCTGTTTCTGTAACCTTTGAGCCAAGACCGGGCGTTTCCTGCGTGGAAATCGGATAAATACCCGCAATCGCGCCATTTTTGTCAAAGGCGATAAACAAGTCCAAGCTATCTTTTCCGTGATAACCCTTTGCCGAGATGTTGAGCGCACAGCCGTTTCCGTTTTCATCTTGATAAATTCCTAAAAGCGTAACGTCGTCTACAGCCGTTTCCGCCAACAGATCCGCCTGCTTAAAAGAAGCGCCGGGAAGCACGACTTGCGCGTATTCATCAAGCTTATCCTGTGCAATGCCGGCAGAGGCCTCCCCTACTCCCGTAAGATTATAGGTAAGTGCAAGCAGAGCGCTGATCGCTACCGCAATAACCGTCAAAACAAGCGTCGGCTTTACAATGGTTTTATACATGCTTGACACCTCCTGCTCCCACCGGCTTTGTTGCTGTGACGCGGTCGATTAGCGGTGTGACGAGATTCATCAGCAGAATGGCAAAGGAAACGCCTTCCGGGTATGATCCAAAGACACGAATCAACGTTGTAATAACACCGCACCCAAAGGCAAAAATAATTTTTCCTTTTAATGTGGCTGGCGTCGTCGCATAATCGGTAGCCATAAAGATGGCGCCTAGCATCAATCCGCCTGCAAGAATCTGCTTTAATGGATCTTCGCCCAATATCCAGGTGAATACAAAAACCGTACCGATAAACGTAAGCGGCACAAATGGATTGATGACACGGCGGACAACTAGATAAATTCCGCCGATCAGCAATGCAAGCGCGCTGACTTCTCCGATACATCCGCCGACATTTCCCAAAAACAAATCAAGCGTTTTGGTTCCTGCCAGATCGGTAAGGGGCGTGGCGCCGGCCGTTGCGTCTAAGCCGTAGCGATAGGCAAACGGCGCCGTCCATGTAGTCATGTAGGTGCCGAAGGATACTACAAGAAAAATACGCGCGGCAATCGCCGGATTTGCAAAATTCTGCCCGATACCGCCAAAGAGCTGCTTGACTACAATAATAGCAAAAGCGGAGCCGAGCGCGGCTACCCAAAGCGGAATTTGCGGCGGCAGATTGAATGCAAGCAAAACGCCCGTAACAATAGCGCTGAAATCGGATACCGTATTGCTGCGCTTCATCAGCTTACGGATTACAAATTCCGAAAGAATACAGGTTGCAACACACACGCATGTTACAATCAACGCACGCGGGCCGAAAACATAAATGCCGACAAGCAGTGCCGGGAAAAGAGCCACGATGACGTCGAACATAATATTTGAGGTCGAGTTTTTGCTGAGCAGATGCGGAGACGGAGAAACAATCAATTTTTTCATTTTTTCTGTGCCCCTTTGCTCTGATATTCTTTAAGCAGTACCTTGCCGAGTTGGTTTTTCTGCGCCAGATGACGCTTGGCCGGACAAATAAACGAACAGCATCCGCAGCTGATGCAAAGATCGACGGAAAGCTTCTGTAAAAGCTCCGGATTTCGGGTATCATACGCCTTTTCAAGACGCGCAGGCATTAGCTTCATCGGACAGATACCGATACATTTGCCGCAGCGGATGCAGGCGGTCGTCACGGGAAGCTGTGCTGATTTTTCCTTAAAGGCAAGAATGGCATTGTTATTTTTGACAACTGGTAAATCAACGCTCTCCACAGCGGTTCCCATCATCGGGCCGCCCATCAGGATCTTGGAAACATCGTCCTTTACGCCGCAGAAGTCCAGCACGTCGCCGATGGGCGTGCCGATGACGACCTCTACGTTCTTCGCTTCGCCGATGGCGTCGCCGTCCACGGTCAGGCGCTTGGTCGTGAGAGGCATGCCCGTGGCCAGGTATTTGCCCAGTGTGGACACCGTGGTGACGTTCAGCACGATAACGCCTGCGTCCGCGGGCAGACCGCCCCGGGGTACTTCGCGCCCCGTGGTCTTTTCAATGAGCACCTTTTCCGCCCCTTGGGGATAACGGCTCTGCAGGGGCATAACGGAATAATCCGGGTCGTTCTTCACAAGGCTGAACATAAGGTCGATGGCCTCAGGCTTGTTGCGCTCAATGCCGATGACGACCTTTTTGATGCCCAGATGCTGCTTGACGGCCGCAATACCGCGCATCACGCTCTCAGAGCATTCCAGAAATTCCCGGTTGTCCGAGGTAATGTACGGCTCGCATTCCGCGCCGTTGATGACGAGGGTGTCGATGGCCGAAAGATCCTTGGGCGAGAGCTTGACCGCCGTGGGGAAACCCGCGCCGCCCAAGCCCACCAGGCCGCACGCCTGCACCGCCGCAATGAGCGAAGCGTGGTCCGTCACCTCGGGCGGAACACAGGCCGGGTCCGGCGTCTGCTCGCCGTCGGCCCTGATGACGACAGCCGGTACCGAACGGCCGTTGGGCATATGCACGGTCTCCACGGCCTCCACGGTGCCGGACACGCCGCTGTGGATGGCTGCGCCGACGAAACCGCCCGCCGCGCCCACAACGGTACCCACCAGCACCGCATCGCCCTTTTTCACCGTGGGGGTGCACGGCGCGCCGATATGCTGCTGCATGGGCAGCACGATCTTTTCGGGCAGGGGCATGGCGACAGTGGCCATACCGGATGTTTTCTTTTCATGCGGCACGCGCGCGCCGAGGGCGCTGCGTTTGAATTTGGATGACATGAAAATATGATCCCTCGTTTCTCCTTTTGTATTTTTTACGGTTGCCGCCGTATCCACCCGGGGCGCAGATACAACGCCAGTACGCAAAATAATCCATCTTCTATTGTAAACACTGGGCCGGGCGTAGTCAACAACGGATAATTTTTTCACAATATCCGGCGCGGCCTGCGCGGCGGCAGCTTTTTCCCTGTGCCGCCGCGCGCCCCGGCGCGGAACGGTTGCGTTTTTATGCACGATTGTGCTATACTAACAGCGGTATACTGTAATAACAAAACAGCCGCGTCTTATGCGGTTTGCCGCGTACGGCCGCATGGCTGTATATCGTTCAAAACATACATTCAGCAACGCGGGCCTGCCGCCCGCGGGGAGGAAACACGTTGTCCTTTCTTATCACAAACAGCCGGGACGCGCTGCCCATGGAAACGCTGCCCGCATTGAAAATCACACATTTCAACGGCGAGCCTGCCCGCGGGCAGGTATATGCGTATCTGCGCTGCTATGTGCGGGATGGCGAAATCCCTTTCAGCGTCACGGTATTTGATGAAACGCCGCCCGACACGGCCCGCTTCGGCTTTGCCGTCACGCCGGACGACGCTGCCGGCACTTATCTGTTCGCGTCCTGTACAAAGCAGCAGGGCGATGCGCTGTGGCTGTACCGTACCGGGGAACCGGCGGACGTGCCGCTGCGCCGGCTGGAAATGCCGCCCATGCGGCATCTGGCCGGCAGTGACGAGCAGGGCTTTTACTGGAGCGCCGAAGGTGTGCTCCCCGCTCAGGCGTTCCGCACGGCGTTCGGCCGTGTGCCCAGGGTGGGCGGCATCCTGCCCGGGAACGCCTTTTTGTATGACGTTTCCGAACCGGCGTTCGGCGCGGCGTTTCCTGTGCCCGCAGGTGCGGGCGTTCCCACCGCAGCCGGGTTCGGCACCTTCGTCGTGGTGCCTTATTGACCGGCGCGTGTCCTTTCGCAGTGTTCCCTTTTTTCACCGCCGCATCCCCTTATTCCGCATCTGCCGGCAAATGCCGGCATACTAATTGCAGGAGGCGTATTGCTATGTTCAAATTTATCCTGAAGGTATTCGCCGTGGCCGCCGCCGTCGCAGCGGCGCTGGCGGCGCTGTCTTGGTTCGACAAAGCCGGTACCCCCGAGTATATCGAAATCTATTCCGACGACGAGGACGCGTTTTAGGAAACGTGTTCGCGGTGCGCCGTCTCTTTTCCGCAGAAAACCGCCCCGCACGGATGCGTTCCAGCGTCCGGCGCGGGGCGGTCTTTTTGTTTTCATATGAGCGGCTCAGGCCGTCTCCTGGCTTTCCAGCAGCGGTGTATAATACTTCAGCTTATACTGCGCCAGCATCTCGTTGAAATTTGGCACATACCCGTCGTGCATGTTGCGGCGGAACTCGTGGGCGTCGAAGTGGTCGTCCTCGGATTCCTTGCCCACGATGCGCGCGGCAATGTTGGAGCAATGGTCGGAGATGCGCTCCAGGTTCGTCAGGATCTCCAGGAAAATGATGCCGCTCTCGATGGCGCACACACCGTTTTTCAGGCGCAGGATATGCCGTTCCCGAAGCGTGTCGATCATCAAGTCGATGGTCTCCTCCAGCGGCTCCACCTGCTCGGCCAGTACCGTATCGTCCGCCTGGAAGGCCGCCAGCGTGATATCCATGATCTCTTTGATGGCGTTGTCCACCAGCGAAAGCTCCCGCCGGGCGCTTTCGGAGAAGGTGATCTCCTTGTCGAACATCTCGCCGCTGCGCTCCACCACATTGATGGCGTAGTCGCCGATGCGTTCGTATTCCACAATGAAATTGATCAGCTCGTTTACCGCATGGCTTTCGCTCTCGTTCAGTTCACGATCAGTCACCTTTACCAGATAGTTGCTGATATTGACCTCCAGCTTATCGATGACGCTTTCGCGCTGCTGAATGAGATTGAGCACCTCGGTGTTATGGCTGTACAGCACGGGCACGGCCTCGCCGTAATTGGCGCGGGCGTTGCGGGCCATGGTCTCCACGGCGCTTTTGGCCTGCTGGAT
>UQQY01000080.1 GCA_900543295.1 uncultured Oscillospiraceae bacterium | reverse complement strand
GGGACTGCGCCGCTATATTACGGTTCAGGTAATTGTGGAGAACAATGCCGTGAACGAGGGATTCGGTATTTTCGGAATTGTGCGGAGATACAGGACAGCCGGATTTTTTAAGAGATAAGGAGAAAATATGCTGACAGAGTACAAACTGAATCCGGCTGACTTTGCCGGAAAAAACGTAAGCGCTCTCCCAGACAGACCGGGGGAGGCGGGAATGACGGCGGCGCAGCTAAAAGCGGCGTTTGACCGCAGTGGAGAAGAAGTAATCGCTTCGCATATAAACGGACTGATTGATGTGCTTGTCGGTGACACCGGAGCCGATCAAATTGGTACGCAGAGCGGGGACAGCGTAGGAAAGCTGCTGACAAAGGCTGTGAATTCAGAGACGATCCGTCACTTGAAAAAGGATTCAAAGGGAGCCTTGATGATCTCAGAGAATGGGAGTACGTGGACATATGCAAGCCTTGACGGACATATCGTGGTCGATCAGGAAGGGGCGATCCTGCCGCCGAGAAAACATTTGATTTTTATGAATTCCCTCGCGGAGGACAACAGCGGCAGGGATGCGACGGTCATTTATGGCGTAAAGGGAGATCAGGGGGAAAAAGGCGAAAAAGGCGACCAGGGAGATCCGGTTACTGTCAATGGGAAAAGCGGTCCGCATATACTGTTAACGTGCGAAGATTTGTCTGCGGCAGAGGCCTCTGCGCTTACAAGCCATGCGGCAAATCAGCAGAATCCGCACAAGGTGACGGCAGCTCAGGTTGGCGCATTAAGTCTTTCTGCCATGCTGATGGAACAGTATACGGTGACAGCGGCGCCTTCGATTATGATGTCCGGCGCTGCGGTATACCGGTTGAACGCGATCGCGCAAATCAAGGGCGTAGCGATCAAATCTGGAGCCTTTTCCACCTCGGACGCTACCATTATCGGAACCATTCCGGCAGATGTTGCGCCGACATACAGCGTTTATTCGGTTGTATCGGCGTATGAGCCGAACGGCGCTCCTTCAAACGCGATACTTGAGATCAATCCGTCGGGAGAGTTGAAAATTACAACGCAAAACAGTATCAACGTCGTACAGCTACAAACCATGTGGATGCTTGCTTAAAAGAAAGGATGAAAAAATGGCGGAAACCATAACTGCAACAGAGCTCATATCGCTGTATTCTTTGACACCGACACGTGTCGTAGTGGAAAAACTCCGGCGAATCACGCAGGACGGCATCGTTTATACGGAGGAATCGCCGACACGGCGAATTTATTATAATGCGCCCTATGACCGCAGCTTAATGGAGGAAGAGCTTCCACAGCCATATCTGGCGGCGGTACAGGCGATTTTTGGAGAGACGCCGCTTCTTGGCGACGCGAGCGTTTTATCGGAAGAAGAGAGCGGGGTATGAGTGAACAGCTCATAACGTCCCTTATTGCTGTGGCGGGCACGGTTATCGGCAGTTTTGCAGGAATTCTGACCTCTTCACGGCTGACCATTTACCGTCTGTCGCGTTTGGAGGAAAAGGTGGAACGGCACAACCAGGTGGTGGAACGCGTCTTTCGTTTGGAAGAGAGCGTAAAAAGCGCGCATCATCGCTTAGACGAGCTGCGGGAAGAACAAAATAAATGAAGGGGTGTGACAACATGAAGATCAATTGGCGTGTACGTTTTCGAAATCCGCATTTTTGGATACAGATAGTCCTTGCAGCGGTTATGCCTGTTTTAGGTTATTTCGGATTGACGGCGAGCGATATGACGACGTGGACAAAAGTGCTGGATACTTTTTTAAAAGCAGTCTCAAGTCCGTATGTTCTTTTGACTGCCGCCGTCAGCGTATACAATGCGGTGGTTGATCCGACGACAAGCGGCATAGGCGACAGTCCGCGCGCATTGTGCTATCAAAAGCCGATGAAGCAAAAGGAGGAGACGAAAGATGACCCTGCTTGACGTATCGGCTTATCAGCCGAATATTGACTATGAAAAGGTGAAAAGAGCTGGAATCGATGGTGCGATTCTGCGCTGTGGCATCACCTATTGGGGAAAACAGGTGTGCAGCATAGACGATTGTTTTGAAAAACATTACAAGGGATTTAAGGCTGCTGGAATGCCGGTTGGAGCGTATTACTACAGTGCGGCGGATACGGTTGCAGTTGCACGCAGAGAGGCGGATTTCGCCGCTGGAATTTTAAAGGGCAAGCAACTTGAATTCCCGATTTACTATGATATAGAATGCGAACCGCGCATGGGGAATTTATCAAAAACAGAGCTTACCGAGATTGCAAAAGCTTTTTGCAATGCGATGGAGAAAGCCGGTTGGTTTACAGGAGTTTATGCGAATACGAACTATTTTCTGAATAAGCTGAACCATGCGGAGCTGGCGGAGCGTTACACGCTGTGGCTTGCGGATTATCGCGGAAGCAATGCGAACAAAACGCTCAAACGCGATATTTGGCAGTACTCTTCAACAGGGAACGTAGACGGCATTAACGGAAATGTCGATCAAAACG
Organism: uncultured Oscillospiraceae bacterium; assembly: GCA_900543295.1. Classification (GTDB taxonomy): domain Bacteria; phylum Bacillota; class Clostridia; order Oscillospirales; family Ruminococcaceae; genus Paludihabitans. Next base: position 7,393 of record UQQY01000080.1, on the reverse strand, counting down.
AATGCTATCGGGATTTTCCAAGTATCATTCAAACAGCCGGGCTGAACGGATATCAGACGGTTAAACCGCCTGCTGTGCGGACGTATACGGTGAAGGCGGGAGATAGTTTTTGGAAAATAGCGCAGAAAGAGCTTGGAAGCGGCATGAAAATGTATGATCTTGCCCGTGCGAACAATATGACCATTCAGTCGGTCATTCATCCAGGGCAGATATTGAAACTGCCGTAATCGCGAAGGGAAAAGGGCCGGAGCAGTCCGGCCAAGCAAAAAGGGGACAGGCAGTTCAAGTGAGGAGGAAGATACTTGGCATCAGCACAATATATTAAGGATCTGGAGGAAGCCAACCGCCGTCTGACAGAAGAGTTAAAAAGGCAGCAACAGCAAGCACAGGCGCAGATCCGAGCACAGAGCGCAGCACAGGAAAGCACCCTTCGCATTAGCGAGGAAGCGGCGCAGCGCGCTTTTGAGGACAGCGCGCAGGCAGCCTATCTGCAAAAAATGCTGGCACGCAAGGAATTGCCGGAGCTGCTATACAGACAGGGATATAACGGCGGTCTGACGGAAAGCGCATTGATCCGGCTGGAAAACCAATACGGACAGGCCTATAGTGCGGCCGGTCGGGCGCTTTCGGAGGAACGCGCAGCGCTTACTGTACAGCTTATGCAGCTTCAGCAGAAGGAAGCTGCGCTGCTTGCAGAAAATGAACAGACATACGGGCAAAAATACGCCGATCTTGCCTATACTTATCAAAGGGAACGAGCAAAAGCACTGGAGGAGGAGCGAGCCGCCGCACTGAAGGCTGCGGCACAGGCGTCTGTCTCGAAGACAGCTTCGGCTTCGAAAAAGAGCAATAAGGCGAATACTGCAAGCACTGCGGCAACAACGACGCAAAGCGGTAAAGCGAGCGACGGATATACTTCAAGCAGGCGTGCAGCATCCCGCTATACGTATACTGCGTGGTAAAGAAATAAAAAAGCCTGTACTGAAAAGTACAGGCTTTTTTCGCTTGCTGTTTGAATTATACTGCGCGGTTTACTTTATTTGAGCGTAAGCAACGGGTGCAGGCATTGATGCGGCACGGTTTGCCGTCAACGATGGCGCGAACACGTCTTACATTCGGCTTCCAAGCTCTGTTGGTACGTCTATGAGAGTGAGAAACCTTAATTCCAAAAGTAACACCTTTTCCGCAGATATCGCATTTTGCCATGATCTGCACCTCCTTTATGTTACTGATTTTGACTATCAAAAGTCTAACATCAGATATTTTATCAGATTACGAAGACAAAATCAAGCATTTTTCAAAGTTTTTTTGACGATTTCATCGCAGACAAACTATATCCGGCCTTTTGTTAGAAATGCTCCGGACAGGATGCGCCGGATCAAACGCTCGGCGAAGGCGCCGGTTTCGCCGTCCGTATCCCGTTTAGGATTAAACTCAACAATATCGATCATGGAGACGTCATATGCTGGAAGGATACGCTCAAAGATATGAAGAACGTCCTGTTCAAGAAAGCCGTCAGAAACCGGTACGCTGACTCCCTTGATATAAGCGGGATCCATGGAGTCTAGGTCAAAGCTTACATGCAGGCGGCCAATACCGGAAAGGTATGCTTTCGCCTCGTCCAGACAGGCGTCCAGTCCCCGCTGCATAATTTCGGAAAAATAATAGCATTTGACGTTTAACCGTTCAATGATTTCTGCTTCAAGCGGATCAACGTCGCGCAGTCCGAATAAAACGGCATTCTCCGGCAAAACCTTCGGTTCTTCTCCGTACACGGAACAGAGCTTTTCGCTGCCGAATCCCATCAGCGCTGACACCGGCATGCCATGAATATTGCCGGTAATAGTGGACGCATCCGTGTTAATATCAGAATGCGCATCAATCCATAAAAGTCCCAAGCGGTTTTCTGTTGCCGCGTCGCCGGAGATCGATCCGATGGCGGCGGAGTGATCGCCGCCGATAAAAAGCGGCGTATTTCCGCGGCGCTTTATTTCATCGACTGCTGCGGCAATATCCCAGCAGGTAGCGGCAACACTGTTTAAATATTTTAAATTTGGCAGGTTCTCCTCGGGTAAGGTTTGTTCCGGTATTTCACGGATTGGATGATCCAAAAGCCGCTGGTTCAGCGTGCGGACGCATTCCGTCAGACCGTCGCCTTTGTTTGGAACGCCATAGTGCGTAGAACAGCCAAGTAATTCGTACATAAAAGATCTCCGTTTCTTTGATCTATACCCATTATGCGAATAACAGTATAGCATTGATTCGGAAAAATGTAAATGCCCGAAACCGCTTATACAGGACACTGTTTACAGATTGTTTTCTTTCAGATACGCTTCGATTGCGGAAAGCACACCGCATGCCGCATTGCTTTCCGTGCGAAAACGGCAGTGTGTTTTCACTTCTGCTTCAGCATTTTCCACCGCATAGCTATAATAGGCGCGGTCAAGCATTTCGATGTCATTGTAGTAATCACCGAAGGCCATGGTTTCCTCAGAGGTAATATGTAAGCGCTCCTGCAGCGCGGCAAGTCCGGTTCCCTTATTGATGCCCTGCTTCATAATATCCACGCAGACAACATCCGTTGCCGTAACGCTCATCGTGCTGCCAAACGCGCGTTTCAGAATGGGAAGAGAATGGGAGAGAACACCGGCTGGATCGTAGACCATTACACGATAGACGTCGTCTTTTACAGCAGACAGACAAGGAACATATCGCCTGTGATACAGTGCGTTTACAGATTGCGCATGGCTCTGCGGTTTTTTTGGCGCATCGCCCTGATAATACATGGCGTTGCGTGTGGAAAGGGAAATGTGAATACCGGGAATCGCGCTGCAAACATCAATAATGCGGGAAAGCTCTTCACAGCAAAGCGCTTCGCCTGCAAAGGTGCATCCGTCTATCTCGCCGTAAGCGCCGTTGTCGCAGATGAAGCCCATGATGCTTGCTGCTGCGCCAAACATTTGATGCAGTACATTATAGTGACGCGCGCTGGCCGCTGCGAAACGAATCCCCTTTTCATACAGACGGGAAATGAGCGGAAAAATCCCTTTTGGCAGCGCTTTATCCGGAAGAATTAGCGTGTTATCCATATCTGTAACGATTAGTTTTACCATAAGACTCCTTCTCAATTAACAAAAAGGAAGCGGCTGTGCAGATACACAGCCGCTTTCCTGCATTTTCTTATTCTTTATCGCCGGAATAGATTGAAGATAAAGCAGGCTCGTCATGCAAAGCGAAATATTCCTTTTTCTGCGGAGCCAGCGGAGCGGTCAGATCAATGCCCAGAGACTGCGAGAGCTTATAAGCAAGAATCTGAACGGCCGGTGCGAACTCAAGCGAGCGGAAGTTATTGGACACAACGTCAAAAGAGAGGTCGGTTGAATCGAATCCCTTACCGCCGATGATAAAGCCCTTTCCGGATTCGGATTTCGCCATTTCGCCGCAGCCAAGAGCTTTCTCACTGCCCGGGTCGCCGCCGTCAAGTGCGATGACGCAGGTCTTTTCATTGAACGCCATGGTCGGCCCATGGAGGCCGTCCTCCAGTTCATATCCGATGGCGATGCGCTTGGCCATCTCCATAATCTTCAGAGCGCCTTCCAGTGCGACGCCCCACAGACTTGCCGCGCCGTATAAAACATAGCAGTCGGCGTTGACAAGGCTCTTTTCGTTCGCCTCATACCAGGCGAGTGTCTTTTCGCAGATGGCCTTATGGCTCTGCGGCACTTTGTAAGCGTCTGCGATATAGGCGTCGTATTCCGCCTGCGGCAGACGGCCGGAGGCAAGACCGATCTCGAGCGCGATCAGCATATGTGTGAGAACAGAAGCGCAGTAGCCGATGGTGCGGCAGCCGTATTCCTCTTTCCCGCAGCTCATGTCGACGTGTACGCCGGCTTCCTTTCCAATATCCGTGGTGGAGGCTTCCGTGATGCCGCAGGTAAGATAGCCGGCCTTTTTCAGGTTCCGCATACACTCTCTTGTCAGAATAGAATTGCCGGACTGAGAAGTAAAGATATACAGCGCATTTTGGTTAAACCGCTTTCTGTCGTACATAAATTCGTTCGGCAAAATCGTAGTGATGCGGAGCTTTGCCATTTTCTCCATTGCCAGACGGGAAGTCCATGCGGAGGTGTTCGAAGTGCCGGAGCCGATCAAAACGATCTCATCCAGCTCGCCTACACGCTTTCCCAAATACTGAAGCAGATCCTTCGTAATCTCTTTTCTGTTATCAAGCATGTTCTGCACGATTGGCTGAACCCGCTCAATGCAATCCAAAACTGTTACCGTCATTGCATAATCTCCTCTTTTCCATAAGATTTTTTGGAAAGGACGAAGAGGCTTCTTCGTCTTTGTAAATCATTTTAACATACTTTTTTTCAGAATGGAAGGGGCAACAGCATATATTTAAAGTGAATATGAAGGACGTTGTGAACAGCAGGCGGAAAATCAGATCCAATTGTTTGTAAAGATTATAAACTTAAAAGGGAGAAACAGTAAAATGAGAAAAAGCATTGTTTATAAAAGTATATTACAGGTATAAAATAACGATTTATAATTAAAAAATATTGGCGCTTATAATATAACTTTATAAAATAGATGTTGTATAATTTGGTGCAAGATATTGAAAGAAGGTTTTGCGACTTGTGAAAAATGCATAAATAGAAAAGAAATAATTCGTCGTTTCGGATATTGCGTGAAATCAGCGGCGTATGATACAATAAATTCGATTTCGGGATTTGCAAGATGCAGGTTTCGATCATACTTGTTCTGCTGAGCCGGACGGACGGTGCGCGGAATGCAATTTCTATTATTGAAGGAGGTCATGATTCAACATGGCTTGGTACATTGTTCTTTGTGTCATTGTGCTTACCTTGGCTTATGTTTTCTTTAATTATTTCCGTATTAGAAAAATGAGTGAAGGTACGGACGAAATGATCGAAATGGCTGGAATCATCCGCAGCGGCGCTTCAACTTTTATGAAGACGGAGTATAAGACGATCGCTATTGTGGTTGTCGTAATCGCGCTGGTATTCAGCCTCTTTGTAGAAGCGACAAGCGGCATTACCTTTCTGTTTGGCGCCTGCATGAGCAGCGTTGTGTGCGTACTTGGCATGCGCAGCGCAACATATGCAAATGTCCGCACAGCGAACAGGGCCCGCGAAACGCTTTCGATTGGCAAAACAGTCAAGGTGGCGCTTTGCGGCGGCAGCATCAGCGGTCTTAGCGTACAGGCGTTTGGTATGCTCGGCCTTATTCTGGTGCTGATTATTTGGGGCGGCGTAAAAACGGACGCGGTTTCCACCGGCCTTTTGGCAAGCATGGAATGCAATCCCTTTATTATGCGCCTTACCACCTATTCGCTCGGATGCTCCGTGGTTGCGATGTTTAACCGCGTAGCAGGCGGCAACTATACAAAGGCTGCGGATATTTCTTCTGATATTCTGGCGAAGCTTCGTCATGATATGCCGGAGGACGACAGCCGCGTTCCGAATGTTGTGGCGGATTTTATCGGCGATAATGTCAACGATATTGCCGGCAACTGCTCCGACCTTCTGGAAAGCTTTGTGGCGACAATGGTTGCGGCAATCATGATTGCGGTGACTATCTTTAACAGTGCGACGGCGTCTGGCAGTGCAGTTACCGAGGCTACTTTTACTGCAACCTGTATTTTCCCGATTATTCTGGCCGGCGGCGGCCTGCTTGGATGTTTGCTGGGCCTTGGCTTTGCGGCTATCCGGAAAATGGGCGATAACCCGTCGAGAGAGCTGAATCTTGCAACATGGATTTCTGCGGGTCTTACGGTACTTATCGGTCTGCTGGCCTCGTATGTCATTTTCAAAGACGTCCCGCTTTACGACGAGTTTATCTGCGGCTGGCTGTCTCCATGGATTTCCAGCGTGCTGGGCATTATAAGCGGCATTGCAATCGGTTCGATTACGGAATACTATACGAGCACAGACTATAAGCCTACGAGAAAGCTTGCAGAGATGGCGACCGAGGGCGAGGCGTTTGTTGTAACCAAAGGCGATGCGATCGGCTCCCGTTCCTGCCTGATGCCGATTCTGGTTATTGGCGTGGCGCTGCTTTTATCCGGTATGCTGTGCGGAACATATGGTATTGCGATTTCGGCGCTCGGCATGCTGGCCTTTGTCGGCGCTACCGTTTCCATTGATGCGTTCGGTCCGATTGCGGATAATGCGGGCGGTCTTGCGGAATCCTGTCATCTGGATGCAAAGGTTCGTGTCATTACCGATAAGCTCGACTCTGTGGGCAACACCACTGCGGCAATCGGTAAGGGCTTTGCGATTGGCTCTGCCGCTTTTGCAACGGTATCTCTGATTGTCGCATATGTCGGCAACTATACGGCGGCAAATGCAGAGCCGGTTTTGAACATTGTTATCGCCGGCGGCATCATCGGCGGCGCGCTGATCGAATATTTCTCTGCAATGCTGTCTGACAATACGATCGAGTCCGCGCGCTTAATGGCGGATGAGGGCGACCGTCAATTGTCTGTCCCGGGCGTTTTGGAGGGTACTGTTCGACCGGATTACAATCGCTGCATTCAAATGGCTGCAAAGCAGGCGCTGCGCAAGATGCTGGTTCCGTCTGTTCTGGCGCTGCTTGTTCCGATTGCGGGCGGCTTCCTGTTTGGTGTGGAATTCGTGGGCGGCCTGCTTGTGGGCGCGACCATTGTGGCAATTCCGCGCGCGCTGTTCATGGGCAACTCCGGCGGTGCGTTCGACAATGCGAAAAAATATATCGAAGGCGGCTTCTTAAAAGGCCACGGAAAAGGATCTGCCGCGCATAAAGCGGCTGTTACCGGCGATACCATCGGCGACACGAGAAAGGACGTTGTCGGCGTAGCGCTTGACATCTTCATTAAAACGATGTCTACGGTTGCCAATACGCTGGCTGGTTTGTTCTCTCACTTTACGCTGATAAAGTAAAGCTTTCCGATAAGTAAAAAGGTCTCCGGTTCAAAATGAACCGGAGACCTTTTTATAACTGTAGTGAAACGAGTTTAAGCGTCTTTTTTCTTGACCGGAATCCAGACAGCGCTTTCGTAGTCCGCGTCCGTGGTTTTTCCTTCGGAGCTGTACCATTCGAGGCTGACCCCTGCCGCCAGTTCATATTCCGAATTGTTCGGCAGCCATTCGCTGAAAATTTTCGTATTGACGGATTGCGGGGCGCCGGGAAGCGGCCCGACGCAGGAGAATTTGGCCCAGTAAAGGGCGGGAACCTCATAAATGGTCATTCCGTCCGGCACATCGCCCTGCGTATAGACACCGGCGATCAGGTAGCGGAAACGTCCTGTATCGGGCATGTCGTCAATCGAAACGCCGAATTCGCCGATCCCGTAGCGGCACACAGCTTGTTCCAGTTCGGTTTCGGGAGC
>UQQY01000079.1 GCA_900543295.1 uncultured Oscillospiraceae bacterium | reverse complement strand
TGTCGGAAAGCGTTCTTTCCGACAGGTGGTTTTGCATGAAAATTCTGTAATGCCATGCCGCCAATTGATTTTCTTTTGGGAATTTTTAAATTGGCAACACAAGCGCATGTATTCTGTGCTATAATAAGGATGTTTTCGACTACGCATCTTTGAGGAGGGAGATAAACCGTGCCGGCTGTAAAAGACAGCGATCTTTTTAAACAACTGAAAACCGGTGTGCCCTCAGGCGGATACTACCTCTATGGGCCGGAAACAGCGTTTTCTCTCGCGGCGCTCCGGCGGCTGGAGCAGCGCACCGACACCGGCTCGTTTGACGCGTTCAACCGCATCCGCTTCGACGAGGCAAAACTCGATATGGCAGAACTCGCCGAGGCATGCGACGCGCTGCCGATGATGGCGGCACAAAAATGTATCGTAATCCGTGACTTAAATGCAGACAGGCTCTCCGCCGATGAGCTTGAACGGCTGATCGGCATAGTAAAGGAGCTTTCAGAGAGCACGGTGCTTATCGTATGCAATACAGTCGAGCAGTTTCAGCCCAAAAAGCTCTCCGCGAAAAACAAAAAGCTCATGGACGCCTTTAAAAAGCACGGTGTACTCTGTGAATTCGAACGTAAGGATCGTGCCGCTCTTAAGCGCGCGCTGTGCGAACGTGCGGCAAAGCAATATATTTCTCTCGATATGGCGGCGGCCGATCTGCTGGTCGAACGATGCGGCACGGATTATGCGACGCTTATAAACGAGCTGGACAAGCTCTGCGCCTATGTTGGCAGCGGAGAAATCGCAGCGCAGGATATTGAGGCGTGCTGTGTGCCCTCTGTTGAGGCCAGCGCCTTTGAACTCGCAAAAAGCATTCTTTCCGGCAGTTACGACCGGGCGTTTTCTATTGTTGACGACCTTTTTGCCCTGCGGCAGGAGCCGGTTGCCATCCTTGGCGCGCTCTCTATGGCGTTTGCGGATCTCTACCGTGCAAAGTGCGCGCTGTCCGCGGGGATTTCCGCCGACCAAACGGCGGCAGACTTTGCGTATCCGAAAAACCGGCTTTTTGCCGTCAAAAACGCAAGACGGGATGCTGCACGTTTCTCATCCGCACAGATCCGGCGGTGTGTCTGCGTGCTCTGCGAAACGGATCTTGCGCTGAAATCCTCGCGGACGCCGCCGCGAATCACGCTGGAACAGATGCTCGGCGAAATGCGGCTTGCTGCCGCGCGCGAATAGGCAGGGAAAAATTTGGACAAAATCAAAATAGACCGTGTCGTTGTGGTAGAGGGAAAGTACGATCAGATCAAGCTTTCCTCCTTAATTGACGGCATCATTATCCGGACAGATGGATTCCGGATTTATAAAGATAAAGAGAAGGCGGCGCTTCTGCGCACGCTCGGCAGGCAGAAGGGTCTGCTTGTTTTAACCGATTCCGACCACGCCGGGTTTCAGCTTCGCGGCTATATCCGTTCCATTGCGAAGGATGCGGACATCAAGCAGGTATATATCCCGCAAATCAAAGGGAAGGAGCGCCGCAAGCAAAAACCCGGCAAGGAGAACCTTTTGGGCGTCGAAGGCATTGACGTACAGACGCTCTATACGCTTTTGCAGAATGCCGGTGTTTCCGCTCAAAAGGAAGCAGTCGTAGAGAATGCGCGGCGCATCACAAAGATTGATTTTTTTGAGGATGGGCTCTCGGGCGGCGCAGATGCGGCAAACAGGCGCGTCCTGCTTTTAAAGCGGCTGGGACTCCCCTCCTACCTTACGGCAAACGCCCTTTTGGAGGTCATCAACAGCATGATGACCTATGAAGAATACCAGACATTTATCAAGCAGCTATAAAGGAGACTGACCCTATGGTTTTTTCGAGCATGACCTTTTTGTTCGGTTTTCTGCCGATTGTTCTGTTGATTTATTACGCGGTGCCAAAGCGGGTGAAGAACCTGATTATCATGATATCGGGTCTATTCTTTTACGCATGGGGCGAACCGGTTTACGTGCTCGTCATGCTTTTGACCATCGCCATCGACTATAGCGCAGGGCTTTTGATGGAACGTCTCGGAGACCGGCAAAAGAAGAGACTCGCCGTCATGATTGCCGCTGTTGTTCTGAATCTGCTGTTTTTGGGCATATTCAAGTACAGCTCGTTTGTCGTTCAGAATATCAACGCGCTGTTTCATACCAGTATTCCGGATCCCAAACTTCCGCTGCCGATCGGCATCTCATTTTACACCTTTCAGGCCATGTCCTATGTCATCGACCTGTATCGCCGTGAAATCCGTGTGCAGAAAAGCTTTGTAAATTTTGCGGGATATGTTACGCTGTTCCCGCAGCTGATTGCAGGCCCTATTGTGCGCTACAGCGACATCGAAGCGCAGATTGACAGCCGCGAAATTTCAATTGGAAAAATCGGCGACGGCGTAAGCGTCTTTATCCGCGGCCTTGCGAAGAAAGTGATTCTTGCAAACACGATCGGCGCGGTCTGGACCAGTATTAAGGCCATGGATTACACCGCGCTTCCGGCTGCAACCGCATGGATTGGCATTTTAGCCTTTACCTTTCAGATTTATTACGATTTTTCCGGCTACTCCGATATGGCAATCGGTCTCGGAAAAATGCTCGGCTTTGATTTTCCGCCGAACTTTGACCATCCATACCTCTCCAAAAGCATTACGGAGTTCTGGCGCCGGTGGCATATGACGCTCGGCTCGTGGTTTCGCTCGTATGTGTACATTCCAATGGGCGGCAACCGTGTCGGAAAATGGGGCCTTGTCCGCAACATTCTGGTGGTCTGGATGCTTACCGGCCTCTGGCACGGGGCAAGCTGGAATTTCGTCTTCTGGGGTTTGTATTTCGGTGTGATTCTGCTGATCGAAAAACTGTTTTTAGGCAAACTGATACGAAAGCTTCCAAACATTCTGCAATGGCTGTACGCCTTTCTGCTGATCGTATTCGGCTGGGTCTTATTCGAGATGAACAGTCTGCCGGCAATCGGCAATTTTGTTGCTGCAATGTTCGGTCTGAACGGCGCGGGCTTCGCCGACAGACAATCTCTCTACCTTGTCCTGTCGAATATAGCGGTTATCCTACTTTGCGCCGTCTGCGCCACCACACTGCCGCGCCGGGTATTCTCATGGCTCCGCTCAAAGTGGAGAGCCGGCGCAAACGGCGTGCGGCTTTCCGCAGAGCTTCTGCTGTTTTTCGTCTGCCTGTGCTATCTTGTCACCTCGACGTACAATCCGTTCCTATACTTTAATTTCTGATAACGGAAGAAAGGAAGCGCAACATTCATGACGTCCAAAAAAATTCTGGCGGCGGTATTTTTCGCCGTAATTCTCCTCTTTCCCGTTGTAACGCTTTTTTTGCCCAAGCAGAGCTTTTCGGAGCTTGAAAACCGTTCTCTCGCGTCTGCGCCCGTACTTTCGGTATCAAGTATTTTTGACAAGTCCTTTATGGATCAGACGGAAAAATATCTTGCAGATCACATTTTTCTGCGTGAGCAGATTGCAAAAGCTAAAACGGCCATTGACTATACCGCCGGAAAGCGGGAAATCGGCGGCGTTTATATCTGCGAAAATATGCTGATCGAAAACATCGCACAGCCGGATAAAGAAATTACCAAAGGAAACGCCGAAGCAATCAACGCTTTTGCAAAAAAGCATGCCGATACGCTGCAAACTACGGTCATGCTGGTACCCACTGCGGAGGCGATCTATCCGCAGAAGCTTCCCGCTTTTGCGCCGCGGGTCGGCCAAACGGAATATATCCGTTCGTTCTACGATCAACTTTCCGATGTAAATACCGTTGACGCCTATACCGTTTTATCTGCGCATCAGAAGGAGTACATTTTCTACCGGACGGATCATCACTGGACAAGCTATGGCGCGTATCTCGGCTATACGGCGCTGTCAAAGCCGCTGGGCTTTAAGGCCGCAACGTCGGACATGTTCAATATCGAACATGTCTCCCATGATTTTCTCGGCACACTCTACTCAAAAGCGCTTTGCGGCGAGGAATTGGCGGATTCCATCGATCTCTACACCTATTCGCAGGGCGATCCGGTGACCGACGTCATTCGCTACAACGGTAAAAACAAGCAGACGTATGCTTCGATCTTTTTTCGGGAGAATTTAGAGGGCAAGGATAAATATACTGTGTTTCTTGGACAGAACAACGGCTTAATTCAGATTAAAACAAACGTGGCAAACGGAAAAAAGCTGATTGTTTTTAAGGACAGCTTTGCAAACTCCGTTATGCAGTTTTTAACACTGCACTATGAGGAAATTGCGGTAGTGGATCTGCGGTATATGAATGTGCCGCTTTCGGAATATCTCGATCTTTCAGAATATGATCAGGCGCTCTTTTTATATAATGTAGGGACATTTACGGGTGACACCAGCTTAAAGAAAGTTATGGCGTATTGAGCGGTTCTTGTAACCGCGCTTAACCTGACAGGAGGAATCCAGCATGAAGTGCAAAAGAATCTTTGCGGCAGCGGTCGCTCTGCTGCTGGCTGTTGCAGCAGGCGCATGCAGAACAGTAGAAGAAACGAGACTACCCTCTGATCCGGTATCCTCTGAGCCGGAAAAGGAGGTTTATTACTCTCCTTTGACCGGCGAAGCAGGCTATGATAAATCCTTGCTCTTAAACCGCCCGGTGGCTGTCATGGTCAATAACATTGAGCAGTCTCTGCCTCAGCGCGGCATCAGCAAGGCCGACATTGTCTATGAAATGCCAGTTGAAGGCGGTATTACGCGGCTGATGGCAGTTTTCTCGGACTATCACGATTTGCCGGAAATCGGGTCAATCCGTTCCGCCAGACACGACTATGTGGAATTGGCGCTTCCGCTTGACGCGATTTATCTGCACTTCGGCGGAAGCGAGGCCGCTAAAAGCGCGATTGCCAAATTCGATGTAGACGACATTGACGGACTTGCCTACTCCAACACCGCATTCCGCTTTGACAGCGAGCGCGCCAGAAAAAAGGCGCGCGAGCACTGCTATTTCTCGGATGCAGCGCTGCTTCTGGCAGGTATTGAAAAAAAGGAGATCCGTACTGCGCTTTCCGCCCCGCTCTCTCCTCTTTTTGATTTTGAGGAAACGGCAGATGCTTCCATGACGGTGAGCGCGCTTTCTGTGAGCGCGCCAATGTCCGGCATCTGCACGCCTTCCTTTACCTATGACGCAGCCTCCGGCCTGTACAAAAAAGGTCAGTATGGCGGCGACCATATCGACGAGACAACCGGAGAAGCCGTCAGAGTAAAAAACGTCTTTTTGATGTATACGGATGTGTCGCTGATGTCGGACGGCCTGCACAAGGAGATCAATCTGGCAAGCGGACATGGGTACTATTTTACCAACGGAAAGATGCAGAAGGTAACTTTCCGGAAAGCGGATGAACAGAGCCCCATCAAGGTGCTTGCCGCGGACGGATCCGAATGCAGGGTGACGCCGGGACAGACATGGTTTTGCGTCATTCCGTCCGAATTTGAAGCAAAGCTTGCGATAAACGGAGGCGAAGATCATTGAACAATCGCGTTTTGCCTAAGCAAAAACAGTATTCGACAGGAGAAGAGATTCTAAATTCCATTTCGCACGGCGCAGGGGCGGTCTTCGCTGCCTGCGGCACGGCGCTCTTGATCGTGCTTGCCGCGTTCTTTTCTGACGCATGGGGAATTGTGTCCTCAGCGGTGTACGGCTTTTCTCTGATTGTGCTGTATACCATGTCCACACTGTATCATGCGATCACCAATGCGCGCGCCAAACGTGTCATGCGGGTGCTGGATCATTCGTCGATCTTTCTGCTGATTGCCGGAACCTATACGCCGATTTCACTGGTTACGCTGCGCGGACCGCTCGGCTGGGTTGTGTTCGGGCTTGTATGGGGAAGCGCGGTGATCGGTATTGTTTTCAACGCTGTCAGCATCGAACGGTTTAAAAAATTGTCGCTCATTTTATATATTGCGTCCGGTTGGGCGGTTGTTATCGCAGCAAAGCCGATGATTGTCACTATGCGCCCGGGCGGACTTTGGCTTTTGCTGATCGGCGGGCTTTTTTATACGGGCGGCATCTTTTTCTACGTGCAGAAAAAGCGGCGCTGGTTCCACGGCATCTGGCACCTGTTTGTTTTATTTGGGAGCGTTGCGCACTATCTTTCCATCCTGTTTTATGTCATTCTATGAAAAAACTCATTGTATATCATTTTCGCTGATATACAATGAGTTTTTTTGCTTATGCCAAAAAGATCTTTTCGCTGTAATGCTCAAACGGACCGACCGTTGTTTTCTCGGCACGGGGACAATCGGAAAAATCACTGTCCACCAAAACAGGAGAACCGTCGCGGTTTTCATATGCCTGATCCGGTTCAAACGCCTTTCCGAGCTCTGTGGTCGTTACCTGGTCTGCAAGCAGTCCGTTCACCATTCCGCCAAGATTTGTGCAAAGCCAGAAATGGCCTTCCTCTTCGGCTATCGTAAGCTCTGCATGGAAATCGGAGACAACATGCGGGTTTTGCTCGTGCGGCCAATGAACCGCCCCATTCAGATAGAGATTGTCGCGCATTTTTACCGGCAGTGTTTCTCCGATGTCCGCCGCCGGCGTATCGTTATCCATGGTTTTCCGGGCGATTTTGTTGTCACGATAGCTTTCATAAGCCTTTGTCCCGCAACTGCCGCGATGCTTGTTCTCATCGCGCTGTCCAACAAAGATATTGTTGAAAAATCTGTCGTCGCCGCCGTAAACCAGCATGACGCCTCCAACCATTGTCGAATGCGGAAGATGATACATGGTAAAACGGTTTGTATCCGGAACAGCATATATTTTTCCCGCAAACAAATTGTGCACGCAGGCAGTGCCCTGTGATACGTCAAGAAAGCTCCGCAAAGAGAGCAGGAGATTGTTTTCCACCATACAGGGACCGTGACAAACCTCTATAAAAAGATCCTCTTCCTCGTCGTTGCGGAAAAACACATTCTTTCGCACGGCGGCTCCCTGCGCTTCCCAGTCGAGCCACAGCCCGCGGTTGCAGTCATGTATGACGTTTTTTTCAATAACGGTATCAATTGCGGCATGCAGCTTAATTCCCGCCATCTCCGCGCCGGAAAACTCATGCCGGATATTGATGTGATGAATATGATTCCCGACAATATCTGAAAAAGCGCCGCCCATACAGCCGACGATGCCGGCCTGTCCGCAATGATAGATTTCATTGTTTCGGACAATGTGGCCGCCTATTTTTTCACGGCTCCAGCCGTCGCGGAGATTGGAAAAAATGATCTCCGTATAAGTCTGCGCGCCGCCCTTTTCAGGATTGATCGACCAGCAGTTATCCTTTAAATCATGTTTTTTCCCAAGGCTGATGCCGCTGCACTTGGAATCATGTATTTTACAGTTTTCGATGATCCATCCCTTACTCCAGTGAGGGCCAATCAGCCCCGGCTGAAACGCAGTCGGCGGAGCCCACTGGGTAGCGGCTCTGCACATCGTAAGGCCGGATACCGTGATAAAATTAATTCCTTCTTTCTGCGGAAAAAAGCAATACGGCCTCACACTGATCTCCGTACAGCAATCGTTTGGATTCTTTCCGCCAAAATCGCCATAGAATACCGTTTTCTCCTCTTCGACAATCGCGAACCAGCGGAACATCCTTTCCGCTGTTCCGACATTTTCCGAAAGCGCCGCAAGCGAAGCTGCCTCATACATCGCTGTGCCGTTCAAAAACACCTCGCCCGTATGATGCGTCTGTCCCAGTCCATCATACCAGTCGCCAAATATTTCGTCTGCATAGGGGTTATATTCGCCAAACAGCGTATTGTCTACCTCGGTACGCCATACGCCGCCCTCGAACGGCGCCCAGCCTCCGATAACTTCTGCGCCGCTGATAACGGGATGTTCTCCCTCTGCATTGATATAGACAATGCGCTGGTTATTGCCGAGTCCGCCGTTTTTCGGATTGACCCATTCACGATAAGTACCGCCGCCGATGACAATCGTGTCGCCCGGCATGGCAACATCCGCAGCCTGCCCGATTGTACGAAACGGATTTTCTCTGCTCCCGTCGCCCGGCCCGGCATTTTTTTGTGACACATAATAAAACATAAATATTCCCTCCAAATTGCAGTAATCTGCTTTACTGTTAGCTTATCATATGTACGCAGGTTTTCCCATCCGCTATTTTGCTGCTTATCTACACTATTTTGCGGTAATGTGATATAATATATTTTGAAATTCTGCTGACAGTGTAACTCAAACGGACTGTATAACCGATAATGCGAAGGGAGCAAATCTTTTATGGAAGAACTGCATATAGACCGTCTTTCTCCCGTGTTTTTCGCATGGCATGATTCAGGGGAAAACCCGCATCTGTACAGCAGCGATACCTATGGACAGCGCACGGTAGCGCACTATGAGATTGAATATATTGTCTCCTCCCGCAGCGGATACATTCTGACGGACAGTATTCCAATCCCAACCGAGCCGCAGTCTGTGTTCTTTCGCTTTCCGGGCATGGTGGTGGAGGGAATCGGCGTATACCGTTCGCTTTATGTAGAGTTTGACTTAAATGAGACCAAAGACACCTTCAATGCATTCCGGCGTTTGCCGCCCGTTCTTCAAAATACCACGGACAGTCCGGCTGACTTTTCCTATTTTGCATCGCTTTGTCTTCCTTTGCGCGCCACTGACGCGCAGAAACTGCTGTGGAAAGCCAACATTTTAAGATTGCTGGCTTTTCTGCTGCGGCAGATGCAGGACGAAATTCCTTCGTCATCATCAAACGAGGCGGACAAGTATCTACTGCCAGTCAGGCATGCCCTTTCCTACGTGCAGGCACATTACAGCGAACGCATCACTTTACAGGAGCTTGCGGATGCCGCAGGCTACAGTGTATATTATTTTTGTAAGCTGTTTAAGGAAATTACACAGCTTACGCCAATGCAGTATGTGATACGCTATCGACTGGAGCAGTCAAAGAAGCGTCTACTTTTATCAGACGATCCGGCCGAGACGGTAATGCTGGAAGCCGGATTTCATAATTACAGCTATTTCTGGCGGGTTTTTAAGGAAATTTACGGTCTCTCTCCTCAAGCCTACCGCAAAAAATATAATAAAAAGTAATCGCAATCACCAAAGGCTATTTTTTCGGCTATGTGCCCCGACGAGGGGCACTGCCATTATAATTGTTTTTATTGCGGAGCAGTAAAAATGCGTTGCACTGAGACAAAAGCCCATGTCCGTTTCGGACATGGGCTTTTGCATAGAGTTGATGGTTACAGAATAACGTTTTTGCGCTTGTCGTTTAACCACGCATGCAGCGTATCAAACACAATCTCGGCCCGCAGAAGCATGGACTCCTTTGTTGCAAAGGCTACATGCGGCGTCACCACAGTATTTTTCGCGTGCAGCAGCGGATGAGACGGCTCGAGCGGCGGCTCCGCCTCAAAGACGTCGATGCCGGCGCCGGCAATTGCGCCTCTATTCAACGCATCTGCCAAAGCAGCGCTGTCCACAACAGGGCCGCGCGCCGTGTTGATTAAAAAGGCAGAGGATTTCATTTTCGCGAGCTCGTCCGCGCCGATCATGCCGCGGGTCGTATCGTTTAAGGGGCAGTGCAGCGTCACAATGTCCGACTGTGCGAGTACTTCGTCGAGAGGAAGCTGCTCAATATAAGAGGGAGCCTCCTTCGGACGAGGATTATAGGCGACGACGCGGCAGCCAAACGCATGGCAGAGCGCGGCGGTCGTCTGTCCGATAGCGCCCAGTCCCACGATTCCCACGGTCTTTCCATGCAGCTCACAACCTACCAGTCCATCTTTCGTGCCACCTGCCCTGCAGCGCGCGTCAACCTGCGGCACGCTGCGCAAAAGAGTGAGCATCATGCAGAGCGCAAGCTCTGCAACCGAGCGATTGGAATAACCGGACGCATTGCTTA
>UQQY01000078.1 GCA_900543295.1 uncultured Oscillospiraceae bacterium | reverse complement strand
TTACGACCAGTTTAACCGCGTCGTCCTGCTTTGTCTGCCGCATGTAGGCAGAGCGTCGGCACTCCGGAGAATCGGCGAGCAGCCCTGTAATGTCCTGCACTGCCTCCTTATACTGTCTGGAATGCGACATTGCGTCGGAGGCGCGCCGGATTTTGGAGGAAGCGACAAGTCCCATGGCTTTGACCAAATGCTGTGTAGATTCTACGCTTTTGATCCGGCTGCGCAGGGCTTTCATATTTGCGCCCACAGACGTCACCTCCGCATTTCTTCCAACAGGTGTTGCAGCTCTTTGACGTCCTCTTCTTCAAAAAAGCCAGCGTTTAAGCGCGTGTACAGATTATGGTAGTCGCTTTTTAAGAGCGCATAAAGATCTGTTTCGTAGGTGGTAACCTGATCCACTCGAATGTCGTTGAGATAGCCGTGAATGACGGCATAAATAATGGCCACCTGACATGCAACCGGCACCGGTGCATTACGGTTCTGCTTTAAAACCTCGACAATGCGTTCGCCCAAAGCAAGACGCGATTTGGTGTCTGCGTCCAAGTCCGAACCGAACTGTGCAAAGGCTTGCAGCTCGCGGTACTGCGAGTAGAGCAGCTTTAACTCGCCCGACACCTTCTTCATCGGCTTTAGCTGTGCGCTGCCGCCGACACGGCTGACCGAAATGCCCGGATTGATCGCCGGCATAACGCCGGAGTGGAACAGCTCCGTCTCCAAAAAGATCTGACCATCCGTAATGGAGATAACGTTTGTCGGGATATAAGCGGAGACGTCGCCCGCCTGTGTTTCAATAATCGGCAGCGCTGTGATCGAGCCGCCGCCGTATTCGGGTGCAACGCATGCCGCGCGTTCAAGCAGTCTTGAATGCAGGTAAAAGACGTCGCCTGGATACGCTTCACGTCCCGGCGGACGGCGAATCAGCAGTGAAAGCGCGCGATATGCGGCCGCGTGCTTACTCAAATCGTCGTACACAATTAAAACGTCTTTGCCCTGTTCCCTGAAATACTCCGCCATTGCGCATCCCGCATAGGGGGCAATATACTGAAGCGGCGCACTCTGTGCCGCAGAAGCAGAAACAATGATGGTATAGTCCATCGCCCCGGAACGAACAAGCTGTTCGTTAAGCTGTGCGACCGAGGTGTTTTTCTGGCCGATTGCAACATAAATGCAGATCATATTCTGATCGTGCTGGTTGATGATCGTGTCCACAGCAATCGCAGTTTTTCCAGTTTGCCGGTCGCCGATAATCAGCTCGCGCTGGCCGCGTCCGATCGGAATCATGCTGTCGATTGCCTTGATACCGGTTTGCAGCGGAACGGACACGCTTTTTCTTTGAATAATGCCGGGGGCGGGCGACTCAATTGGACGATAGTCCCTGCATGAGACCGGCCCCTTTCCATCGATCGGTGCGCCGAGCGCGTCAACCACGCGGCCTAACAGCGCTTCGCCGACCGGAACGGATACCACGCGGCCGGTTCGTTTGACAGCCGCGCCTTCGCGAATATCGTTTTCCTCCGAGAGGATCGCAATGGAGACGCTTTCCTCCTCCAGATTCTGCGCCATGCCGAAACTTCCGTCTTCAAACTCCAAAAGCTCGCTCGCCATACAGTTTTTTAGACCGTGCGCCTTTGCAATGCCGTCGCCGACAAGGATGACCGTGCCGGTTTCAGCCGCTTCTATTTTTGATTCATAGTGCAGGATCTGATCCTTTATAATCCGTCTGATTTCTTCCGGACGAAGATTCATCGGTCTATCACTTCCTTTATTTCCTTCATATTTCCTTTAATGCTTCCGTCATAAAGCGTCCCGTTCATTAAAACCGTCATGCCGCCGAGCAGAGAAGCGTCCACATGCGCTGACAGGCGAACGGTTTTACCGCTCATTTTTTCGAGCTTGATCCGGAGCTTTTTCTCTTCCTCCGGACGAAGCGGCACTGCGCTTGTCACCTCTGCGGTAATGATGCTGCGCGCCGCATCGTAAAGCGCCGCATATTCCGCGACACAGTCCGGAAAACAGCGCAGATAGCCGCGTTCGCACAAAAGCTGCACAAAAGCGCAGAGCGTGTCGGGAACGTTTCCGGAAAGTGCCTGTTTTGCAAGAGCGATCCGTTCCGGTTTTGGCAGATTCGGCGCCGAAAGCAGTTCAATGTAATCCGGATTTTCTTGAAAAATAGCGGAAAGCTGTTTTGCGGCCTCATACACTGAATCTGTCTCATCATGCTCGCCTGCGGCGTCGAACAGGGCGCTGCCGTATTCCTTACTGATCTGTGCCATCGCCGCCTCCGATTTCATCAATAAACGAGTCGATTAACTCACGATGATCGTCTGCATGCACTTCTCGTTTCAGCATTTTTTCCGTCAGCTCAAGCGACAGATCCGCGACCTCCTGCTTGAGGGCTTGCCGCGCTCTGCGCGTTTCTGCTTCGATTCCTGCATGTGCTTTATCAAACATCAGATCCGCTTTTTCTTTTGCCTCGGAGAGCATAGTATCGCTGCGAAGCTGCGCCGTTTTCTGCGCCTTTTGCAGGACAGCGTCGGCTTCAGCCTGTGCGTTTTCCATTTTTGCACGATAAGCGGCCTTGTCCGCCTCTGCGGATCTTTTGGCTTCATTGGCAGCGGAATAGCGTTCTCCGATGTCGGCGTCCCGCTTTTCCAAAGCCTTTTTCACCGGCTTAAACAAAAAGCGTTTGACGATCAGAAACAGGATTAACAGGTTGCACAGGGAAATCAGGATATGCCAGATGTTGACCGAGATAACCTCAAGTGACTGCATATGCCTTTACTCCTTATCCAAATTAACCGACAAAGTTCATCAAAATATTGACGAGCATATTCGGTGCGACGAAAATCAGCAGAATGGCGATAACCAGCGCGTAAAGGCCGGTGGTCTCCGCAACGGCGCAGCCCATCAGCATGGTGGTTGTAACGCTTCCTTTGCACTCCGGCTGGCGGCCGATGGCCTCGCACGCCTTTGCCACGGCATTGCCCTCGCCGATGCCCGGGCCGATACCGGCAATCATTGCGATACCTGCGCCAAGCGCGCAGCAGCCTAAAATAATACCAATAGCAAGTTCAGTCATGTTCATTTACCTCCTGAATGCCGCGTTGCGGCAATTTTGATTGTTTGCATTTTTCTTTTTTCATTTGTCGCTTTTCAAAGGCCTCTTCCGGGAAGCCCATGGAAATGTTCAGCATGGTCAGCATGGCGAAAATAAAAGCCTGCAAACAGCCGCTGAACAGGTCGAAATAGACGGAAAGCACTGCCGGAATGCCGATTTGCAGCCACGGTACGTCTCCAAATATTCCGGGAAGCCAGGAAAGAAGCAGCGAAGAGAGCCCCTGCAATCCCGCCATTACCAGCGTGGAGATAACCGTACCGGAAAGAATATTTCCGTAGTGACGAAACGTCATGGAGATTGGCGTTGCCACCTCGCTGATGACGTTAAAGGGCGCAAAAACTGGGATCGGTTCGGCAAAGCCCTTTAAATAGTTGCCCATACCGCCCTTGAGCTTGTAGTGTGTGATCAGGACAAAGACAAGCACGGCCCAGCCGGCTACAATATTGAAGTCGGAGGTCGGGGGATAGAGCCCGAACAGGCTTAAAAGGCTTGAGAAAGCGGAAAGCGCCATAATAGCTGCAATAAACGGCGCAAAGCCTGCGAAGCGTTCTCCCATGTTGCCATTTACAAAACTCTGCGATTTTTCGACAATCCATTCCGCAGCAAGCTGCCGTTTGCTTTGCGGAATTTTTGTGACGCCGTGCGTCAGATAGAGGCAAAGACCGAATATCGACACAAGCACAAGCCAGGAATTTACCTGTGATTCCGTTATGGGCAAGTCCTGCAATGGCATTGGGATCGTAAAAAAGATCCGCGCTCCGCTTACCGTGATGCCCTCTGAAAGCGGTTCCGTCAGAATGTACAGCACAACGCCCGCAGCAATGGGAAGAAGCGTTATACAGAGAAACAGCGCGTCCATCAAGCGAAACCTTGCGGTTTTATGCATTTGCACAATCACCTCCTTTAAATCAGACTGGTGTTGTCAGCCGGCCGTTTTGTCTGACGAATTCCGATTGAGGATCATCCCGCGCACGGAGATGACGATGCGGGGAAAAAACAGCGGAATCAGAACGGCTAAAATCTGAAAATACGGCAGGGCGGCTCCAATAACGGCGAAAAGCAGCAATAGGAGCATGCGCAGCATCTGGGAGGCCTTCATCCGTTTTGCGGCGGTATCCGCCTCGTCGCTTACGGCCTTTTGCACGGTGAGTCCCATCAGAAAAAAGTTCAGGATGGCGGCTGCGGCGCCGAGCAGATTTCCGGTTAAAACTGCCGAGTCCCAGCGTCCCACAACTAAAAAAACGCTTTCCATAAACAGACTCAGCACCAGAACGCCAAGCGCGATATATGCGGTTTCACGCAACACCGTCTTATCTGTTTTCATATGCATCTCCTTCCATATAACAGCCGATGGGTCATGTGCGGGCCGGAAAGCTTGTTCCTATATATTATACAATACGGCAAAAGAAGCCTGCCGATCTGCGCAATCGTTCCTACGACTTGTCTATCAGTTTAAAGGAAAAACCGTTTTTTCGCAATAGCTAAAATCGTTTTTCTGTCGGTTTTTTGTGCAGAATTTTCCGTCTGCACATTTTTTGGGCAAAGGCGCGTCTCTGCCCAAAAAACAGACAAAAACGCATGGGTATCTGTTTTTGCGGCACGGTGGTTTTTTTGTCTATGTAATTCTGCCGGCTCGCTTGCTACAATGATTTTTGTTCGGAAGAGAAAGGAGGCGAGAACGTATGCGTTCTGTAAAACCGATGCAAACTGCGAAAATCGGATATTTCATTATGTCGGCAGTTTTCTGCGCCGTGGGAATTCTGCTGATCCTTTTTCCACAGATGTCGGCGTACACCCTCTGCCAGATGCTTGGCGCCATTTTAGTACTGTATGGCGCTATCAAAATGATCGGCTATTTTTCAAGGGATCTGTATAGGTTGGCTTTTCAGTACGATTTGGCGTTTGGCATGTTGATCATGCTGATCGGTCTGATTCTTTTGGCGGTCCCTGGACGCGCTATGTCATTTCTCTTTATTGTACTCGGTATTCTCATTCTGACAGACGGTTTATTTAAAATTCAGATTGCGCTGGATGCACGGCGCTTTGGCATCCGCAAATGGTGGCTGATATTTTCCTTGGCGGTTCTGTCCGGCATATTGGGGCTTTTGCTTGTGATACGGCCGGCAGAGAGCATGCAGTTTATCATGGCTCTGTTGGGAATATCGCTGCTGTGCGATGGGATTTTGAGCTTCTGTGTCGCTCTTCTGCTTGTGAAAATCATTCGGAATCAGCATCCGGATGTCATCGAAATCGACTATAGTGAATTGGGAAAGGATTGATCAGATCATGAAATTCGGAAAAGCGGTGGCGAAACACCGAGTGCTGATTCTGATTCTCTCACTCGTTCTGATGATACCGGCCCTGCTTGGTATGATGGCGACGCGAATCAATTATGATATGCTCGACTATCTGCCGCAGGATATTGATACCGCCGTCGGGCAGAACGAGCTTTTGAATGAATTCGGAAAAGGCGCATTTTCCTTTGTTATTGTAGAGGATATGAAACCAAAAGATGTGGCGAAGCTAAAGTCGGAGATTGAGAAGGTGGAGCATGTCGAGACGGTGCTCTGGTATGATTCCATCGCAGACCTATCGGTTCCCATGGAGCTGCTGCCGGACTCTATATATCAGGAGTTCAATACGGACAACGCCACGATGATGGCGATCTTTTTTGATACCTCTACCTCGTCGGATGATACAATGGACGCTATCCGTTCTATCCGTTCCATCGCGGGGAGGCAGTGCTTTGTTTCGGGTATGTCGGCGCTGGTGACGGACTTAAAGGATCTCTGCGAAAAGGAAGAGCCGATTTACGTCGGAATCGCCGTTATCCTGGCCTGCGTCGCCATGATGCTGTTCATGGATAACTGGATCATACCATTTGTATTTTTGGCGAGCATTGGAATCTCTATTCTGCTCAATATGGGCACGAACTACTTTTTGGGAGAAATTTCGTACATCACCAAGGCGCTTTCCGCCGTCTTGCAGCTAGCCGTCACCATGGATTACTCCATCTTTCTCTGGCACAGCTACAATGAAGAACGGCCGCGCTATGAGGATCACAGGGAGGCAATGGCGGCCGCTATTCACAAGACGCTTACTTCTGTAATCGGCAGTTCGATTACCACGATTGCCGGATTTATCGCGCTGTGCTTTATGAGTTTTACGCTTGGCCGCGATTTGGGGCTTGTGATGGCGAAAGGCGTTTTACTCGGCGTAATCGGCTGTGTTACGACGCTTCCGTCCATGATCTTGATTCTCGACAAGCCGCTTCGGAAAACAATGCATCGCTCCATACTGCCGAAGATGGATAAATTCGCAAAAGGCATTACGAAGGCTTTTCCCGTATTTCTTGCCCTGCTTGTCATTTTGGTGGTTCCTGCGTTTTACGGCTACAGCAAGACAAACGGCGAGGTTTATTATGACCTCGGCAACTGCCTGCCACAGGACATTGACTATGTAATTGCGAATTCAAAGCTCAGCGAGGATTTTGATGTCGCTTCTACGCACATGGTTCTGCTTGACGCCTCTGTTTCGCCGAAGTCTGTTAAAGCTATGACTGACGAGATGGAGCAGGTGGACGGCGTCAAATACGTATTAAGTATGGAATCAGTCGTCGGTTCGCTTGTACCGGAGGAGATCATACCGGATACGCTTTCGGATGTGCTAAAGAGCGATAAATGGGAACTGATGCTGATCAATTCCGAATACCGTGTTGCAAGCGACGAGGTGAACAGTCAGCTCGACGAGCTCAACGCCATTCTGAAAAGGTACGATCAGGGCGGCATGCTGATCGGCGAGGCCCCCTGCATGAAGGATATGATTGAGACCACCGATCACGACTTTCAGGTAGTAAATGCGGTTTCGATTATCGCCATTTTCCTGATTATCGCGCTGGTTGAGAAAAGCTTCTCGCTGCCGTTTATTTTGATCTGCGTCATCGAGCTCGGCATCTTTATTAACCTTGGTCTGCCGCACTATTTCGGCCAGTCCCTGCCGTTCATTGCGCCGATTTGTATCAGTACCATTCAGCTTGGCGCGACGGTTGACTATGCGATTTTGATGACGACGCGCTATAAGGCGGAGCGCTGCGGTGGAAAGAGTAAACGCGACGCAGTGCGAACAGCGCTTTCCACGTCTATTCCGTCGATCATTGTCAGCGGCATGGGACTGTTTGCCGCAACGTTCGGCGTAGCGCTTTATTCTGACATCGACATTATCAGCTCCATGTGTATGCTGATGGCGCGCGGTGCGGTTATCAGCGTGCTTTGCGTCATTTTCCTGCTTCCGGCGCTGTTCATGCTGCTTGACCGCGTGATCTGCGCCACAACATTCGGCATGAGGCCAAAGAAATCTGCGGAGGTAAAACAATGAAAAAACAAACTGTAAAAATCCTGTCCGCCGTTTTAGGCGCTGCGGTTCTGTGTACCGGCGTTGGCGCGGCTTCTTATTCTGCGGGCGCTGCAAGGGCAAATCCGGTGCCTGTATCCGCCGCTGATGCGGACAGCGTGCAAAATACATCGGAGACATCTCTTTATAAAGATGAAACCGTTTATGTTATTGCGGGCGCGGACGGCTCCGTTGAAAAGGTTATTGTCAGCGATTGGATCAAAAACGGGGAAAAGAACCAATCGATTGCGGACTATTCTGAGCTTTCGGACGTGGAAAACGTTAAGGGCGACGAGACCTATACCATGAACGGCGATCATATGAGGGTATGGGATGCACAGGGCAACGATATTTATTATCAGGGTATAACGAATAAAGAACTGCCGGTTAACCTCTCCGTTCAGTATCTGCTGGACGGCAAGGCGATTTCGCCGGAGGAACTTGCCGGAAAAAGCGGCCGTGTCACCATTCGCTTCAACTACGAAAACACGCAGTACGAAACGGTGGAAATCGACGGCGCAGAGGAAAAAATCTATGTTCCGTTCGCCATGCTGACCGGTACAATTTTAGACAACGACCATTTTTCCAATATCACGGTGACAAACGGCAAGCTGATAAACGACGGGGATCGCACCATTGTCGCCGGTATCGCCTTTCCGAGACTGTCCGATAATCTTGCGCTTTCCGACGATACATTCAAAATTCCGGATTATATCGAGATCAGCGCAGACGTAACGAACTTCAGCCTGACCACTACGCTGACGCTTGCTACAAATGAAGTATTCAGCTCGATTGATCTTTCGGACGCGGATTCGCTCGATGATTTAAAAGATTCTTTAAACAAGCTGAATGATGCAATGGCCCAGCTTCTGGATGGCTCTTCCAGGCTGTACAGCGGCCTTTCCGAGCTGCTTGACAAATCCGGAGAGCTGATTTCAGGCGTCGATCAGCTTGCGGCCGGAGCAAAGCAGCTTGCAGACGGTTCCGCCCAGCTTGACGCAGGGGCTTCAAAGCTGTATACGGGCGCTGCGGCCCTCTCCGGCGGCCTCAGCGAACTGGTGCAAAACAACGACAGTTTAAACGCCGGTGCAGAACAGATTTTTGAATCTATTCTGGCGGCGGCGGACACCCAGCTTGCCGCCGCAAGCGTTACTGCTCCGAAACTGACCATAGAAAACTATGCGGATGTGTTAAATGGCGTCGTCAGCTCGCTTGATGAAGAGACAATCTATCAGACGGCATATCAAACGGCGTATACACAGGTATCGGAGACGGTAAGGCAGAATGAATCCGCTATCCGTACAGGCGTTACGGCCGCCGTTAAAAAGCAGGTGACCGGGCAGGTGCTCTCAGCAGCCGGACTTAACATGACTGCGGAAGAATACGAGGCCGCCGTACAGGCAGGACAGATTTCAGAGCAGGTACAGGCACAGATTTCTGCCGCAGTTTCCGCACAGATGGCATCCGAGCAGGTGCAGACGTCCATTGACCAGAACACGGAGCAGCAGATTCAGACGTTAATCGATCAAAATATGCAGTCGGATGAAGTAAAAGCAAAGATAGAAGCCGCTGTAGAACAGGCAAAGACCGGTGTGTCCAGCGTTACTGCGCTCAAAGCGCAGCTCGACGGCATCAACCAGTTTTATACCGGACTTTCCGCTTATACAGCGGGTGTTGCACAGGCAAAAGACGGATCAGACGCGCTGCTTTCCGGTACAAAGGGATTGAGCGGTGGTACGGCATCCCTGAAAGAGGGGTCGCAGACGCTTTATCAGGGCGTTATGCAGCTTAAAAATGGAAGCGGCGCGCTGACAGAGGGTGTGTCACAGTTGAAAAGCGGCGCTATGCAGCTTTCCGATGGACTGA
Source organism: uncultured Oscillospiraceae bacterium (assembly GCA_900543295.1). Classification (GTDB taxonomy): domain Bacteria; phylum Bacillota; class Clostridia; order Oscillospirales; family Ruminococcaceae; genus Paludihabitans. The sequence continues at coordinate 552 of UQQY01000078.1, read as the reverse complement.
AGACTTTCAATGAGCAGGGCGTACAAAGGATTGTAGAGGCGGCTGGCGGCGAGCTTGGCAGTGTTGTGACCAGACTGCGTGCAACCTGTGACGTCTCTAAGAATTACAAATCTTTCTCCGGCATCGGCGGCGATATGGACGGACAGGTGAAATTTATCTACCGTACGGAAGCAATCAAAGCAGAGGATACCAAGAAAGGGCAGGAGGATTAAACTCCTTTTTAAACAATACGGCCGGCCCCATGCGGAACCGGCCGTATTGTTATGTATTGAAATGATCCGTTTCGGAATGTGCCGGCAGGTAAATCAAGCGGTTTTGTTATACGTTTCGGGATAACGGCAAAGACCTTAATACAGAAAAGCGAGTCGTCCGATCAAAGAAAGGAGAAAAGAAAATTAAAAAATCGAAAAAAGTGCTTGACTTTTCCTCCTGCATGAGTTAAAATAACATTCGTCGCTGAGAGATGCGGCAACAAATGAATGGCAATGATGGGAGCATAGCTCAGCTGGGAGAGCATCTGCCTTACAAGCAGAGGGTCACAGGTTCGAGCCC
>UQQY01000077.1 GCA_900543295.1 uncultured Oscillospiraceae bacterium | reverse complement strand
ATATTGATATACTTTAAATTCTTGCAGGCTCGGATAACCTCGCCCTTTAACGGCATGTTGGCAATCATAATAACGTCTGCATCCTTAGCGCGCGCAATCTGGACGTCCGAATTCATATCCCGCTCATATGCTTCAAAAATGTGTCCTGCCTGGCACAGGGCATCCGCATATTGATTGAGCACATTCTCAGATATGGCCAACGATTCCAGTAAAACGATTTTCATGACAATTCTCCCTTTCTCCTATTCTGTATATGAGCGGACAGCAGCGGACGGAGTTGTCCGTCCCTGTCCGATTTCCGCACCGTTTTCGATCAGCGCTTTTTGCAGAAGCGAAACATCCAATTTGCGCGGCTGCACATCGGTTCGCACGGAAAGCGCAGCCGCAGTGCCAGCCGCTTCTCCGATATTCAAAATGTGAGCCATTGCGCGCCACGACTCATAGGCGATCTGGTCGCTCGACATACACCGACCCGCAACCAGAAGTCCATCCGTCTTTTCCGGTACAAGGCACCGGTATGGAATTTCATAGCCCTCATGCGTCAGAAAGCGGCGATAGCCGAAGTAGTGGATAACGGGATTCGCACCCATCGCAATGCTGTCCGGAAACGCTGCCCCTTCCAGAACGTCGTCACCGGTTAAGGTGTATACGCCCTTTACAAAGCGCGTCTGCCGGATACCGAGCAGCACGCCGGTATCCGCCACACGGGCGTTTTTTAAATCGGGCCGTTCCTTTTTCAGATTTTCCAGATGATCGAATACCGCGCGCCGCGTCGCAATTTCCATATCCGTAAGCTCTTTGGCATCGGTGGCGTCGCGCCCGTCGGTTGCCGGTCCCCAAAGCACCAGCTCATTTCCGAACAAACCGCCGGGAAAATCGGTATCCGGATCAAAACCGCTGATCTTGTACATGATCGCGTCTACAAGCCGCGGGGCCTCGTCCCTCTTCGTCTGCCAAAAGGCCGCGCCCGCCCGAGCCGCAACATCTCCATCGCCGGTTGCATCAATTACAACTCTTGCAAAAATCGCCTGCCGGCCGGATTTATTCTCTACGATAATGCCTTTCACGCAGTCTTCTTCCACAATGGTATCTGCAAAATACGTGTGGAACAAGATGTCGCATCCGGCTTCCACCGCCATATCAAGCGTGACCTTTTTGAAGATCTCCGTATCAAATGCATAGTTGTATGAAAGATCTCCCTTTGTATCGCTGCGTTTTTCCGACTCATAGGAATTTCTCGAATGCTCTGCGCCGCCCTCGGCAATCATGTTCAGAATCAGTTCCTCGCCGATTCCTTTACAGACTTGCAACTCATCCGGCTTCACCTGATTTCTCACGCCAACGATTGTCGCCATCAGTGAGGCTGTTGCCGTTCCGCCAAAAAAAGGAAACTGCTCAATAATCAGCGTTTTCGCTCCCGTGCGCGCCGCGGCAACAGCAGCGGCAAAGCCTGCGCATCCGCCTCCTGCTACTACGACGTCATAACGGCCATAGACAGGTATCTCTTTGGCCGGTTCTTTGTATCGCTCCACTCTATCCTTCCTTTCCAGAAAATTTTAGAACGCGAAAACAGATCCCCTGCTTAATCAGGGGACCGGCTTTCATTCCTGTATCATCCTTAGGGAATCATATTTCCAGCCGCCTTATACAGACCGTACCACTCCTCGCGTGTGAGAGGCAGGGACGCGCCTGCGCAGCTTTCGCGCATGTGGTCGATACTCGTCGTACCGAGAATCACCTGAATATTCGCCGGATGACGGGTTAAAAACGCAACGGCGATTGCCGTCGGCGCAACTTCATACTGCGCGGCAAGCCGGCGGATTTCCTTGTTTAAGGCGGCATATTTTTCGTCATCGTTTAATACCACGCCCTCAAAAAAGCCCTTCTGGAACGGCGACCACGCCTGAATGGTAATGTCGTTTAACCGGCAGTAGTCCAGAACGCTTCCATCGCGGTTAATACTCTGGTCAATTGACATGTTGACCGCCATTCCGCTGTCGATCATCGGCGTATGCGCAATGCCCATTTGAAGCTGATTTACATGCAGCTTCTGGCGCAAAGATTTTTCAAGCAGCCTGATCTGCATGGGATTGTGGTTTGAGACGCCGAAAAAGCGCACCTTGCCCGCGGAGTGCAGACGGTCAAACGCCTCCGCCACTTCGTCCGGCTCCATGAGCGCATCTGGACGATGCAGAAGCAGTACGTCCAGATAATCCATGTTCAGACGCTTTAAGCTGTCATCCACCTGCTTTAAAATATGGCTACACGAAAAATCATAGCCAAACGGACGAATGCCGCACTTTGTCTGCACGATCATATTCTCCCGCCTGACATTTGTCAGTGCAAGAGATTCCGCAAAATAAGCCTCGCAGGCATGATCGCCGCCGTAAATGTCCGCATGATCGAAAAAGTTTACGCCCTCTTCCACTGCCGTTTCAATCAGGCGGGCAACCTCCTCCTTTGTCCTGCCGGTAATGCGCATGCATCCCATCGCAATGTTTGAAACCTGAAGACCGGTTTTCCCAAGTTCAAAATACTTCATATTCCAAAAACTTCCTTTCTTCTATTTAGAAAACGCACAAAGCGGATCCTCTGCGGCTGCCTCCATTTTCTCATACAGCGTTGTCATCCTGCGCTTCATGTTGATCGGCAGAAACGTCCCGCTGTCAACAAAAGCATGTTCTGTTGCACCGAAGGAAAGCGGCCGCGCGGTGTCCGCTCTCCGCACCTCATATTCAAGACGGATACGGACAGGTGACAGTTTGACGGCACGAGTATAAACCGTCAGCACATTCTCATAGCGCGCCGGAATTTTATACACGGTTTCGAGCTTTGTAAGCGGCATCATCACGCCGTTTTTCTCCATTTCGCCGTAGGTTATACCCAGGCTTCGGATAAACTCCGTGCGCGCCTGCTCAAACCAGACGGCATAGTTTGAGTGGTGCGCAATGCCCATCTGATCCGTCTCCGCATAGCGCACAACAATTTGAGTTTCCGTTATCATACGATCCGCCTTTCCTTAGTTCGCCCACCAATAGCCGGGTTCTTCCTCGCCGCGCAGTACGCGGAGACAGAAGTCAATGGTGTTCCGCTCCCAGATCTGTGTCATGCCGAAAGTCTCTGCATCCCGTTCAAAGGAATCAAGCAGGGCGTTTCGCTCTGCGGAGCCTTTCTCCGTAAGCAGAATACGCAGATAGCGCACCGCCATCCGTTCCTTCCGCACACGGCTAAGGACGGTTTCGTCCGGCGCCACGGATTCTGCTTTGTCAAACAGCGCTTCGCACCGTTTGACAAGCGCCATCGTATGCCACGGTTTATCTGGGTGATTGAAACAGTAGAGATGGCTTCCTGCATCCATGACTGCGCGGTACACCTCTTCCATATAAGCCTTGATATAAGCGCCCGACTCCTGATAAACGCCGTAAAGATACTCGTCTGTTATGACGCTTTCGTCAACATCCGGATTCCAGAGACATTTCGACAGCAGGTAGGCGCGAAGCCCTGTCAGCTCTCCTCCGCCGTCCGCCGGGCACCCCTGCTCAAACACGCCTTTTACACCATTTTCGGCGAAGAATCGCACATTGTCCGCCAGCACATGAAAGTTGGGATGCGGCATCCAATAGTGCGAGAAGTTCGTAACATAGTCCCAGACATACAGCCGATCGCAGATTTTTCCCCATCCAATCAGATCGTCGGCAAACGGCTGCGCCAGATCAATGTTTGGGGCATCCGGATCATCGTGCCGGCAATCGCGCAGCGGATGTACGAAACAGCACTCAATGGTGCACAGGCGCACGCTGACATTCTGACGCGGCCTTGTAAACTTTGGCGGCTTTCGTGTGTACTGATAGGCAAGCGTGTCAATCGTAACATCCGGAAATTCCTTTTCTACCGCTTCGGCGACAGCATTTACAAAGCGAATCACCGCGCCCGACATGCTGCCCTCAGCCTCATTGATCGCACGGCATCTCTCGCAGGTACAGCCGTTATAGTTGTCATCCTGAGAAACGGAAAAGATCCCTGCATCCAGCTGTTTTCTAAGCTCATCAAGCACCCGTGCAGTCACAAGCTCCAGTACCTCCGGATTGGAAAGACAAAGCTGCGTCTTTTCCCGCAGCCGCGCGCCGTCCACCTCTGCAAAATACTCGGGGTGCGCGTCAAAATACTTCTCCGGCGGCAGCAGCTTTGTAAATGTATGGACGAAAAAACCGTCCGCATACTTTACGCCTCCGCCGTGCTTTTTGAGAAATGGCACAGACTGCCCGTTTACTCTGCGGCGCGCGGAAAAATCCGGATTTTTGCACTCGGTCAGATACGGCTCGCGATATTCCATTACAGGCGCTTCCGTATGATCGAGCGCAGGCAGCTCAATGCAGCAGCGCCGCGGAATATGCGTAATCTCCGGCGTGAAGAACCGGCAGCCAAGCACATCCTCCAAAAAGGCATACACACCGTACAGGAGGCCGCGGCCTTTTCCGCCGATAACAAGGCAGTCTTCCTCCGTGCAGTAGAAAAAGCCCTCCTTCGGCAGCGCTTCAATCCGCGCGGTAAGCCCGAGCGCTTCCGTATGGCGGTTCTCTCCTAAAAGAATATCGTTTTTCCGGAGCGCCAGCAAATCCGATGCGATGGGAAAAGACGCGCCGCACATCTTAAAAAGACAGCGTGCAAGTTCGTCAGCGGCATAGCGGACTGCTTCATCGTGCGTTTCCGCTAAGACAATGCGGCATTCAGCCGTATGGTTTTGCGCAAGCCTCATTGGACATACTCCTTTCCATGCAGAACACGTTCTTTGTTTATCGTATAAAATGCGCGGCGTTCTGTCAAGAAGTTTTTGTACAAAAGGCTCCCTTTTCTTCATTATTATAAGAGCCGCAATTCGTCCAACAAGTCATAATCACTGGCTAAACCTATGACTTGAGTTAGCCCTGTACAAGCCTATGCCTCCTAAAGCTAAAGAGCGCACAAAAAAGCATCCGGCATAAGTACGCCGGATGCTTTTTCGCTTTATATAAATTTTTAGCTTAATTTAATATTCTTCGGATCGTAGCGGTTGTATGCGCCGTTGTTCGTAGTACGGGTAAGCTCCTTGCTCCAGCCTTCGAGCATTTCAAGAAAATCGTCGCTCTTGATGTCGGAGAGCACGGTTTCGCGCATATCCTCCAGATTCTTTTCATCCTTCATTACGTCGTAGCGTTTGACAAGATACAATGCGCTGTCAGAGGTTAAAACCTTTGCGTCGCCGTCAATTTCCACATCTGAGAAAATGGATTTTACGATCTTTTCAGAAGGCGTAGTGGAGTCCTTCTGAATATATGTAGACATATCCATCTCGTCGCTTAGTGTTTCATCGTCCGAATGTTCAGTGCCGAGCAGATAATGCTGCCACAGATCGTAAACCTCAGGAAACGTTTTTTCACCGCTGTTTAAAAGCTCTGCATATTCGTTGGCTTTTTCCTTGCGGGATGCATTTTCCTCCTTTTGCTCGTCTGTCAGCTCATCTCCCGTTGCAAGGGACATAGAAAGAACGTTCACGCTTGCAAAATTTTCTTTAAAATGCGTCTGAAGCTCTGACACAGGAACTTCTTCCAGACCGCCTTCGCCATAATACTTCAAAAATACTTTATAGCGTTTAATCTGCGCTTCAATCAGTTTACGGTAAGACGCCTCGCCGACGCCGTTTTTCTCATACATCTCACCGTAATTTTCCCAATAGGTTTCAACGGTGCTGTCAATGTCCTTTTCGTCATTCTCGTCGAGAGAAAGCCCCAGCTCGTCGAACTTGCGGAGTGTGGCGACATATTCGTCGGCCAGAGCGCCTGCGCGCTCACGGATCCACTCCGTTGCAGATTTGTCCTCGATGGTCTGATCGAGAATCGATTTTTCAGAGTCATAATCGTCCTGCTGGGAAACCTGAGAATAGGCGCTCATTGTAAACGCAATATACATACCAGATGTAATCTGGATGTCGTCATAGTCGTAAACCCATGATGTGTCTCCGCTGCACGCAGCAAACGGCAGAGTCATACAAACAGCAAGAAGAGCCGCTGCAATTCGTTTCCAAAGCTTCATTTTTGAAATTCCTCCTCTGTGCAAAACGCACAGTCTCTTTTTGCAAACCAACCTGCATACTGGCCAGTCTGTTTCACATATGTGCTTATTATACTTGAAATAGCGCCCGTTGTCCAGCGGTTTCAAAGTTTATTTTAACGCTCCCAAATAAAAAGATGCCGACAGCCTGCGCCTCAATGCGGCACAGGCTGAAAAACGGCGGCAATCGTGTTCCCTGCTTTATTTTTCTTTTCTCTTAAAAACCCATTCGCGCTGAAGCTGAAAGCTGAACAGGAACAGAAGACAGTCCACAATCACTTTAATGAGCGTCTCGTTCCAGCCGAGGAAGTGGAAAATTGTCCATACAAGTCCCGCAGAGAGCGAAACCTGCACAACGCACAGCACAATGTACTTTACCAAAGTGGACACAGATGGAGAAGTATTTTTAAACACGCTGTTTTTGTTTATGACAAAGTTAAACAGCGAGGAAACGATACGCGCGCCCACGGTTGCAATGAGGATGTGGTAGCCCGGCAGTACGCCGCGCAGAAGCGACGCGAGCAAAGTAAACAGCAGAATGTCTACCACAAAGGAAGAAAGAGAGGACAGAATAAATTTTAAAAAAACCGAATATATGCGGATAGAGTCAAGCAGCGGATTAAAATGAGAGGTCTCGTTGCTCGCAATATAAATGGTGCGGATCGGCACTTCGTAAAACGGCGTACCGCTTTCTTTGGCCTCGATCAGCATATTGAGCTCGAATTCAAAGCGCTCTCCCTTTATCGTCATCATCCGGCGCATAAAGTCTCTGGAAAGGCCTCGCAGTCCTGTTTGAGTATCGGACACGCTGATGCCGCAAAAAATTTTAACCGCATATTTGGTGCATATATTTCCAAAGCGGCTTCTGGACGGAATACCCGGCTCTTTAAAGTTGCGGCAGCCCATAATAAGGCTGTCCGGATGCTCAACAAGTGCCTGCGCAACAGCGGCGGTATCCTCCATTGTGTGCTGTCCGTCCGAATCGACTGTCACGGCGCCGACACAGTCCGGATATTCATTTAGAATCAGATTAAAGGCGCTTTTTAAAGCCCGTCCTTTTCCTAAGTTTACATTGTGCGTATAAAGCCGGCAGTTATAATCACGCACCGCTTCTTCAAAATAATGCGTGCAGTCCGCGCGGCTTCCGTCGTTGACCAGCAGAATATGCGCAAAGCCATGGCTTCGCAGATTTTGAATCAGCGGTATCAGCTTTTCATCCGGGTTAAGCGAGGGGATGACAATGACAACCTGCTCTTTATAAGACATGAAGTCACCTCTTTGAAAAACTTCTGTTTTGCTTTTTCTGTTTCTTTTTTCTTATATCATAACACAGCCCTACACTGAAAACAAGAAAAAGCTCTTGCTATTTCTTATAAATTGACACTGTAGCGCGAACAAGCTAAAATAAACTAAAATAATGTTGTTTTTCGGCCGTTTGTCCCGATAAGGGACGCAGGATTTAAGATGATAACCCGCAAGCAATATTTTTCCCTTTCAGACGTCCGAAGCATGACCGTACAACGTTTGATCCAGTTTTGATTCCCATTATGGAGATGTTTGCATGAAAAAAATACGTTCCTTTTTTAAACGGCTTGGGCTTTGCCGCACGCAGGCTGTCATTCTGGCAGTCTGTCTGTCGCTGACCATATTGTTTCACCTGACAAAGCACTGCAAGGGATTCATTGATGCGGTGACCGATTGGGTGATTCTGCCGCTTCAATGGCTGCTGCGGCAAATTTGCTCGCTGTTTGCGTTTTCTGTCGCGGAGCTTGTGATTGTTCTGCTGATTGCCGCCGCGCTTGCTTTTCTGACGCAGAGCATCGTACAAATTATAAGACGGAAGGGCGCGCGTCTGCGCACTGCCTTTACAAGAGGAGTTACCCTGCTTTGCGCCGTCCTGATTGGAACGACCGGCTTCGACTGGATGTGGGGCAGCTTTTATTACCGAAGCTCTTTTCAGGAGCAGACCGGCATCATCGCAGAAGAGGTATCGGCTGACGCGCTGTATCGCGTTACCTCCTATTTTGTAAAACAGGCCAATGAGACGGCAGAACGGATTCCCCGGGGCGAAGACGGCGATCTTTTGATGACGCCGCAGGCTATTGCGCAATTAAGCGTGTCGGTATATGACGGTCTGGAGGAAACATATCCGATTTTTGCAAAAGCGCGCACCGTGCCGAAGGTGCTTGTGCTGTCCGAGGGCTTGAGCTATCTCGACTGTACCGGGTTCTATTTTCCCTATCTTGGCGAATCCAATTTGAACGGGCATTCACCGCGCACCGCGATTCCCGCTACTGCCGTGCATGAACTGGCGCATCAGATGGGCATCGCCTCAGAGCAGGAGGCAAATTTTGCCGCAGTTCTGTCCTGCACGCAGTCTGAGTATCCGGCTTTTATCTACTCCGGCTGGCAGCTTGGATTGATGTATCTTTTAAATGCGCTGGCCCGTGCCGACCGCGCCTTGTGGGAAGAGGTGCAGGCGGAGCTTTCGGATACCGTTCGAAAAGACTTTGTCCGCATTAACGCCTATTGGGCGCAGTACGATACGCCGGTCGGCGATGCCGCCGACCGGATTAACAGCGGCAGACAGGAAAATTACGGTCAGGACTTAAAAACACAGAGCTACGGCGCCGTTGTGGATCTGCTGGTAGCTTATTATGATGAACGGATATAGGCGCCGCGATTCAGTACAGAATTTCTGTTTTTTTGACGCTCTTCTTCTATTTTGATTTTTCTGAAAAAGTGCGCCGACACGGTTGAAAAAACAAAACCGCATGGTATACTGAACACATAGAATTGCCCAAAAGCAAGGAGGATGACTATGATCTATCAGGACAAAAACGCGCCGGTTGAGGAGCGCATCCGCGACCTTCTCTCCCGCATGACAGTGGACGAAAAGCTCGATCAGCTCGATCAGGACATCATGCATATCGACTGGGAAAAAATCGAGGAACCGCTGAGAAGCGAGTGTCAGGAAAAGCTGAAAAAACGCCGCGGAGACGCGCGGGTCTATAATGCTCTGCAACGCTATGCAAAGGAGCACACCCGTCTTGGCATTCCTTATTTTATCCACGAGGAGGCGCTGCACGGACTGCACCGTCCGGACTGTACCATCTTTCCGCAGCAGCTAACGCTTGCAAGCGCGTTTGAGCCGCAGCTCTGCTACGATATGGGACGCGCCGTTGCAGCCGAGACACGCGCAAAAAATATTTGCGAGGTGTTCGCGCCGGTGCTTGACTTGGCGCGTGATCCCCGCTGGGGCCGGACAGAGGAAACCTACGGCGAAGATACTTATCTTTCCGCAAAACTCGGCGCCGCGGTAGTGAAAGGTTTGCAGGGCGACGATCTGACCGCAGATAACACCGTACTGTCGGAGCTTAAGCATTATACCGGCTACGGTAACCCGATCGGCGGCTTAAACTGTGCGCCGACGACCATGGGGCGCCATGACGTGTTCTCCTACTGTATGCCGGTATTTGAGGAGGCATTTGTCGAGGGAAAAGCAACCGACACGATGTGCTCCTACAATTCCATCGATGGACAGCCTGTGGTTTCCGACCATGAAATTCTGACCGACGTATTGCGCGGAAAATACGGTATGCCGGGCTTTGTACGCGCGGATATGACTGCTGTTATCATGCAGCACACCGCACACCATTCCGCCGCAACGCCAAAGGAAGCGCTCCGCAAAGCGGTCAAAGCTGGCGTGGACGTGCAGTTTGCCGATTATTCGCATGAGGAATACCGCCGTCTGATGAAAGAGCTGCTGGACGAGGGGGGCATTACCATGGAGGATCTTGACACCTCCGTGTCGCGCATGCTGCGTGTAAAGTTCATGCTCGGTCTGTTTGAAAATCCATATGTCGATGAAAATTTGGAGAAAC
>UQQY01000076.1 GCA_900543295.1 uncultured Oscillospiraceae bacterium | reverse complement strand
CGCAACGATTCTTTTAGGCGGCACATCGTGCGTCACGACGCTGCCCGCGGCAACCAATCCGTCCTCGCCGATTGTTTTTCCGGGCAAAATCACTGCGCCCGCGCCAATTCTGCCGCCGTTTAATACCGTTACACCGCGAAACGCCGCAAAACGTGCCTTAGTACGTCCAACATAGTTGTCGTTGGAGGTTACGACGCACGGGCCGATAAAACAATCGTCGCCAACCACAGAATAGGCTGCAATATAAGCGTTTGTCTGAATCTTCGTCCGCTTTCCCACCATGCACTGGTTTTCGATTGTCGCGCCCTTCCCGATAATCGTAAGCTCTCCGACCGAAACCTCCTCGCGGATTACGGAAAAATCCGCCGCCAGACAGCTTTCGCCGAGCTGCGCCCCCCGATACAGCACCGCAGAAGTGCCGATGATCGAGCCTGCACCGATTTTTGCGGGCGGCAATTCTTTTACCACTGTAACCGCGCTGTTCTTCGCCCGCATGGGCAGCTTTCCTACGCAGGCGAACGCATCGATTCGAACGTTTTCGCCTATCTGCGTATCCCTGCATATCACCGCATGGTGCCCAATCACCGTTCCTGCGCCAATAAAAACGCCCGCCTCAATCACACAGGACTCGCCGAGCAGAACATCCGGCGCAATTTTTGCCGAAGGATCAATCATACCGTCTGTTTCCTCTCCTGCTGCACATCTTCCCGCAGCGCATGATTTGCATCGTGCGAAAATGTCGGAACAAGCTCCTTTACTCTGCAAAAAACGCCGTCCAGATCCCCGTTTGTCATTGCAGTTTCCAAAGCTTTGACCCTGCGTGAAAAATCTTCCTCGTCATATGCGACCGGCTTATTGATATAGATTTTGTCGTTTGCCGTTTTGGTCGTATCCTCTTCTGCAAGAGAAATCTCCTCAAACAGCTTTTCACCCGGCCTGAGTCCTGTAATTTTAATTTCAATATCCCGATTGGGCTCCATGCCATGCAGGCGGATCATGTCGCAGGCAAGGTCATAAATATAAACTGGCTTGCCCATGTCCAGCACAAAAATTTCTCCGCCGGTCGCCATTGCGCCCGCTTCGAGTACAAGCTGAACCGCCTCGGGAATGGTCATGAAATAGCGCTTCATTTCGCGGTGCGTTACCGTCACCGGTCCGCCCTGTTCGATCTGCTGTTCAAAATAGGGCACCACACTGCCGTTCGAGCCCAGCACGTTGCCAAAGCGCACGGCTGCAAAATCTGTCGCCACACCGCTGTTCATAACCTGAACGACCATTTCAGCAATCCGTTTTGACGCGCCCATAATGTTGGTCGGGTTGACCGCTTTATCCGTCGAAATCAGGATGAACTTTTCCACATGGCTGACAATCGACTCGTTTGCAACGTTGATCGTTCCCAGCACGTTGTTTTTAAGCGCTTCCTTCGGGTTTCCCTCCATCATCGGCACATGCTTGTGCGCGGCCGCATGGAATACAATCTGCGGCCGGTACTTATCAAAAATCTCGTGCATGCGCGGACGGTCGCGGACAGAGCCGAGCAGTACCTCAAACCGGCCGCCGCAGCCCGCTTCATCCAGCTCGTTTTTCATAAAAAAGAGGCCGTTCTCATTGATGTCCACAATAACGACGCGCGCGGCGCCGCATTTAAGCGTTTGACGGCAGATTTCACTTCCAATGGAACCGACGCCGCCGGTCACCAGTACCGTTTTCCCACTGACAAAGCGCTTTACCGCGTCCATATTCAGCGTCACGCTGTCACGGCGCAGAAGCTTTTCAAAATCAATCGTATTGATCGGCGCGTGAAGTCCTCGCTCGTCACATCGTCCAGCGTTCCATACCGCTTGACGACAACCCCCATTGCGCTGCACCGGCGAAATACGCCCCGGATAAAATCGGAGGAGGCGGATGGAATTGCGATGATAACCTCCCGTACGGCGTATTTCCGGACAAGCTCTTCCAAAAGCTCTCCGCCGCCGAATACATGGAAGCCCCCGACCGTCTGTCCCCAAAGCCTTTCATTGTCGTCAATATAGCCGACAAGCTTTACGGTGCGCGCATGATTTAAACGCACATTTTCGATCAGATAATTTCCCGCCTCGCCCGCGCCGTATACCAGCGTCGGCACGCGCGGATCGCTCTTTTCCATTGGCTGAATACGGGAAACGCCCATCCGAAACAGTTTGGGAATCATCCGTTCAAAGGACATAAACAGAAACAGCAGGATCGGTATAATCATCAAAAGCTCAGGCGGCATTTCCACCAGGCCAAAATGATCCAGCGCCAGCATACATACTGCCGTTATCATAGCGGAAACAAACTGTAAAAACAAGTCCTGCAAGCTGAAATACCGCCAATATGTACTGTATCGTCTCGTCAGGACATTTGAAAGAATGACCGTCAGCGACAACACCGAGATGTAAAGCAGCATTTGAGCGTTGTAAAAACGCGGTATGGTTTCAAAGAATCCGAAACGAAAGCTGAAGCCTATCAGGATTGAGGCCACAACCGCCAGAATGTCGCAAAGCGCCAGCAGCACAATCCCCGCGTGCCATATCTTTTTCCTTTTCATAATCTCCCCGCTTTAAAACCGGAGCATTCTCCGGCAAATTTCCTGCGCTCTTTTTCTTTTTCGCGCCGATTTCTCCGTTTACAATTCCTTAACCATTATATACAAATCCCCATATGAAGTCAATGTTCCGTCCAGCATCCCGATGAAATATTATCCCTATAAGGAAAAGCGCCTCGGCTTTTTAGGCCGAAGCGCTTTTCCTTATAGAGAGATGATGACGAGGTCAATCAGAAATAATGTTGATGCGCTTATGCGCGTCTTCTGCGGATCGTATAGACCGCAGCGCCAGCCGCCGCAAGCATTGCAAGCAGAGCCGCCGCAAGGATCGGCGTATAATCGCCGGTATCCGGCGCATCCGGATTCACCTTAAAGCTTACCTCGATCTGGGCCGTACCCGTAACGGTCAGGGTGTATTTGCCGTCGGTGAGCGCAACCTCTTCGCCGTCAATCGTAACCTTATCCACTGCGTAGCCCTTGTCCGGCGTAAAGGTGAAGGTCACGTCTGTGCCCTCGTAGTACTCGTCGCTGCCCGGCGTAACCGTGCCGTGCTCGCCCGCAATAACTTCGACATAGAATTTCTCACGCGGGGTAACGTTCACAACCGCCGTGTCGGATTTGGTCTCGTCCGCCGCAGAGGTCGCCGTAACGTAAAGCTGTTCCGCCGTCTCGTCGATGCCGATGGTGAGCGTGCCGTTTTCGTCCACTGTGGTGTCCGCGCTGTTAGCGCCTTCTACCGTCCAGACAACCTCCTGCGAAACAGTCGGATCGTTGTTGGTCGGCGCCGGTGCGGATACCGGAGTCTCTTCAGTCTCTTCAGCAGAAGCGGCGCGCAGCGAATAGCCCCACGGCTGGCTGATGGAAGTCGAATACTTCGCGCCCGTCGTCTTATGCGTAGCCGTCAGCGTAATATACGAGCATTCCTCGTCGGCGCCCATGGTAAACAGACCGTTTGCATCGACCTTCGTATCGGCCGAGGTAATATCGCCGTACCACTGCGCATACGGGGAAGAAATCGACCATGTGAAATCGGTTCCCGGGAGCGCTTCGTCCGTCTTATTGTTCTTGACTGTGAACTGCTGCGATTCACCCTTTGCAACCTGTGCGTAGTTCGGATCAAGAGAGTACAGATCTGCAAGCTCCAGTCTCAGTGTATAAGAAAGCTCGCCTTTTTTTGCTGTTACCGTAACATTATATGCGCTTTCGTCGGCTCCGACTGTCAGCACGCCGTTTTCAATTTTCGTGTTTTCGGACAGGCTGCCCCACGAAGCGGAAACGGACCACTCGTAGTCCTCGGTCGGAAGCGGTTCACCCTTATAGTATACCGCGCAGTTTACGGTTTCACCCTTGTATGCATAGTCCGCGTCTGCCATCAGCGCATAGGCTGGTTTAATCGTGACCTGTTTGGAAGCAGAGCATGTCGAATCCTCCTTCGACGTAGCAGTTACCGTCATGTAGGTGCTGCTTTCCTCTTCCGCAACGGTCAGCAGGCCGTTTTCATCGATTGTGGTTTCAGAGGACTGCGTACCGGAAATGCTCCAGGTCACCTCGTCCGATTCCGTAAAGTTTTTCACGACTGCAGTAAACTGCATCGTCGTGCCCGCCTGAACAGTGCTGCCTTCACTGGAAACCGTAACCGCAAGCCGGTTCGGAACGTAAACCTCTTCGGAAACGTTGCCGCTGTAATCCACCAGCCAGACGTATACGCCGTCGGCGGATCCCGCAATCGGCGTAAACACTGCGTGGTCGTTTGTTACGCCCTGACCAACGCCGCGGGTAACGCTCACCTCATCGGCGCGCTCGCCGTCCGTCACCACCTGATAGTGGATTTCATGCCAGTCTGTCGCCATAGGCTGTGTCAGCCGGCCATCCGAGCCGTAAACTTTGCCGTCGTACGGTGCGCAGTAATGATCCGGAAGCGTCGTGTCAACCATTGTGCTGACGCCGCTCTTTGTCGTAACCGTAACGGTGACATATGCGCCGTTTGCTTCCGCTCCGGTCGGAACCGTTACAACACAGCCGTTGTTGCCGGACGCCGTCCATGTGCGGGACTCTTTTTCATAAGAGGTCGCCACGGTAACGTCCGCCTCGCCGCCTTCCCATGTAAGGGTAAGCTTTCCGTCTTCGGAATTGTCCACAGTGACGTTCTTGACCGCTTCGTCATAGTTGTGGGAGGTCATTGCGCCTTCGCTCTCCGTGCCGTCCGCGGAAACCGCCTTCAGCACGATCGTGACCTGTCCGGCCTCTTCCGCGTAGCCGTTTACCTTCGCGTCAAAATCAACCGTATCGCCTGCAACGGCGTCAACCTCTTTCGGGGAAACGGTGACAGAATCAACGTGAACAGCTTCCGCCTCAGCGATGGCTTCGTTTACGTTCTTAATATAGAAGTTTTCATCATAGGTGCCGCCAAGGAAGATCTCCCTGCCGTCTTTCACTGCGTAAACATTGTACTGCTTTACTTCGTCGTAGGAGGCCATATCCCAGGAAATGGTCATTTCGCCGTCCTCGTACGCCTTTGTGATGGCAAGTCCTGTCGGAGCAGCCGGCGCCTTTGCTTCGCCGGAGGTGTATTTCATCTGGCCGATGTTCATCTGATAGTCTGCGGCCTCGCCGTCAAATACCAGACCGAACGCCGCAATCTTCTTTCCTGCATATGCGGAAAGGTCAACCGCAGAGGTCACCCATTCGTCGCTCTTCGCCGCAGAATCCGCGATGTCGAGCTTCACAATCGTATCGGTATCGTCCGCAAAGATTACGCCGAGCTTCATCGAAGCCGCGTCATCCGAAGTCTTTTTAAAGGTAATCTCCATCTTGGACGTTTCCTTCACGTCAAGATTCGATTTGTACAGATGCATGAAGTTCTCTGCGTCAAGCGCGCCGTATACGGCAAGAGAGGAACCGCCGTTGTACGCGCCGATCAGATCAAAACCAAACTCGCCGGCTTCGCCGCCGTTATAGGCTTTCGTCCATTTTGAGCCGTAGTCGAATTCAGCGGAGAGCTGTGTGCCTTCGGTCTCAAACCACCACTGCCAGGTCGGCAGGATGTCCTGAATATTGATGTTCGACCATTCCGAATTGCTCGAAACCTCGCCGTTTACCACATATTCAAGGCCGTGGCCGGTGTTGAAGTTTGTATAGAAGGTGTCGCCGTTTACAACCGAGCGCTCTGCGATATAATCCGCAATGCCGGTGAAATCTCTTGCCTCAATCGCAGAGGTTCCGTCCGTAATGCCCGGATTCAAAACAGTAGTGTTATTGTTGTTGTTGCCGGTCCACCACAGACGCTCGCGCTGGAAGGCCATCCACTGATACTCGTTCAGCTCACGGGTATAGAGATTGTAGCCGGTCGCCTCGTCAACGCCCGCTTTTTGCTCTAAGCCGGTCTGGACAAAGTCCGTGCCGAGAGAAGCGATCGAGCCGTTCATCACGCCGTCCTGCATCAGGCGGCTGAAGTTGTTGCTCCAGCGGTTGGCGCCAGCCTCAAAGCCGTTGAAAGCTGTCTCAAACTTGTCAAGGCCGTAGGGCGCAGTGCCTTCATCGCCCGGAACACTGTGGCCGTACTCGATAAAAGCAGAATTCGCATACAGTGTTGCGTCCTCATAGTTATCCTTGGTTGCAGAAGTCAGCATATCCGTGCTGAAGCTGCCTGCGTTATACCACTGGATATACATGCCGTCCGCACGCATCTGCGCGAAAAACGATTTGAGCTGTTCTCTTGTAGAGGCGCTGTAGGAGCGGCCCTCCATGTTGAAGAAATAGCCGTCAAAGCCGTAATACTCCGCCATCTCCGTCAGCTTATCCGCCACCGGATAGCGGCCGTTTTCATCCTGATACAGCATGACTTCAAAGTTCTGGTAGGCACGCGGCTGGAACATACATCCCAGAGACAGCACGCCGTTTTTATGCGCGGCGTTTGTATACGCCGGGTTCGGCAGGTTTACAAGGCCAAACTCAAAATTGCGACGTTTCCACGCATTGCCGTCGGTCGCGTTTCTTTCGTCCTCGACGTCGTTTAACTCCTCCGGAGTGCCGACGGACGGAACGCCGTGCCATGAGGCATACTGATCGACGTACTGCCAGAAATTGAAGATATGGGTGCTGAACTCATTGGTATATGCGTCCGCATTAAAAAAGCTGTTGCCGTAATCGCCGGTCAGCGTTAGATACTGCGCCGCAGCCGTAAGATCAGGATTCGCCTGTGTTGCGGCAAATGCCTCGTTGCGGTTTTGCAGCGGGACCTGTGCGCGCAGCAGCTCTGCATAAGGGTCGGTTTCGGGGGACCAGTTCATCAGATCCTCCACGCGGTAGCCATGCAGATAAGGCTGATTGTCACCCGGGGCTGACTCTCCCACATAGGGATAGGTGTCGCCCGCAAAAACAGACGCCGAACCGCCGACATACAGGGTCGCCGTCAGCGCCAGCGCGAGAACACCGGAGCCAATCCGTTTTCCTATGCTTGTTTTCATCTCTAAATCTCCTTTCAAAGCTCGTGTACGTGCACATTTTTTGCAATCCCTTACCATTGACCTCGTGCTTCTGTCCGCAGGGTATCGTTTCGTGCATTCGTGTACGAACTTGATGCTCTTATTATAATGGGCTTTCTTTTTTCGCACAAGACTAAAAAGGATACATCATAGTATAAAAAGGATACATTTCATTAAAAAAATTTTCATCCGCCGCACCAAAAGTTTAATATTTTATTGTAAAAACGTTTCGTATTTATCTTTTTCTTTCGGACAAGAAAAGATACCGCAGGTTTTCCCTGCGGTATCTTTTGCGCTGCATATTCAATGATCGGAGAAAATCGGCTCCGATGCGCGGTACGTAACACACCTCGGTAGATTATATGTTTTGGCTGCTGTTTTCCAATTTATTCATAATAAAGGGAACTACCTCATCCGGGCTGATATGCAGCACAGCCGCAAATTCGTCGTTAATAAGCTTTTCGGCTGTTTTTAAAACCTGCTCATCCGCTGTGCGCAGATGGCGATGGCGTTCCTTCAGTATTTGCTGTCTTGAATAAAGCACCCGAATAAGGCCAAGCAGCTCGCGGCGCTCGCCCTTCGCCAGAATCGCCTTATACGTCTCCTGCCGCAGGGTGTCGTCCTCAATCCATTCGATCCGGCACTGCGGAATTTCCTGAACCAGCGTTTCCACCTCCTGCTCAGATAAAAGCTTCTTCATCTTTGCGACAAGGCGCTCGTTTTTCACCGGTACATACACAACGGAGTGCGCCTGATGAACCGGCTCCAGTACATAGTAACGAATGCAGTCTCCGCCGAAATTTTTCGTCACCACATCTGTAATTCTGCAAACGCCGTTTGTTCCGTACTGAACCGTATCATTGATTCCGAACATATTTACCCCCTGCTTCCACGTGAAAAACGTGCGGCTTGCTGCAACTGGACTTACGCTGCATCAAAGCAAACCACACGTTGTATCTATATTTTATCACAAATAGAGACAGGAATGTAATAGGCAATTTAGACAAATCGACAGCAGGGTATTTTGGTTCTCTCAGTCAGAGGCGGCCTTCATCAGCTCAATAAACTGCTTTGCCACGCGCGGCGAATAGCCGCTCTTGCGAATCGCAAACGCATCCGCTTTCACAGCCAGTTCATGCGCGTCCATATCCAGCGCATACTGTCCGGCAAGCTCTGAGACGATCGTCTGGTATTCCAGCTTATTCGGCCGCAGAAAGGTAATCGTCAGCCCAAAACGGTCGGAAAGCGAAATCATCTCCTGCATGGTATCGTTAAAATGAATGTCATCGCCGCTGCGGTCCGAAAAGTTCTCCTTGACCAGATGGCGGCGGTTGCTCGTCGCATAAATCACCACATTGTCGGATTTTGAGGAAACGGAGCCCTCAAGCACGGCCTTCAACGCGGAAAAATCGTCATCGTCGCGCGTAAACGACAGGTCGTCGATAAACAGAATGAATTTTAACGGATTGCCGGAAAGCCGGTCGATCAGCTCCGGAATCTGATGAAGCTGGCTTTTTTTCAGCTCTACAAGGCGCAGTCCCTGTTCTTTATAATAATTTGCAACCGCTTTTACAGTTGAGGATTTTCCGGTACCGGCATCGCCGTAAAGAAGGATATTCACCGCCGGCTTTCCTTTTAAAAGGGCTGCCGTATTTTCGAGCACTTCGCGCCGCTGCATCTCATAGCCGAACAGCTCCGAAAGCTCTGTGCGATCCGGGCTTTTCACCGGAGCAAGCGTGCTTCCGCGCAGCATAAACGTATCATATTTTGCAAACATGCCGTATCCATGTACTCCGATCTGTGCGGCACGCTCCTCATAAATCTGCGCGAGTCCACAGGGACCGGTGATCCATTCCGGCAAGAAGCCGTCGTAACTCATTTCCCGCCGCAGCATTTTCGGCGTCAGCTGCGACGCCTTTTCCAATACAGAAAGTTCATGCGAAAGGCAGTCCGACATAACGGACGGAATTTCCTTCTGCTGTGCGCGGCGCACAAGATACACATTTTCATTTTCCAGCACAGCGTTTATGATATATTCGGTCAGATTGCCGCCGTGCGCATAGAGCGCCGCGGCAAACTCCGCATAAAGCGCGACCGCCGGCCTTCCGTCCGCCGCCGCGCGGATCAGCTCCGCGAGCGGCTCGACAACCGGATCTTTGAGCAGAGACCGGAAAATAACCAGTCCGGAAAGTTCATCTGCCAGTTCGTTAAAATCCGTCATAATAATTTCTGTCCTTTCTTTTTCTTAAAACGTCAGCGCTTCTGCAAAAAGCGGATCATCGCCATGGCTGCCTTTGCGCCCTCTGCAACTGCCGTCGAAATTTGCAGAAGCCCGCCCACACAGTCGCCGGCGGCATACAGCCCCGGAACATTTGTCGCGCCGTTTTCATCTGCGACAATGCGGGTTCCTTCCGTCTGCACGCCAATTTTGCGCGCAAGGTCAGCAGAAGAAGCGATACCCACCGCGACGAACACGCCGGATACCTCGCGTCTGCCGCCGTCTGCAAAACGCACACCGGTCACCTTCTGCGTTCCTTCAATTTCGGCAATCGGACGCATATCGCAGACTGCTCCATCCGGAAGCACGCCGGCAAACGGCTCGCCGTTTGTCAAAACGGTGACAGATCCCGCGGTCCGCGCAAGAATTTGCGCCTCATGTGCGGCATACTCCCCGCTCCCAAGCACGGCGACGTCCTTTTGACGGTAAAAAAATGCGTCGCAGACCGCGCAATAGCTGACGCCGCTGCCTTCAAGCGCCTGAAGTCCCGCTATATTGGGCGCTTTTCTGGACGCACCTGTTGCAAGAAGAACTGCGTCCGCCTGATATTCCCCGCCGCTCGCCTTTACAAGAAAACCGTCCGTATATTCGACGGAGAAAACCTCCTTCTTTTTTATAACACAGCCGAGACGCTTTGCTCCGGCTATCCCGCGGCAATACAGCTCTTTACCGGAAATCGGCTCATCAAAGCCGTAATAGTTTTCAATCTGCTCCGT
>UQQY01000075.1 GCA_900543295.1 uncultured Oscillospiraceae bacterium | reverse complement strand
GGCCGCTATCTTGCTGTACGGGACGCGCTGGCATCGCGCGGGATCCGGTTTGCGTCCTGCCATATGCAAAACAGCGCGGGAATCGCCTTCTGCAAAGCGCACGATTATCAATATGCCCGCGCGGGCATTATCCTGTACGGCTGCCCGCCGAGCGGAGAGACGCTGCCGTTCCCGCTCAAGCCGGTGATGAAACTGTACAGCATCGTCTCCATGGTAAAAAATATTCCCGCAGACACTGCCGTTTCCTACAACCGAACCTTCGTTTCAGGAAAGCCCATGCGAATCGCGACCGTGCCGATTGGATACGCGGACGGCTATCCGCGCCTTCTCTCCAACAAAGGGTTCATGCTGCTGCACGGAAAACGCGCGCCGATTATCGGCAATATCTGCATGGATCAGCTGATGCTGGACGTCTCCGACATTCCAAACGCGGCGGCCGGCGATACGGTAACAGTTGTCGGGCAGGATGGAAACGAAACTCTTACCTTTTCAGACCTCGCCTCTCTCTGCGGCACAATCAACTATGAGCTGATGTGCCTGATCGGAAAGCGCGTGCCGCGCGTGTACCGGTCTAACGGCGAAACCTGCTCGGTACTGGACTATCTTTCAGAAGAATAAAAGAACTTTTTTCTGAGAGAAGATTCTTCGGAAGCCATATAAAGCGGACAGCCGCCCAAGGGATAAATATTCCCTGAGCGGCTGTCCGCTTTATATGGCTAAAAGGCAAAATATCAAATGAGTCCGCGGTGCTTTGCAATGGCAAGAGAGGCTGCGCCGATGATGCCGACCTTATCCGGCGAGAAAACACTGCGCACTACGCCATAGGGGACGTTGTTCATCACGGTGTAGCGTGTAAGTCCCTCTTTTACGCGGTGAAATAGCGCATCGTTCATCGCCATGCCGCCGCCCATTACAACAGCGGCAGGATCGGTATAGCGGACCATATTGGTAATCAGGATCACCAGCGCCTCCACGCCCTCGTCTACGATACGGGTGCACATGGGATCGCCTTTTGCGGCCAGCTCAAACACCTCGTAGCCGGAGACGCGGACTTTCGGATCCTCCGGAATAACAAGCGGACTTTCCGGATACTGAGAAGAAAACCGTCTGGCCTGCGCATCAAAGCCAATGCCGGAGACCGTCCGTTCGCAGCAGCCGTCTTTTCCGCATCCGCAGGCCACATCCTGATTGATTCCGATGGAGGTATGGCCGATCTCACCCGACATGTTATTGACGCCGTGGATGACATGCCGGTCGCTGACAAAGCCGGCGGCAAGGCCGGTTCCGACATTTAGGTAGATAAAATCATCGCAGTATTCGCCGCAGCCCAAAAGCAGCTCGGCTGTTACGGCGGAATGCATATCGTTATCCAGCGCCGCCGGCAGACCGGTTCTTCCGGTCAGGATGTCCGCGAGCGGGACAAGCTCCTGATCGATATGGCCGAGCGAACGCCAGATACCTTTTTTATGATCGACTTTTCCGGTAAGTCCCATGCCGAGCGCGACGGGCGTTTCCTGAATCCCGACCGTCTGATAATAGTCGTCAAGGCTTGCAAGAATGCCCGCAACCCCTTCCTCCTGCGTCGGATATCCGCTTTTATACTGCTTGCTGCGGAGGATTTTCCCCTCCTCCGTGACCTCGGCAATCATCAGTTTGGTTCCGCCAAGGTCGAGCGCCAAATAGGTATTCATGCTGCTTCCTCCATTTCCTTCTTGCTTTTATTTACATAGTGAATCCATTTTCCGGAATGCAGGCGGATTTCGCTGGTAATAGACTTGCCCACTTTTTCGGCGCGCATCAGGCAGAAAACAAGCCATACCGGCAGCTTCCACACAACGCCGCCTAAAAATCCAAGCGGAATTGTGACGCACCACAGGAAAATCAGATCATTGAACATCGCAAACCGGACGTCTCCGCCGCCGCGCAGAATGCCCATCATATTGGTGATCTGGAATGCGCAGAAGGGCTGAATCACGGCGGTGATCAAAATCATCTGCGACGCATACTGTCTTGTAACCGCGGAAACGTCGTACAAACTGATGACAAAATCACCGGTAAAGAAGATGGCGAGTCCCGCAACGGTACCCATAATCAGCACAAAGGTCTGGAAGAAGCGCTTCTGACGCGGCAGTTCATCCAGCTTACCCGCGCCGATGGTGTTGCCGACAATTACGCAGGTTGCCGCTGTTGCACCCTGTACAAACACGGTCGCCATCTGGTTCATTACGCTGCAAATGCTGTTGGCAGACACGACCTCTGTTCCCATCTGGCCCATCGTTGCCGCAATAACGGATTCCCCGATCGCCCAGAACAGCTCGTTGATAATAATTGGAGCCGACGTCTTAAAGAATGGGCCGAGGACAGTCCGATCGCTCTGAAGCAGCGTGCGCACTCTGATGTGCAGATTGTTTTCCTTTGTATAGAGATAGATGACGATTACAATGCTTTCCGCAATGCGGGCAACGACGGTTGCAATCGCCGCGCCTTTGACGCCCATCGGAGCAAAGCCGAATTTGCCGAAAATCAACACCCAGTTCAGCAGAACGTTTAAGCCCATAGAAATGAGCGATCCATACATCGCAATCCTTACCGTGCGCACAGCGCGGAGCACGCCGGTTGACACCGTTGTTACCGTATAGAACAGATAGGAGAACGCCACAATACGCAGGTATTCCGCACCGGCTGTGATAACCTCCGGATCCGGCGTATAAATCCGCATGATCCATTCGGGAAACAGGATGGCGGCAAACGTTAAAACGAAAACAAAGCCGAGTGCCAGCCGATAGGTATAGGACAAAATATTCTGGATACGGGCGGTATCCTTAGCGCCCCACGCCTGCGACACCATGACGTTTGCGCCGTCGGCAATGCCGGCAACGGCGAGCGAGACGATGAAAAACACCTGATTCGCCTGTGCGGAGGCGGACAGCGGAATATCGCCGAGCTGCCCGAGCATCACCGTATCCGCCATATTGACGGAAAACGCAATCAGATTTTGCAGCGCAAGGGGAACGGCAATAGAAAGGGTTGCGGAAAAGAGAGAGCTGGAACGCGTTTTATTACGAAGCATGGTTTTTTCCGTCCGCATGCGTTCTGAAATAGCTGTTCATTACGCTGTTGTCGTGCGGCGCAAAGAGATCGCGCCCCTCGTCCAAAGCGAGCTTATAAGAGATGGTTTGACCGACGGCTGCGAATTGCAGGCAGCAGAAATTCTCGCCGCAAAGCGTGAGCTTTAAGTCGTCCTCGCAGACAACCTCCGCACCAACGGCAAGGCCGTTATGAAATACCTCGCGCATATATCTTGCAAGGGAGAGCGCCTTTTTGCTGTCAATGCCGCCGTCGTTGAACACGATGACACAATGATTGCTGTTATAGCCGTAGTTCGCGCCGTGCATGCCCTCTTCGAGCTCCAGGCCGACGGATGTCATCTTCGGCGTCTCCCACGCTTTTACCGCTGATTCGAGCGAAACGCCGTACTGTGCCGCCGAACCGGTAAATACCAGGCACTGTGAACGGATCATCTGCCACTGGCTTTTCTTTTGCAGCCACTCCATCGTCATTCCGGGAACCGGGCTTAAAAGCTCCGGCAGGCGCTTTGCCTCTTCGCAGTACGCAGCGTAGTCCGCATCGCTGACAGCGCCCTTTCTCCGGCCGATCTCAAGCGCCAGCATTTGCAGAGTAAAGACGGTTGTGCTGTAGCCGATGGTGCGCATCGGGTATTCCTCATAGCCGCATCCCATGTCAAGGAAGCACGGCGCTTCTTTTGCCATCGGAGTATCCTTTGATTCGCTTACGCAGACGCAGTGATAGCCTTTGGCTTTAACCAGATCCATCGCCTGTTTTGTAAGCTTGGAGGTACCGGTCTGCGAAATGAATACGTACAAAGTATCCGGATCATAATGATAGGTGTGATAGCAGAAATCGCTCGGAACAACGGCCGAAACCGGAACGCCGGCAACTTTATTTGCAAAATAGGCGGCGGTTGTGCCGGAGGTGCTCGACGTACCGGAGCCAACGAATACGATGCCGCTTAAACGGGACAGGCCCTCCTCCCCAAGATAGCAAAACAGCTCTTTCTGGGTGTTTTCTCTGTTTTCAAAGATCGCTTTGACAAGCGACGGGACGCGCTCGATGCAGTCGAGCATGGAAACATTACGTGTCTGCATAGGTGTTCTCTCCTTTTATCATTGATTTCTCTTTTATTTTAAGATAAAACGTTGTATAAGTCAAGTTTCTTTACAAATTGCACGGCGACGCACGCCGAGGCACGGCGGCTCACGGCAGGTTTCTTTTTCTGAAAAGCAGTTTTTTCACGGTTTTCGGGCAAAAAAGAGGCATTTTTCGAAATCCGAAAAATGCCTCTATCCCTTACTTCTCCTGCTCTACTGGGACTGCAATATTATAGCTGTGCGTAATCCGGTAAGCTGCATCCCCTTCGCCCGTTGCAAAATAAAAACAGCGCGGTCTTCCGTTTTCAAACAGCAGAAACGGACGCTCCAGATTCGGCTGATCCGTCTCGGTTTTGTCATCCCATCGGACGTGCCGGCCGTAAACCTTTGCTTCTTCGGGAATATCCCAATGAAGACAGTCCGTGCTTTCCGCATAAAAGCCGGCGCCCCATTCGCCGCAGTACTTGCCGTCCGGCGTATCATCCTTTATGATTAAATGAAATGTTCCGTCCGCATACCAGAAAAACGGATCTTCGACACGGCTCTCTCTTCCGAAGTTTTGCAGGATCGGCTCGTCCGAAAGGCGGATAAAAGGGCCTTCCGGCGATTTTGAATAGGCGACGCCGATTTTTAACGCGTCGTCCGCAAAGGTGCGGGATTTGTACAGAAGATATGTCTGTCCATCCGGCAGAATCGCGGCCGCGGGATTGGTCACTGCGGTGCAGTCCCAAAAACGGCAGTCGCGCGGAGACAGGATCGGCTCATCAAATCGCTTCCACGGGCCATATACGCTTTCCGCCACGGCGAGACCGATACGCTTTCTGTTCCACACTTCGCAGAAAAGGGCGCGGTCATCTACATCGGGCGCAATGTCCCCGCCATAGGTAGTCCCCATATAATAGAGATAATATGTTCCCTTATGACAGAGAATATATGGATTGTGCGCATTCATGCCGTCGAAATATTCCCGCCCGCGCGGGCCAATGACCACCTCTTCAAAACGAAACGGTCCCTCTGGACAGTCGCTGACAGCGCGCACAATTTTGCAGTGATACAGCCAGTTCGCGCCAAAGCCCATGGAGCGATCCCACATCGAGGCGAACATATGATAGCGGCCGTCCTCTCCTTTTACGACGCTGCCGCACCAGATCATCTTATCCTCCATACGAAAGCCGCCGTTTTTTACAGCCGGAAGCAGCTTTCCTTTAAAGGGATTCTGAATTGAGCTCATACCGTTTCTGCTCCTCTCTGCGCTCCGCCTCCTGTTTGGAAAAAATACAGCCGCAGTAATTCTGGCGGTAGAGCCCATATTCGCGGGAAAGCGCAATAGAACGCTTATAGCCCTCTTTTTTCTTGAAATCGGAATAAAGGTACGGCACGCCGTATGCCCCGCTGAGCTCTGCGCCGATGGCGTTTAATTTTCCAGCATCCTTTAACGGGCTGATCGAAAGCGTGGTGGTAAAATAATCAAAGCCGCCGTCCTTAGCCGCCCGAGCCGCCGCCTCCAGACGCATGCGATAGCACACGGCGCAGCGCGCGCCGCCCTCTGGAAGCGATTCCATGCCGTGTACCGCTGAAAAAAAACTTTCCGGATCGTAACCGCACGGTACGACCGAAACAGGAAACCGGTGCGGCTGTTCTTTTACCAGACGCAAAAGCTCTGCATAACGCTTCTCATACTCGGTCTGCGGGGAGATATTGGGATTGTAAAACAACAGCGTAATAGAAAAATACTGAGAGAGATATTCGAGCACATAGCTGGAACACGGCGCGCAGCAGGCATGCAGCAAAAGCCGCCGCGGCTTGTCCTTCGGAAGTTTTTCAAGTAGTGCGTCAAGCTCCTTTTGGACGTTTCGTTTGTTCACAGCGGACGCCTCCTTCCGGCAAGATTTCCGTCCTTATTTTATCACAGGACATGCGCCGGCGCAAGGAAACGCCGCCTTGCGTAAAGATTTTGAATTTTAAAAGTTTAGAGGATGCAGATCATTTCTCATTTCAGCGGCATCTTCGACTTTCCCGAGCACTCCGAAGAGGTCGCCTTTCTGCCTGTGCCGGATTCTTCTGCGGAAAAGCTGCTGCATGAAGCGCTGTTCCAGTCTGCGGCAGGTATTATCTGCACCTACAGCCTTGGAAGAATGCCGCACTCGCTCGCCGCAAGCATTGCGGGAAAGAAAAAAATTCCGGTTATCAACGTATATTTGAACACCCTGATAAAATCGCAGCCAAAGTCGGAGAATGCAATGCCGGAGTATAAAGCGGTGCTGGATACGATAAAAAAGCTGACCCGTTCGGGACAGCAGCAGTACACCGAAAGCGAACGGCTGACACAGCGCGCGATGCTGGCCGGCCAGCTTGACCGTCTTGTAGAGACAATGGAGCGGCAGAGAGAGCAAGAGCGCCTGCTTTTAGAGCAGCGAATCAATGAGCTTGAAAAAACGCTCAGCGCTTACCAGAATTCCTGATTTTCTTTCCACAAAACGCAAAACAGCTCCCCTGATTTTTCAGGGGAGCTGTTTCTGTCTGTAAAAACACATTTATCGTTCAAACGAGTTTGTCATGGTTACCTTTCCAATATGATCGGGAGCAACCTCCATCCGGTCGATGCACAGCATACGGTTGCCCGGCTCCGGATCGCCGATAATGCGGCGATGGTAGACAAGAAACCATTCGTCTGTTTCCTCAACATGCAGATAGCCGTGATGTCCCGGCCCTTCTGCAACAACGCCGTCGCGCTCTACAACGGTAAAGGGCTCAGAGAAGGGCCCCTCCGGCGATTTGCTTGCAGCCGCCTTTACGCAGTAGCTGCCGTCGCCCCAGTTGCCCATTGACCACATAAAGAAATAGGTATCCCCGCATTTGAGCATACACGGCCCTTCGACATAGGAGGGCGGCGTGATCTCGTGAAACAGCTCACCGTCGGCAAACGGGACAAAGCCGTCCATGGCGTCGTTCATCTTTGCAAGATTGCAGTGGCTCCAGCCGCCGTAATACAGCCAGATTGTGCCGTCGTCGTCCTTGAAAAGATGCGCGTCGATCGGCTGTGCGCCGTTGATGAAGCGGTCAATCAGCGGATGGCCAAGGTACGCGGTAAACGGCCCTTCCGGACGGTCGGATACCGCAATTTCAAGACCGCCGGCCTCGTCGTCGCTTTGAATGTCGTTGGAAGCGAAAATCAGATAGTATTTACCGCCTTTTTCGATGACAGTCGGCGCCCAGACCGCGCGCCATATGTGCGGAAAGCCGCTCATATCGACAATGCCCTCGTGCTTTGTCCAATGTACAAAATCATCGGAGGAAAAGGCGTCGAGATTCATCTGTTTTCGATAGCCGGTGAAAGAGCGCGTGACATAAATGTAATAGCGCCCGTTATAGCGCCGCGCCTCCGGATCTGCGTACCAGCCGGGCACGATCGGATTATGGATAACCGCCATATTAAATTCCCCTTTCGCCTTGCTGCACACAGTATAAACAATTGCGCGCGCGCTGTCAACCTGAAAAAACGGATTCGCTTAACGGATAACCGAAATTTCTGCGAGGGCGGAAAGGATTTGTTCCTCCGGCGCGTTGTGATCGCTCCAGCCGCCGTAGATAAGCCGCCATACGCGCGCGCCTTTCCGTGCAAGGTATTCAAGTCCTGTTCCGTCAGTATATGCTTCGTCCAAGCCGGCAATCGAAACCGCTGTCCATGCTGACGGATTTTGCGCAAAGGCGCCATACATGAGATCCTTTGTCAGAGATACAGCGGACTGTTCCTTTTCCAATTCGTAAACGGAGTTATACAGCCAGCGATCGCCGTCCGCCGTTTGAATATACTCATAGGTCTCCCAATGTGCGGCCAAAAGCGAACGGTTCATTTCCACATGGCTGACAGTGCCCTGATGGTTTGCAGCGCGTTTTCCGTCTATATCGAGATCCGCTATGAGCAGGTAAGGACCATCCGCCGTCACCGGCATGTCATAGC
The DNA here is from genome assembly GCA_900543295.1 of uncultured Oscillospiraceae bacterium. GTDB lineage: Bacteria > Bacillota > Clostridia > Oscillospirales > Ruminococcaceae > Paludihabitans. The sequence continues at coordinate 2,041 of UQQY01000075.1, read as the reverse complement.
GCTGGACGCCAAAGAACTGGATACCGGCAAATATGAGAGATACTGCGCCGCATATGCCCAAGAGGCCGCACGCGCTTCGCTCCAGCCAGTGTCTTGTTATCCTGCGCCGGAGAGAGCGGTTATGCTTTAAAATCCAGTAAAGACGGATTGTCCGATATGCCGCATAGCCGGAGGATAAAACGCCTTCTGCAAGAATAAGACAAAAGCCAAGCCAGAAAGCCGTATTGTCAATCCATTCTTTCCGCAATTGTGCACCCCATTCTGCAAAGGAGGAATCGCCTCCGCCCGTCCAGAAGAAAAGCAGCAGATAGAGAAGCAGGAAAAGAATACATTGTATCAATGAGAAGATTGTATTTTTCCGAAGAGTGCGAAGCGTTGCCGCCCGCTGGCGGGGATCTGTATACAGCTCTCCAATGCCGGAATCCTTCTGCGCACAAAATACGTGAACCAATCCCCGCCGGGTCACAAGATGCAGCCCGCATTCTTCGTAGACGGCGATTTGTTCTCCAGGCAGAGAAGCGTCTCCGAATACATCGGGAGCGGAAAAATCAATTCGATACAGAAGATCCTCCGGTTCAGTCCGTACAAAGCGGCTGAAAAATATGCCGCGCTTGGCCAGCCGCCAGCCCTTTTTGGACATATCCATATACAGCCGCTCGTTTTCCTCGGGAGCATAGTCCCCATAGTGCAGCCGGTATTTGCGTTTTCTCATTCCATATCCTCCTCCAGAACAGCCCCGTCCGATACCATGCGCTTTAAACGTGCGTACTCCGTGATGAGCGCTTGCTTTCCTGTCTCGGTGATCTCATAGCATTTGCGCCGTCCGTCCTCTGCCGAAAGTATGATTAGTCCCTCTTTATTCATACGTGAAAGAATACCGTACAGCGTACCGGGCCCCATCAAAAGCCTGCCGCCGGAGAGTTCGCGCACGCGCTGCATCAGCCGGTATCCATGTCCGGGTTTCAGTATCGCCAATAGGACATAATACGTTGCTTCGGTCATAGGCTGATTCTCCGGCATTTGTATCACTCCTCATTATTACGTATCGCGATATATCGTATAACATAATAATAGCGAATAACTATTCTCCTGTCAATACGGTTTCTTTACTTTTTGGCTGCTGGATAGTATACTGAAAGCGCTGTGTGAGCAGCAGAGAAAGGAGAAAGCAGTATGTCCGTTACCATAACCAGAGAGCAAATCCTTGAAACTGCCGTGCGACAGTCCGCGATCGACTTACATTGTGCGCCGGAGGATTTTTTGTGCGGGGAAAACAGGGTTGTCTGCTCCGAGCCGTCGCCGGATGCCAGAAGATATTTGGAGCTTCCGTTTTTATTGAATCTCGTTTCCTATGGGAACAATGTGGTTGCTTCGGTGTCGCCCGCATTTGAATCGCTTGCCCGCGGCTATATTGACCGGTTCCCGGCGGAGCATTGCTTTGAGACGCCGAATCTGCATGTGTTAAACGATGCATTGCAGAAAAAAGGGGCGCGCGTCTGCTTCATGGCGGAGTACTTTTTGCCCGATCCGGCGCTTCTTTCTCCGCTTCCTTGCGCCTATGAGACCAGGATTCTCTCGCCTGCCGATTTTTCTGCGCTTTATCTGCCGCAGTGGAGCAATGCATTGTGCGAAAAGCGAAAGCGCCTGGACGTACTGGCTGTCGGCGCGTATGACGGTGAAACGCTGATCGGTCTTGCGGGATGCTCTGCCGACTGCGAAGAGATGTGGCAAATCGGGATCGACGTGCTTCCGTCATATCGGCGGCAGGGCGTTGCAAGCGCGCTTACCTCTCAAATTGCGCTGGAAGCCCTTCAAAGAGGAAAAGTTCCCTTTTACTGCGCGGCATGGTCGAATGTGCGTTCTGTGCGCAATGCGATAAAAAGCGGATTTCGTCCGGCATGGGTGGAGCTTACGGCAAAATCTGCCGCATTTGTCGCAGAGTTAAACGGAGCCTGAACGCAGAATGAGAGAAAGCACCTGAGACTGCTGTGGTAAGCGGGAATCCGCGCTTCAACATTAGTAGAAAAGTCCCGCCGCAGTA
>UQQY01000074.1 GCA_900543295.1 uncultured Oscillospiraceae bacterium | reverse complement strand
ATACGGCGCACCATCAGAGAGGCGGAAACCACCATCGCGCCCGTACTGCCCGCACAGACGACCGCATCGCCTTTTCCCGCAGCAAGCAGGCGCATAGCCTCCGCCATGGAGGAATCGGCATACTCGGTCATAATATCCTGCGGATGCGCATCCACAGGAATAACGGAAGGCGCATGGACAATTTCCATGCCGCCCAGCGAAATCCCGTGTTCTTCTGCGCAATCTCTGAGCTTTTGCTCATCGCCGGTCAGGATAATCTCCACGCCGTATTCATCGGCAGCCATCCGGCAGCCTTCCAAAACGGCAAGCGGCGCATTGTCCCCGCCGAAACCGTCTACAATAACCTTCATGCCTCTTCCTCCTCTTTCAGCACCTTGCCAAGCGCGGCAAGCGCCCGCTGCGCAAGCGCCGTATAACGCTGCTTTTTATCCCGAATATGTCCATCCATTGCCGGAAGAATGCCCATATTCGCGCCCATCGGCTGAAAATCTGCCACAGTCGGATCCGAAATATAGGCGCTTAAAGCGCCGCACATCGTCTCACGCGGCAGTTTAAGCGGCGCCTTCCCATGCAAAATGCGGTTCAAATTTCTTCCGGCAAGGATGCCGCTCATCGCCGATTCCATATAGCCTTCCACGCCAGTCATCTGACCGGCGAAGAAAATACGATTCTCCGTCTTGAAACGGAACGCACTGTCCAAAAGTCTTGGCGAGTCCAGAAACGTATTGCGGTGCATCACGCCGTAACGTGCGAACTCCGCGTTTTGCAGTCCAGGTATCATGGAAAACACACGCTTTTGCTCGCCGAATTTCAGATTTGTCTGAAAGCCGACCAGATTGTAGAGCGTACCCTCTGCGTTTTCCCGCCGAAGCTGCACCACCGCCCACGGACGATGACCTGTCCGCGGATCGCGCAGACCGACCGGCTTTAACGGACCGAATCGAATCGTATCCATCCCGCGCCGCGCCATCACCTCAACCGGCATGCACCCCTCGTAGACGGAAAAGTCCTGATCGAATGTATGCAGCGGCGCGGATTCCGCCGAAATGAGCGCCTCGTAAAACCGTTCGTATTCTTCTTTGTTCATCGGACAGTTATAATAGTCGTCCGCGCCGCGTCCATATCGGGAAGCGGCAAACGCAACAGAGGTATCAATACTCTCTGCCGTTACAATCGGCGCGGCGGCATCATAAAAGCTCAGTCCTTTGGTGTGCAGCCGGTTTGCAATCGTCTGCGCCAACGCGTCAGATGTAAGCGGTCCCGACGCCACAATGCAAAATCCTTCCGGAATCTCCGTACACTCCTTTTCACAGACCGTGATGAGCGGATGACTGCGGATTTTTTCTGTGATATAGTCGGAAAAACGGATTCGATCGACAGCCAGAGCGCCGCCGGCGGCAACCGTGCACTGCGCCGCGCTTTCAAGCGTCAGCGAACCGAGCATCCGCATTTCTTCCTTTAAAAGCCCCGCTGCGCTTTCAAGCCGCGCGGCTTTTAACGAATTGGAGCACACCAGCTCGGCAAATCCCGCATAATGATGCGCGGGCGTATACTTTTTGGGCTTCATCTCAAAAAGATCCACCGGTATTCCGCGGGAAGCAAGCTGCCAGGCGGCCTCGCATCCGGCAAGACCCGCGCCGATCACCGAAACGCTCATTCCTCTTTAAGTCCTCTCTCGTAATTGCAGGATTCGTTCGAGCAGTAAATCTTCCCGCTGCGGCCTGTCTTCTTTAACAGCGTTTTGCCGCAGACAGGACAGCGTTCCTCGATCGGCGCATCCCATGAAAGGAACGAGCAGGAAGGATTGTGCTCGCACCCAAAGAACTTTTTCCCTTTTTTCGACTTCTTCTCAAGAATTTTTCCGCCGCATAAGGGGCATTCACCCGGCATTTCGTTGACGATGCGCTTGGTATTCTTACACTCCGGATAACCGGGACAGGCCAAAAATTTGCCGAAACGGCCATGCTTAATTACCATCTTCCGCCCGCACAGCTCGCAGACGACGTCCGTTTCTTCGTCCGGAATGCGATAGCTTATTCCCTCGGTTTCCGCCTCGGCCTTTTCAAGATCTTTTTCAAATCCGTCGTAAAAGCTGTGCAGAACCTGTGTCCACTGTTTATCGCCGTCCGCAATCTCATCAAGATCTTTTTCCATATTAGCGGTAAAATCCGCGTCTACAATCTGCGAAAAATGTTCCTTCATCAGCTTGGTCGTCACTTCGCCAAGCTCGGTCGGCTTGAGCTGCTTGCCCTCGCGCTCGACATAGTTTCGTCCTAAAATCGTCGTAATCGTCGCGGCATAGGTGCTCGGTCTGCCGATCCCGTTTTCTTCAAGCTCCTTGATAAGCGAAGCCTCTGTATAGCGCGGCGGCGGCTGCGTAAAATGCTGACTGCCCTTTACGCCGTCCTCGATCAGATGATCGCGCTCCGCAAGCTCCGGCAAGACGCTGTTTTCCTCTTTATCGTCGTCTCTGCTTTCCTCATATAGCACAGTAAAGCCAGCAAATTTTACCGTGAATCCAGAGGCTTTGAATGTATAGCCGGCAGCTCCGATCTGCGCCGCTACCGTATCAAGCAGAGCGCTTGCCATCTGGCTTGCAATAAAGCGCTCCCAAATGAGCTTATAAAGCTTATACTGATCGGAAGTTATGCTTGATTTTACCATTGCGGGCGTAATCTCCGGAAGAGAGGGGCGGATCGCCTCATGTGCATCCTGGGCATTATCCCGGCTCTTATAGACACGCGGCGTCTGCGGGATGAATTCCCTGCCATACGTCTTTTCAATATACGCCGCAGCTGCCTGCCTTGCCTCGTCGGAAATCCGGAGAGAGTCGGTACGCATATAGGTAATCAGACCCACGGCGCCGAGTCCCTCGACGTCTACGCCTTCATAAAGTTCCTGCGCAGCTTTCATCGTGCGTCTGGCCTGAAAGCCCAAACGGCGCGAAGCCTCCTGCTGCATAGTGGAAGTTGTGAACGGCGGGGCAGGCGACTTCTGACGAACGCTCTTCTTGACAGATTCCACAACATAATCCGCATTTCTCAGATCAGCCAGTACTGCATCGGTTTCTTCCTTTGTATGAAGCTCCATCTTTTTGCCGTTTTGGCCGTAAAACTTCGCGATGAACGGTTTAGCCGCCGTATCGGTCAAAAGAGAGGCCTCAATCGTCCAGTATTCCTGCGGAATGAAGCTGCGGATTTCATTCTCGCGGTCTACAATCATGCGGACGGTAACCGACTGCACACGTCCCGCAGAAAGACCGCTTTTGACCTTTTTCCACAAAAACGGACTTAATTTATAGCCAACCAGACGATCCAGAATGCGGCGCGCCTGCTGAGAGTTTACCAGACTCTCGTCCACGCGACGCGGCGCGGCCATGCCGCTTTTCACGCCCGATTTTGTAATCTCATTAAAAGTGACGCGGTTTTTCTCTTTTAAATCCACATCGAGCAAATGCGCCAAATGCCAGGAAATGGCCTCTCCCTCGCGGTCGGGGTCCGTTGCAAGAAAAATCTTATCCTTATCCTTCGCCGCAGCTTTCAGCTTTTTAATTGTCTCCGACTGCTTGCGGATGTTGATATACTTCGGTTCAAAGTCGTGCTCCACATCAACGCCAAGCTTCGACTTCGGCAAATCGCGGACATGTCCCATCGAAGCGACCACATCATACGTTCTTCCCAAATATTTTTTAATTGTTTTCGCCTTTGCCGGCGATTCCACAATAACGAGTTTTTTTGCCATTGCTTCCTCCGTGTCTTATGAAATCATGCTTTTTCTTCCGCTTTTTCATAACGCCCCCCGCCAATCGGAGAGACAAACCCATCCAGTTCAAGATCTGTCAGAATCGAAAAAAGCGTGCCCGCATCAAGCGAACAGGCAACCGCCAGCTCGTCAATGCTCATTGGACGGGTATCTAATTGATTATACACCAAACCATGCAATTCATCAAACATTGTTTCCGGATTTTTTTGTGCTTTTTCAAGACGCTCTTTCTTTTTTTCGGCATCCTGCAAAGATTTCTGGCGTTCCGGCAATTTCGGCGCAGCGGCCTGACTGCTCATCCCCAGAATAACCTTGCGGCTTGCAATATCACCGGAGAGCGCACCCAGATCGAGCTTTTCCGAATAAGCCGCATAAAACGGAAGCAGAACATCCTCCGGTGAAAAGACAGGGGTCGCGCCGTCACGCAGATAACGGATAACGCCTGCATACGCAGGGTCAAAAATGCTGTACGGCGGCAGACAGAAGAGCTCCTTTCCCTGATCGACGGCATGTCCCGCCGTTAAAAGCGCGCCGCTGCGCAGAGGTGCCTGCGTCACCAAAACGCCGACAGACAATCCGGCAAGCAGACGGTTGCGCACCGGAAAAGCTCTGGGCGAAGCCGAAGTTCCCGGCGGATACTCTGAAAGGATCGCACCGCCTGTATTCAAAATCCTGCGTTTAAGTTTTGCACTTTCGGCAGGATAATTCACATCAATGCCGCAGGCAAGCACTGCGATTGTCCGCTTTCCGGCTTCAACCACCGCACGATGCGCAGCAGTATCAATTCCCACCGCGCACCCACTGACAATAACGCCGCCTGCGCGGGCAATTCCGTCCGCCAGATATTCCGTTGCAGTCAATGCGTATTCGTCCGCATCCCTTGTTCCGACTATCGTAATGACAGCCTCATCGTCGAGTCCGGAGACGTCGCCCAATGCATACAGAACGGCCGGCGGCCCATAGATATGGCGAAGCCGGTTTGGATAATCCGGATCGTTCATTGGAAGAATACGGATTTTATAACGGACACACTCCTGTTCAATGCGCTGTGCGAGAGAAAGCGAAGTGTGCGACAGCGCGTTTAAATCCCGCGGCTGTAAAAAACCAAGCGACCTGCGCTCCGTCTCATCCATTTCATACAGTGATTTTGGCGAGGGACAAACCTCCAAAAGCCTTGCAGGCATTGTACTGCCATAAGCAAAGCACTGAGAAAGCCAGATCCAGTAGCAAAGCTCATCCATAGACAAAGCGCACTTCCTTTTATTGATTCATTTCCCACATCAGAATGCAGGCCGCAACAGATGCGTTCAGCGATTCCGTATTGCCGCTCATGCGGATTGTTACCCGATGATCGGCCGCCGCGGCAACTTCATCAGAAAGACCGTTTCCTTCGTTCCCGATCAGCAAAACACTGTCCTTTGCAAAGGAAAAGGTTCCAACCGACTGAGCCTTGTCGGATACCACGGACGCATAGGAGCATGCGCCCATTTTCCGCGCGTACTGCATAAAAGATACTGCATCCGGCACAGTAACAAGTTCCATGCGGAAAAGCGAACCCATGGCGCTGCGAATCACCTTTGAATTATAAAAATCACAGGTGTGGGCTGTCGCGCAGACGCGGCGCACGCCGAGCGCCTCCGCCGTCCGGATGATGGTTCCAACATTGCCCGCATCCTGTAGATCAACAAGCAGGATACTTTTTCCTGTATACTCTATTCTATCCCAAGAAAGCGTCTTGTCAAGCTTTTTTACCATCGCATAAACGCCCTGCGGCGTCTCCACCTGAGCAAGCTTTGCTTCAAGTTCGTGCGGGATAAGATAAACTGCGCCGCATTTGGACAGGACGGGCATCAGCGTTTCCCTGCGTTTTGCGAGAAGCTCCTCTGTCAAAAACACCGTTTCAACCGAAAGGCCGCTTTTCACTGCTTCAAGCAGCAGCTTAATCCCCTCTATAGTAAAAAGGGCTTCCTTTTCCCGCGCACTTTTTGATACAGAAAGCTTCGCATACAGTTTGACAAGCCGGTTGTCCTTCGACGTAATGGCAGGATACAAAAGCACCATTCTCCTTTCCGTTCAGATGAAAACACGCCCGTGTCAGATGGACGCGGGCGCGGAATTTTCATTAAAGCTGTGCTTTGGCTTTCTCGCAGAGCGCGGTGAAAGCGACTGCATCATGGATCGCGATCTCAGACAGCATTTTGCGGTTTAACGTAACACCCGCTTTTTTGAGACCGTTCATAAAGGTGGAATAGTTCATACCGTTCATTTTGCAGGCGGCAGAAATTCTGGTGATCCAGAGCTTTCTGAAATCACGTTTTTTCAGTCTGCGGCCGATGTACGCATACTGATTGGATTTCATAACCGCTTCTTTTGCCGTTCTGAAGAGCTTGCTCTTGCCGCCCCAATATCCTTTTGCGAGTTTCAGCGTTTTATTTCTTCTCTTACGAGTCGCCATTGCTCCTTTAACACGAGCCATAATTCAATACCTCCGTCTTTTTTCACTCTCTGATTATTTGTACGGGATCAGCTTTTTGATTGCTGCAACATTTGTTTTGTCAGCATAAGCGCCCATACGCAGTCCTCTTTTCCGTTTGGTGGACTTTTTGTTCAGGATATGGGACTTATTAGCGTGCGCACGCTTTACCTTGCCGTTTTTGGTCAGTTTAAAACGTTTTTTGGCACCGGTATGAGTTTTTACTTTAGGCATGATAAAAGCCTCCTTATTATAATTTACTTTGCGGCTTTCGGCGCAATAAACACAGCCAGACTGCGGCCTTCCATCTTCGGCGGCTTATCAACCGAGCCGACCTCAGCGCAGGTTTCAATGAATCGCTCGAGCAGTGTTCTTCCCATTTCAGGATGCGCCATCTCGCGGCCCCTGAAACGAACGGAAGCCTTTACTTTGTCGCCGCCTGATAAAAACTTTTTCGCCTGGTTTGCCTTGGTATCAAAGTCATGCACATCAATATTCAAAGACATGCGGATCTCTTTGACTTCAACTGTCTTCTGATTTTTTCTTGCCTCTTTTTCGCGTTTGGCCTGCTCATAGCGGTATTTGCCGTAATCCATAATGCGACACACCGGCGGTGTGGCCTGCGGCGCGATCTTTACAAGGTCAAGATTCTGCTCCGCCGCAATTTTCATTGCGTCCCGCGGAGACATAATGCCAAGCTGACTGCCGTCGCTTCCGACAACGCGGATCTCCTTGTCACGAATTTCTTCGTTCATGAGCAACTCATTTGTTTTGCTGATGGTAAAGCACCTCCAAAAACCTGATAAAATAAAACAAGCGCAGACAGACAGTCTGCGCTTACACAATACAAGCATCGAAATACCGTAAAACTTGATCGTATTGACCCGTGCCGCCATATGCCCACAGGTGAGAACGCAGGTGTTCTGCTTTGTTTTCCAATAGATTATATCACGCCTTTGGCGGCGTGTCAAGCACAATTTCTCTTTTTGCAAAAGCTCCCGAAAGCAGCACAGCCAGCAGCATACCCGTTTGCACCCAAAGCGTAGTGTGATCCGTCACACCATGTATCATAACCGTTCCGATGATGCCCATCACAAGCGGCGCAGGATAACGGCACGCACGATACCGGCGGTACAGGCGCATGATATACGAACGGATGTAGTAAAGCCAGATTCCCGTTCCAATCAGACCGTAGCTTACAAGCGGATCAAGATAAATGCTGTGCGCGTGCATCTTGTCACTCACATAATACAGTGCAAGTGTTCCGCCGCCAAAAATCGGATGCGCGGCAAATGCTCTGACCGCATCCGCCCAGATGGTAAAACGAGTCGCGGCATTCTGCGGAAGCATGGAAAGGCGCGGCAGAACGCCCGGAATAAACAGCGCGCCGCCAAGGAGTGCCAGTATAGAAACCGGAACCACCCATAAAAAACGGTGCTTTCCGCAAAGGTACAGAAGCAAAAGCGTTCCGCCAAGCACCGCCAGCCACGCCGACTGGCAATCACACAGCAGGATGCCCAAAACGCTGCACAATATGGTGACGATATAAAAGCTGCGTCCCGGACGTTTTCTGGCAATCTGATACAGACAGATCATCATGACAAATTCAAGCATCGTGCCGTAATAATTCGCGTTATAAATGCCGCCCGTTGAACGAAAGGCTGTTCCCCAAAGGATTTTTTCGCCGACCGCATAGGCAAGGCTTATATAGCTTGCAAGACAGCAGACCGGCAGGATGGTTTCAAAAAGCCGGTTGCTCATCCGCGTGCAGCACAAAAGAAAAAACATTGCAATGCAGACAGTCAGAAGCCCTGCAAACGCGCCAAGCCACCTGCCGCGGCAAAGCGGCACCGCAAGCAGCAGCAGGAACAACACATACATAGGGATCATCGACTTGCGGACAAAAGCCTTTTTGCAGAGTTTGCGATGAAATAAAAGGAAAACAAAAGAAACAAAAGAAACGGAAACAGAAAGAGCAAATGGGAAAAAGCATGACGCCGCGCACAAAACAAGAATCCGTCCGGTAAGATCCTCCGAGCGGATTCCGCTCAGGCAGGAAGAAAGCCATCCCGCCTGTTGATTCATTTGTTCCATACAGCTTACCTTTTGATAACCACGGCGATAAAGATGCAGTCGCCGCCATCTGTTGCGATCATTCCGTGACTGTGGCTGGAATCGTACATGATGCTGTCGCCCTCGCGCAGCAGGACGGTATGATTTTCCACGCGCACCTTCAGCGTGCCGCTTAAAATATAGTCAAATTCCTGTCCCTCATGTGTAGAAAGCGGGACGGGCTTATGCTGCGCTTCTTCATCATAGAGCGCTGTAACCACGAAAGGCTCGCAAAGCTTATTTTTCAAATTGTGCGCCATATGCTGGTAATGGAAGCCGCTTCTGCGGTTAAGGCTGACGCCCTCGCCCTTTCTTGTAACGGTAAAAAACGAAAGATGCGGATTCTCGCCAGTCAGCAATTCCACGATGTCAACGCCGAATTTTTCTGCGCACTTATGTAAAAAGGTAAACGAAAAATCCTGCTCACCGCCCTCAAGCGCTGTATACTCCGCCGCAGAGGTATCGGTTGCATCCGCCATTTCCTCCACAGAAATCTCCAGAATTTCGCGCAATCCTTTGATCCGCTGCGCAATTTCAAGAACCTTGGTATCCATACTGAATCATATCCTCCTATTCATTCACAGAGCTTGCATCAATACAACTCTCCGTACTGTGCCAACGCACACCTTGCTTTTTCATAACCGAACAGTCGGGCTGTTCTCTCTTTTTACAGTATTATAGCATACCTTTCTCCAATTGAAAAGCAAAATAGTAAAAAACCGTCGCGTTTCTGTGACCATTGTGTTAAAATTAAAAAAGAACTTTGTGAAGCGCACCGTATTTCTGCTTTTATTATGAACAAAGAGGTTTTATTTCATGAGCAAGCTTATCTGGAAACCCGGCGCAATCCATGCGCCGCTCCCACCCACCATGGTTACCTGCGGCACGATGGAAAAAAGCAACATCATCACCGTGGCATGGACCGGCATCGTCAACACTATTCCGCCGATGACGTATATTTCCATCCGTCCGGAGCGATATTCATATCCGATTTTGTGCGAACAGGGCGAATTTGTAATCAACCTGACCTCCGCAAAGCTTATCCGCGCGGCGGATTTCTGCGGTGCGCGAACCGGCGCAAAGATCGATAAATTCGCCGCTCTTTCTCTGCATAAAGAATCCTGCGCGGCCGTTTCCTGTCCGGGTATTGCCGAAAGCCCGCTACAGATCGCCTGTAAGGTGAAACAGCGCATTCCGCTTGGCTCGCACGATATGTTCCTCGCCGAGATCGCATCCATACAGGTAGACGACGCTCTGCTTGACGAAAGCGGAAAGCTCTGTCTGGAACGCGCGCATCTTGCAGCATATGCACACGGTGATTACTATGAACTGGGCAAACGGTTAGGTTCGTTCGGCTTCGCTGTGCGCAAAAAGAAAAAATTCCAGCATAAAAAGGAGTCTCATCATGTCAACAAAAGATCACGTTCTGCGCTTTCTTGAAGAAAAAAAGGGGCAGGCTGTCTCCGGCAGCGAAATAGCCGAAGCGCTCTCGCTTTCCCGTGCCTCTGTCTGGAAGGCGGTTCACGCATTGCAGGAAGAGGGGTACCCGATCAGTGCCGCCAGCAAACGCGGCTATTCCCTTGCACAGAACTCCGATATTCTCTCAAGTGCCAGCATCCTTCCCTATTTACATTCAGGCTGTACGCTCAACAAGCTGCACGTTTACAAAGAACTTGGTTCTACCAATACCACGGCCAAAGCAATGGCGAACGATCAGGCTCCACACGGCACCGTGGTCATCGCAGAGCATCAGACCGCCGGAAAAGGACGGCTTGGACGCTCGTTCTATTCCCCCGGCGCACAGGGCGTTTATCTGTCTGTCGTACTGCGGCTGAATGAGAGCACGGATGTCTCCATGCTTGTCACGTCTGCCGCCGCTGTCGCGGTCTGCCGGGCCATTCGTGCGGTTTCCGGAATTGAAGCGCAGATTAAGTGGGTAAACGACGTTTATATTGATGGAAAGAAGGTCTGCGGTATTCTGACTGAGGCCTCCATGAATTTTGAAAACGGCCAGCTCGACTATCTTGTCTTAGGTATTGGTATCAATGTAACAGAATG
>UQQY01000073.1 GCA_900543295.1 uncultured Oscillospiraceae bacterium | reverse complement strand
ACCCGAACGACCATCCGCACGGCGGCGGCGAAGGCAAATCCCCGATCGGCCGTCCGGGCCCGGTTACTCCGTGGGGCAAACCGACGCTTGGCTACAAGACCCGCAAAAAGCACAACCCCTCCAATAAATTCATTGTGAAACGCAGAAACGATAAGTAAGGGAAGGAGGCAAAACTGTGGGCAGAAGCATTAAAAAAGGACCTTACGTTCAGCCGGTCCTCTTAAAAAGAGTTGTTGAAATGAACAAAACAGGCGAGAAACGGGTGCTTAAAACCTGGAGCCGTTCCTCCACGATTTTCCCGGATTTCGTCGGCCATACATTTGCCGTTCACGACGGCCGCAAGCATGTTCCGGTTTATGTAACAGAGGATATGGTGGGTCACAAACTCGGCGAGTTTGCACCGACCAGAACCTTTAAGGGACACGCCGGCTCGAAAACGTCGAACAACGGTAAATAAGACCGGAAGGAGGATTTTTAAATGGAAGCAAGAGCCTATCTTAGATATGTTCGCATAGCTCCCCGCAAGGTTCAGATCGTATTGGACCTGATCCGCAATCAGCCGGTCGATAAAGCTATGGCGATCTTAAAACACACCCCGAAGGCTGCATGCGAGCCGCTTGCAAAGCTTTTAAAGTCGGCCATCGCCAACGCAGAGAACAACCACAACATGAACAAAGACGATCTTTACGTCTCTGAGTGTTTTGTATGCCCGGGTCCGACGCTCAAACGCATCAGACCGAGAGCTCAGGGCCGCGCGTTCCGCGTATTGAAGAGAACGTCGCACATCACCCTGGTTCTGAAGGAAAAGGAATAAGCTGAAAGAGGAGGTAAACTATGGGCCAAAAAGTGAATCCCCACGGTCTTCGCGTGGGCGTAATCAAGGACTGGGATTCCCGCTGGTTTGCAAATAAGAGCACTTTCGGCGATACACTGGTTGAAGATTACAAAATCCGTGAGTATATCAAAAAGACGCTTTTTGCGGCAGGCGTTCCGAACATTGAGATCGAGCGCGACGCGGTTAGAGTGCGGATTCACATTCACTGCGCAAAACCGGGCCTGGTAATCGGCAAGGGCGGCGCTGAGATCGAAAAGCTTCGCGCAACACTCGAGGCTATGATCAACAAACCGGTCATCGTCAACATCGTTGAGGTAAAACAGCCGGATCTTTCCGCACAGCTCGTTGCAGAGAGCGTATGCGCGCAGCTTGAGCGCCGTATTTCGTTCAGAAGAGCGATGAAGCAGGCAATTCAGCGCACGATGCGCCTTGGTGCAAAGGGCATTAAGATTCGCTGTGCAGGCCGTCTGGGCGGTGCGGAAATCGCACGTGCAGAGGTTTATCATGAGGGCACCATTCCGCTGCACACCCTGCGCGCCGATATTGATTACGGCTTTGCAGAAGCAGACACCACCTACGGTCGTCTGGGCGTCAAAGTGTTCATTTATAAAGGCGAGGTTTTGAAGGGCCAGATTCAGAAGGCTCCGAAGCTGCCGCCGGAAAGAAGAAACGACTCCCGCAGACCGAGAAGACCCCGTCAGGAAGGAGGAAGTAAATAATGCTGTTACCAAAACGCGTAAAATTCCGTCGTCAGCAGAGAGGCCGCATGACAGGTAAGGCTACCCGCGGAAACTTCGTTTCCCACGGCGATTACGGTTTGCAGGCGCTTGAGCCGGCATGGATTACTTCCAACCAGATCGAAGCGGCTCGTATCGCGATGACCCGTTACATCAAACGTGGCGGTCAGGTCTGGATCAAGATCTTTCCGGACAAACCGGTTACACAGAAGCCGGCTGAAACCCGTATGGGTAAAGGTAAAGGTTCTCCGGAATACTGGGTCGCCGTTGTAAAACCGGGCAGAGTCCTGTTCGAGATCGGCGGCGTGACCGAAGAGCTTGCAAGAGAGGCTATGCGTCTCGCTATGCACAAGCTTCCGATTAAATGCAAGTTTGTAACTAAGGAATCGACAGGTGGTGAGCAATAATGAAAGCTAATGAAATCCGCGAACTTTCGCCGGCTGAATTAAACGATAAGCTGGCGGCTTTAAAATCCGAGCTTTTCAACCTCCGCTTTCAGCTTGCTGTGAACCAGCTCGACAACCCGATGCGCATCACAGCGGTGAAAAGAGATATTGCTCGCATCAAAACCGTTATTCGTGCCAACGAATTAAAGAGCGAGCAGTAACGGAAGGGAGGATTTAAGCTATGAGCGAAAGAAACCTCAGAAAAACAAGAGTGGGCATCGTTGTAAGCGATAAAATGGATAAGACCTGCGTGGTTTCCATTGCTGATAACGTAAAACACCCGCTTTACAAAAAGATTATCAAACGCACAATCCGCCTGAAGGCTCATGATGAGAACAACGCCTGCGGCGTCGGCGATCGTGTTATGATTATGGAAACTCGTCCGCTGTCCAAGGACAAAAACTGGCGTGTGGTCGAGATCATTGAAAAAGCGAAATAATTGCGCTTAAACCTAAAAGGAGGAACGCACTGTGATCCAGATGCAAACTTACCTGAAGGTCGCCGATAACACCGGAGCAAAAGAACTGATGTGCATTCGTGTGTTGGGCGGTTCCAGAAAAAGGTACGCTAACATTGGCGACGTCGTTGTAGCTTCCGTCAAAAAAGCTGCCCCGGGCGGCACGGTTAAAAAAGGCGATGTTGTAAAAGCGGTTATCGTTCGTTCGGCAAAGGGTCTGCGTCGCGACGACGGCTCCTATATCCGTTTCGACGAAAACGCTGCTGTTATTATAAGAGAAGACAAAAACCCGAGAGGCACCCGTATCTTCGGGCCGGTCGCAAGAGAGCTTCGTGATAAAGATTACATGAAGATCCTGTCTCTCGCGCCGGAAGTGCTTTAAGGAGGGACTGTGATTCATGAGTACAAAACTGCACGTTAAAAAAGGCGATACCGTATGCTTGATGACCGGTAAATACTCCGACAAATATGCTGACGACAAGGGCACGCGCAAAACCGGCAAGGTTTTGGAGGTCAGCCCGAAGGAAGGCAAAGTCATCGTTGAGGGCATCAACGTTGTGTCAAAGCATGTGAAACCCAGAAGAATGGGCGAGACCGGCGGCATCGTGAAAGCGGAAGCGCCGATCTATGCATGCAAGGTACAGGTTTACTGCCCCAAATGCAAGAAGCCGGTTCGCACCGGAATCAAAGTGGACGGCGACAAAAAAGTCCGCGTCTGCAAAAAATGCGGCGAAGAAATTAAGTAAGGAGGAAGCATTTCGTGGCAAGACTTAGAGATTACTATGTAAAAGACGTAGCACCGGCTCTGATGAAGAAGTTTGGCTACAAGAGCGTCATGCAGATTCCGAAGCTTGATAAAATCGTCGTGAATGTTGCCAGCGGCGAAGCCGGCAGCAACTCGAAAATGATGGATGCGATTCTTTCCGATCTTTCTAAAATCACCGGCCAAAAACCGGTTATTACCAAGGCGAAAAAATCCATCGCAAACTTCAAACTGCGTGAAGGCATGAACGTCGGCGCAAAGGTTACTCTGCGCGGCGAGAGAATGTATGAATTTTTGGATCGTTTCTTCAATGTCGCGCTCCCGCGTGTCCGCGACTTCAGAGGAATCAACCCGAACTCATTTGACGGCCGCGGCAACTATTCCGTGGGCATCAAAGAGCAGTTGATCTTCCCAGAGATCGATTACGATAAAATCGACAAAATCCGTGGTATGGACATCACATTCATTACAACAGCAAAAACCGACGAGGAAGCCCGCGAGCTTTTAACACTGATGGGCGCACCGTTCGAGAAATAAGAGGGAGGGAAAATAAAATGGCAAAAACGTCTATGAAAATCAAACAGCAGAGAACGCCGAAGTTTTCCACCCGCGCTTATAACAGGTGCAAAATCTGCGGAAGACCGCACGCTTATCTGCGCAAATACGGTATCTGCCGTATCTGCTTCAGAGAGCTTGCATACAAAGGTCAGATCCCGGGTGTGAAGAAGGCTAGCTGGTAAAAGAGCAAAGGAGGTTGACGGCATGCAAATCACCGATAGTATTGCAGATTTGCTGACCCGCATCAGAAATGCGAGCGCGGCAAAACACGACACGGTAGATGTCCCTGCATCCAACATGAAAAAATCCATCGCTCAGATCCTGGTCGACGAGGGCTACCTGAAAGGTTTTCAGGTGATTGATGATGGAAAGCAGGGTATCATCCGTATCACACTTAAATACGGCGAAAATAAGGCGCCGGTTATCAGCGGACTGAGAAGAGTTTCAAAACCGGGTCTGCGTATTTACTCCAACTGCGAGGATATGCCGAAGGTGATGAAAGGTCTCGGTATCGCGATCGTTTCAACATCCAAGGGTGTTATGACGGACAGAAAAGCAAGACAGGAAAACGTCGGCGGCGAAGTGCTTGCCTTCGTTTGGTAAGGAGGAAAAACGTATGTCCCGTATAGGCAGAAAAGAAATTGACGTTCCCTCCGGCGTTGACGTAAAGGTCGACGGTCATGTCATTACCGTTAAAGGTCCGAAAGGAACGCTTACAAGAGAGCTTCATAAAGATATGATTATCGAACAGGAGGGAAACGTAATCAAAGTTTCCCGTCCGAGCGAAGATAAAATGCATAAATCCCTGCACGGTTTAACCAGAACGCTTGTGCACAACATGGTTGTCGGCGTAACCGAAGGCTTCAAAAAAGAGCTTGAGATTCAGGGCGTAGGCTATCGTGCAGCGAAGCAGGGCAAGGATCTTGTGATGAACCTCGGCTATTCGCACCAGGTCGTCATGCCGGAGATTGACGGCATCTCGATCGAAGTGCCGGCGCCGAATAAAATCGTGATCAGCGGCCCGGATAAACAGGCGGTCGGTCAGTTTGCAGCAGTTGTCCGCGAAAAACGTCCGCCGGAGCCGTATAAGGGCAAGGGTATCCGCTATGTTGGCGAATACGTCCAGCGTAAAGAGGGTAAAGCCGGTAAGGGCTCGAAGAAATAAAGTAAGGAGTGAACAGCTATGGTGAAAAGCTTTAACAGCAATGAGCAGCGTCTCAAAAGACACCGCAGAGTCCGTGCGAAAATCTCGGGTACTGCACAGCGTCCGCGCCTGAACGTATTTCGCTCGAATAAACACATTTACGCACAGCTTATTGACGACGTAAATGGCGTGACACTGGCGTCTGCGTCCACAATGGACAAAGGCTTTGAAGGCAACGGCGGCAACAAGGAAGCTGCACGCAAGGTCGGTCAGGCAATCGCGAAAGCTGCGGCTGAGAAGAATATTGAAGAAGTCGTTTTCGACAGAGGCGGTTATCTGTATCACGGCCGTGTAAAAGAATTGGCTGATGGTGCTCGTGAGAGCGGCCTCAAGTTCTAAGGCGAGGAGGTTATTCGTTTGGCTAAAATTGATGCAACAACACTGGATCTCAAAGAGAACGTTGTTTCGATTAACCGTGTATCCAAAACCGTAAAAGGCGGCCGTATCTTCAAATTCGCAGCACTGGTTGTTGTGGGTGACGGCAACGGCATCGTAGGCTTTGGCATGGGTAAATCGGGCGAGGTTCCGGATGCTATCAGAAAAGGCATCGAAGACGCAAAGAAAAATTTGATTAAGGTTTCCCTGAAGGGAACTTCCATTCCGCACGAAGTAATCGGCACATTCGGCGCAGGCAGAGTTCTGCTGAAGCCGGCGCCGGAAGGCACAGGCGTTATCGCCGGCGGTCAGGTTCGTGCGGTCGTTGAGGCGGCTGGTATCACCGATATCAGAACCAAGTCTCTTCGTTCTAACAATTCGTGCAACGTTGTCAGAGCGACCATTAACGGTCTGGCAAATCTGCGCACTGCCGAAGAGGTCGCTGCAAAGCGCGGTCTGACCGTTTCGGAAATTTATCATTAAGGAGGCGGACTTTTATGGCAGACACGATGAAAATCAAGCTGGTTAAAAGTCTGGCCGGCAGACAGAAGGACCAGATTGAGATTGTAAAATCTCTGGGCCTGCGTAAAATCGGCGATGTAACAGAGCAGCCCGCAAACGCTGCAACCGAGGGCAAGGTGTTCAAGGTTTCTCATCTCGTCGAGGTTTTGGATAAATAAACAAGGAGGTGCGCGACATGAAACTGCACGAGTTATCGCCTGTTGAGGGCTCTACTCACGTTTCGAAACGAATCGGCCGCGGTCATGGCTCCGGAAACGGCAAGACTGCCGGTAAGGGTCATAAAGGCCAAAAGGCTCGTTCGGGCGGCGGTGTAAGACCGGGCTTTGAAGGCGGCCAGATGCCGTTACAGAGACGTATCCCGAAAAGAGGATTTGTCAATATTTTTGCAACCAAATATGTCACAGTCAATGTCAGCGATCTGGAAGCCAAGTTTGAAAACGAGGCTGTGATCGATGCAGAGGCTTTAAAGGCCTGCGGCCTGATCAAAAAGGTCTGCGACGGCGTTAAAGTTCTTGGCAACGGAGAAGTGACAAAGAACTTTACGGTTAAGGCGGCTGCTTTTTCCGCTTCGGCGAAGGAAAAGATTGAGAAGGCCGGCGGAAAAGCAGAGGTGATCTAAGGTGTTTACCACGATCAGGAACGCTTTTCACAATCCGGATTTGAGAAAGCGTATTCTCTACACGCTGATGATCTTGGTGATCTTCCGTTTCGGTTCTGCGATTCTGGTTCCGTTTGTAAGCGGCTCCGGGCTTCAGAGCTTGGTAGGGGAAAACTCCTTCTTCGGCCTTTTGAATATGTTCTCGGGCGGTGCGTTCGCGAATGCAACCATTTTTGCGTTGTCCATTTCGCCGTACATCACCGCACAGATCGTCATTCAGCTTTTAACAGTGGCGATTCCGCCGCTGGAGCGTATGGCAAAAGAGGGCGAAACCGGCCGCAAAAAGCTTGACCGTATTACACGCTTCACTATGATCGGCATGTGCCTGCTGCAATCCTTCGGCTACTACACACTGCTGTTGAGTCAGGGTTCGATTGCTTCGGCTTATACGACGGGCGCAACAAAATGGTTTGTCATGATCGTGATCATGTTTACCTTTACGGCCGGTGCGTGCGCCGTTACCTGGATGGGTGACCGCATCACGGAAAAGGGCATCGGAAACGGTATCTCAATGATCCTCTTTGCGGGCATTCTTGCGGGTCTGCCGAGCAGCGTTGAGGTTCTCATTGAGAAACTCTCCGAAGGCGGCATCAACTACGTTCTTGTGCCGCTGATTCTTCTGATTTTTGCCGCGATGATCGTTTTCATCATTATTATGACGGACGCGGAGCGCCGCATCCAGATTTCGTATGCAAAACGCGTTGTTGGCAGAAAGATGTACGGCGGACAGAATTCGTATCTTCCGATCAAGGTCAACATGAGCGGCGTTATGCCGATTATCTTCGCATCCTCGCTGCTCTCGATTCCGAGCTTGATCGGCGGCTTCACCAATCCGACCGCAGGCAGCTTTTGGTATAATGTGTTGTCATGGCTGTCTCCGTCCCACTGGTTCTACGGCATTCTCTATTTCATTCTGATTATCGGGTTCAACTACTTCTATGTTACGATGCAGTACAACCCGATTGAGATTGCAAACAACATCAAAAACAACAACGGTGCGATTCCGGGCATCCGTCCGGGCAAACCGACCTCGACCTATATCAGCAAGATCATCGGCAAGATCGCAATGATCGGCGCGCTGTTCCTTGGTGTCATCGCGGTATTCCCGATTGTATTCAATGCCATATTCAAGATCCCAGTTGCGTTAGGCGGTACTTCTATCATCATCGTCGTCGGCGTTGCGCTTGAGACAATGAAGCAGATTGAGTCCCAGCTTATTATGCGTCACCACAAGGGCTTCTTGGAGTAAAGAAAGGTGATCGTATGAATCTGATTTTGTTAGGCGCCCCCGGCGCCGGAAAAGGCACACAGGCGGAAGTAATTTGCGCAAAATTAAGCATTCCGGCTATTTCTACCGGCAATTTGATTCGTGAGGCAATCAAAAACGGAACAGAGCTTGGCAGAGCCGTAAAAAGCTATACGGAAGCGGGACAGCTTGTCCCCGACGACGTGGTCATCGCCATGGTGAAGGAACGTCTCGCAGAGGATGACTGCAAAAACGGTTTTATTCTGGACGGTTTCCCGCGGACCGTACCGCAGGCCGAGGCGCTGGACAAAATGGGAATCGTCATTGATAAGGTCATCGATATTGAAGTAAGCGATGAAGAAATCACCAAGCGGCTTTCCGGCAGACGCGTCTGCGGGAGCTGCGGCGCCTCCTATCACACGGTGTTTAAGCCGTCGGCAAAAGAGGGCGTGTGTGACAAATGCGGCGCAAAGACCGTGCAGCGTCCGGACGATCATCCGGATACTGTAAAAGCGCGTCTCGCGGTCTATCATGAACAGACCGAGCCGTTGATCGCTTATTATAAAGTGCAGGGCAAGCTGTATCCGGTCGCTGGCCAGGATAAAGTCGAGGACACCTCCGCCCTGACAATCAAAGCTTTGGAGGCGTAAGGAATTTGGTTATTCTGAAAACGCCCAGTGAAATCAAGAGTATGAGCGAGGCCTGCAAGCTTTCAAACGCTGCTCTTTGGGCGGCTGAGCCATATATGAAAGCGGGCGTGTCTACCAAGGAGATAGACCATGTGATTCACAAGTTTATCGTTCAGGCGGGCGCAAAACCTTCCTTTCTCGGCTATGGCGGCTTTCCGGCCAGCGCTTGTATATCATTAAACGATCGGGTAATCCACGGTATCCCCTCTTCACGCGAAATATTGAAGGAGGGCGACGTCGTCAGTGTGGATGTCGGTGCTTATTACAACGGCTTTCACGGTGACAATGCCTATACTTTCCGCGTGGGCGAGGTTTCGCCGGAGGCAGATCAGCTTCTGCGCGTGACCGAGGAAAGCCTGACGAAGGGAATCGCACAGGCGAAAGCCGGCAACCGGATCGGCGATATTTCGAATGCCATTCAGACCTATACGGAATCGTTTGGATATGGTGTGGTGAGAGAATATATCGGCCACGGCGTCGGCAGAAACCTGCACGAGGATCCCGAGGTTCCGAATTTCGGAAAACCCGGAAGGGGTATGCGCTTGGTCGCAGGCATGACCATTGCGATTGAGCCAATGATCAATCTTTCGGGTGCAGGCGTCCGTCAGTTACCCGACGGATGGACGGTTGTAACGAAATCCGGAAGCATTTCTGCACATTTTGAGCACACGATTCTGATTACAGAAGAGGGTGCGAAAATTCTCACCGTTCGGTAAGGAGGACTTTGTGCAGATTAAGCCAGGTATGGTTGTAAGGTCTCTTTCAGGGCACGATCAGGCGAGCTTTTATCTCGTTGTCAAGACGGATCAGAACTTTGTTTATATTGCAGACGGCAGGCGCAGAAAGCTTTTTAAGCCAAAGCGCAAAAATCCGCGGCATCTGCAAAAAACAAACCGGATCGTTTCATTGGAAGAGGCGGATACAGACCGCAAAATCAGACGTGCGCTGCATGATTTAAACGATGCAGGCACTGTTGCCGAACAGGGAGGTTAACAGCTTGTCAAAACAAGATGTCATCGAAATTGAAGGCGTCGTTACAGATGCGCTGCCGAATGCAACCTTTAAGGTAGAACTTCCAAACGGACACACAATTTTAGCCCACATCTCCGGCAAGCTTCGGATGAATTTCATCCGCATTCTTCCGGGTGACAAGGTAACGGTCGAAATGTCGCCGTATGATTTAACCAAAGGACGCATTACATGGCGTTCGAAATAAACGCAAACATGTGAAAAAGCCGGATTTTCCGGCAAAGCCGATAAGGAGGTATTTCAAATGAAAGTAAGACCTTCGGTAAAGCCAATATGTGAAAAATGCAAGGTTATCAAGCGCAAAGGCCGCATCATGGTTATTTGCCAGAACCCGAAACACAAACAGCGTCAGGGCTAATCCCAGACGTGCTCACACTGTATTGGAGGTGCAACTGAATGGCTCGTATAGCCGGTATTGACCTGCCGAGAGAAAAGAGAATCGAAGTCGGTTTGACTTATATCTACGGTATCGGTCCGAAAACAGCAAGAGACATCCTCAAAGGAACAGGCATCAACCCGGATACCCGCGTGAAAGACCTGACCGAGGACGAGGCGTCCCTGCTGAGAGATTACATTGACAAACACTGCATCGTTGAGGGCGATCTCCGCAGAGACACCGCTTTGAACATCAAACGTCTCATCGAGATCGGCAGCTACAGAGGAACCCGCCACAGAAAGGGTTTGCCTGTCAGAGGTCAGCGTTCTAAAACGAACGCTCGTACCAGAAAAGGTCCGAAGAAGACGATCGCAAATAAGAAGAAGTAAGGGAGGCTAAACGATGGCAACGAAAGCAACAGCGAAAAAAGTTGTTCGCAGACGCCGCGAACGCAAGAATATCGAGCGTGGTGCTGTTCATATCCAGTCTACCTTTAACAACACCATTATTACT
>UQQY01000072.1 GCA_900543295.1 uncultured Oscillospiraceae bacterium | reverse complement strand
GGAACGGCTATCGACCATTTTCTCGGGGTAAAGTCACTATATCCATAGTGAAATAAAGCCGACTCTACACAGACAATTCCTTTTGGAATGAGTGTGGAGATGAGTTGAGCTTCTGATATTTCCTGTATATCTGCAAGACGGTAATAACCGTGTCTGACACGTTCAAGGAAACCGCTATTACACAAATTAACAACATCCGCAGACCGCATTCCGGCAGCAATAAAATCAGCCGATTTTGCGATTCCGCCTTTTGTTGTAATCACTTCTTTGGCAAGTTTTTGATTATCCATTCATTCACCTGCTTTAATCAAATAATTCAAGCACAGCTTTCTTGCTTGTGTGTGCATATTTATTATAACATAACAATTCAGCTTTTACAAGTTTAAACACGCACAAATTTTAAAATTTGTGCGTGAAAATAAAGATTTGCTATTGCAATTAGAGATTTCATCGGTTATAATAAATGTGCAGAAATTCAAAAGTATTATCCGCAGTTACAGAGCAAGTGTTATCAACACCGATAACAAAATGATAATATTAGCTCATATAGGCAGGATAATATGGATATATCAAATAATCAAAAGAACTACGGACACGGCAGAGAATAATCCCTAAACAAAATGTGTTAGGCTTTGTCGAGTTCGAATAAATTGAAATGTCGAAAGAAGCCAGTGTTTATGCGGGTTTGCGTACACCGCCCAAATCATCGAACCGTTTTTGCAACACTTTTGCAACACGCTGCAAGGAAAAAGTATTTTGCAACAGATAAATGGTTGCGGGCGGCTTTACGGTAAGTTAAATAAAAGTCAAATAGGATTTCAGCTATGCGGTTGAAATCCTATTTTTGATTTTCAGTGCACCTTTGCAAATTTTACCGGTTCTCAGTATAGTGATGAGCGTCAGGAGATTCTATGCTGTTTAGAAAATATAAGAATTATAAAAAATAGCCGCAGAGAAGCGGAGGCTATTTTTCGGCCATGTGCCCCGACGAGGGGCACGGCCATTGAGATTGTTTTTATTGCGGAGCAATAAAAAACTTATATTCTACTTCTTATATCGGCGATACAATTTTTGCTGTCAATGATTACGGCGTCATTGTACGCAATATGGCGGATAATAAAATCGGAAAATTGAGTTTTATTATAATTTCCAAACTGAAAGAGAGAGGTTTGATGCTCTTCTCTTTTTACGATGTTTTCATGCTTTATCTTGAAATTCATTCTGGGTTATTATAATATTATTTTCGTATAAATGGCGAAAGGGCTTTTCAATTATGATAAAATTTCTGACCGTTACCGATCTTCATTACTGCAAAAAAGACGATCCTATTGGGCGCAGACACTGTCTTTCTGCTGAAAAATTGAAAAGAATAATCGATGAACATTCTGACGGCTGTGATTTTATTGTTGATTTAGGTGATACAGCGGACGGATTTGAGGGCTCCGGCAATCAGGAAACGCTGATGGAGGAAATTGCAGAAATTCTTAAAAATAGCGGACTGCCGTATTACTGCGCAATAGGAAATCACGATACGTCTCTCCCGAAGAACAAAATTGAGAAAATTTTGAATATGCCGAACAGATACTACTCGTTTGATACAAAGGATTACACCTGCTTGATTCTTGACGCGAATATGAACGATCCGTTAAAACCGTATCCCGATAAAGAAATTTTATGGACGGAAACCTATCTTGATCCTGAGCAGCTTAAGTGGGCGGCCCAAACCATAGCTGCGGCATCAAAACCTGTTTTAATATTTTGTCACGAACTTTTTGTGTTTGAAAAGTTTGAAAACAAAAACGATCATATCATAATGAACCGAGACGATGCCGTTGATATTTTTGAAAAAAGCGGAAAAGTAAAAGCGGTTTTTTGCGGACATTATCATTTTGGCGGCTATGTAAAGCATAACGGTATACATTATACGGTTTTTCATTCTCTTTGCCTGCGTGAGGATTTGACCTGCGCAGTTGTAACAATAGACGATGGTAAAATTGAAATAGAGGGCTTCGGCTTGCAGCCTTCTATGAATTTTGAATTTTAAACAAATTCTAAAAACAATCTTTTTGTTTCTGGATATGGCAGGCAGGTTACCCTTTCGCAGAGTGGCAGTAAAAGTTATAGCCGCCCTTTGACGGATTGCAGCGGAAGGGGAAAGTGCGTTTTTCGATATTCACACAGAGGCTATACTTTTGCGGCGGACAAAAAACTTCGTTTGTTGCCGTTAAGGGTCCGTCTGCGTTATGCTTTGGGGGGAATTGTTGCATTTTATAAGTATAATGAATTTATACCGCAGCAATGTGCGATTTGTAAAATTACTGAAATTCGATTCTTTTCACGACAAAGCCCGGCTCCTAAAATGAAGAGCCGGGCTTTGTCGTGATTTTTACTGCGAAGCAATAAAACCAATTTAAAATAACTGCATTTTTGCGGCACTATAGACTTAAATGGAAGGTATCGCTTTTTATTCGATCGCCGTATCTTCCGCAACGATGTGCGTCTCCCCGTTTTTCTGCTTCTTATCCTTCTTTTTGCCGAACATATCGCCCAGCGTGTTGATTACGCCCGGAACCGCCTCGACAATTCTGTCGGCGGTACTGGCGTCCGCGTCCATTTTAAGAAGGCGGACTTCACCGTTTGCAATCACCAGAAACGCGATTGGCTGAATGGAAATGCCTGCGCCGCTGCCGCCGCCGAACAGTTCTTTAGGCTGTTTCGACGGCCAGTCCGATCCGCCGGCAGCAAAGCCGAAGCCTACCTTTGAAACCGGTATGATTACCGTGCCGTCCGGACAGGTAATCGGATCGCCGATAATGGTATTGACATCCACCATCTTGCGGATTTTTTCCATTGTTGTGTCCATCATTCCCTGAATTGGATGTTCGCTCATACAGACTCAACCCTTTCTTTTTGCCTTCCGCCCGTTTTCTTCGGTGCGGGGTGCGCCGGCGGCTGTCCGTCCGGACGCTTTGCCTGCCGTACAAAGACGGCAACCAGCTTAAACAGGATACTGAGCGCGGAGAAAACCGCGCTGCCGATCCGCAGCTTTGCACTAAATGAAATATCATACTGCGTCCCGCCGGTCACAAAATCCGGCGTTACGCTTACGTCCTCTACTTTAAGCGTCATTGTCTTATCGACGCAGGCGAGCAGGCTGTACAGCCCCATACAGGTTTGACCGTAGCGGACGGCAGCCGTATCTGCGTCCTCTGCGCCGACGGATAGAAAAATCCGCATACGGGTGATACGGATTTTCCGCACAAGCTTTACCGCACTCGGTACAATCGCCTGTAGAAGAGAAACCGCAAATGAAATAGTATCCCCAAGCGAGCGCTCATTCGCCTTTTTTTCCGGCATCGGCTTCTGGGGCTTTGCGGGCTTTTCTTTTTTTCTCTTTTTTGTTTTGGGCGGTTTCTCCTTTTTCCTGCTTGCCGGAAACACCGTAAAACGGATACCAAGCGCGCCGACCTTTATGCGTACCGTCTCGTCGATTTTAACATAGACCGTAACGCTAATCATCATAAGCAGCACAATCAGCAGGACAATGCCGCCGATGATCCACAGAGCCGTCATACGATCACCTCCGCGCCGTCATTCCGATGCTTCCTCCGGATTGTTTACCACCTCGTCAAGCAGAACCTGACCGCCCTCATCGGGAAGCGGCGGAAGCTCCCCAAGCGACGAAATACCGAACGTGCGCAAAAACGCGGGCGTTACCTGATAGGCAATTGGGCGGCCTGGAAGCTCCAAGCGCCCCGCCTCCTCAAGCAGTCCCTTTTCCACGAGGGAAGTAACCGTCTGCGAGCTGTCAACGCCGCGCACCTGTTCGATGAACGCGCGCGTAACCGGCTGGTTATAGGCGACTACCGCCAGCACCTCCATCGCAGCCGCAGAAAGCGGCACATTCCGGCGGATCATAAGCGCACGCTTGACCGCTTCACCATAAGCGGGCTTCGTGCATAACTGAAAGCTGCCGGAAAGCTCGACAAGCATCAGTCCGGATTCCGGACTGTCATATTTATCCTGCATCGTTTTGAGCAATTTATACGTAAGATCTTCTTCAATTTGAAGCGCCTGCGCAAGCTTTCCGGGTTCTACAGGCTCGCCTGCGGCAAACAGCACCGCCTCCATTGCGGCGCAAAGCTCATTTTTCTGCAACAGCCTGTCCCTCCTCCCAGTTTTCACTTCTGCGGATAAAACGAATCGTTTGGTTGTCTTCGCTCAAACAAATCCGCTTTGATTTGACAAGCTCAAGCACCGCCAAAAACGTTGCAACGCGCTCGCTGCGGTCTCCGCCTTCAAAAAACGAATCGTATTGCGCTTCCCCTTCCGCATAGAGACGCTTTAACACGTAAAGAATTCGGGTTTCCACCGGAACAATTCGTCTGGAGACAATTCCCGCGAAGGAGGAGCGAGGCGGGGGAAGTCTGCGTTTTGCACGTCCGGCCGCCGCGAGATACGCCTCTAAAAGTAGCGAGACGTCATGATGCAAACGATATTCTGAATCTTTGAGAAGCTTTTGGGGCGGTCTGACAAATACGCCGTCACGGTACATTGTGCGCATTCGTCCGGCAATCGCCTTGCATAGCTGATATTCGATCAACTGGCCGGAAAGCTCTTCTCTGAGCTTTTCACTCTCTTCCTCATGACGGGGCAAAAGCGCCGCCGTCTTGATGTAGACAAGCCGTGCGGCCATAGCCAGAAATTCCGTCGCAATCTCAAGATCCGCATCCTTCATCTGCGCAATATAATCGAGATACTGCTCCAGAAGCAGAGAAATCTCAATGTCGCCAATATCAAGCTTATGCTTTGCTATCAGGTGCAAAAGCAGATCAAGCGGCCCTTCAAACACCTGCAATTTAAACTGTAATGCTTCCATTAAGCCAGTACCGCCCTTGCAAGGAGATCGACAAAAAAGGTAAGCTTATCCGAGAGCCAGAACATTGCGTTCCACAGCCAGTTAAACGGAATATCGATCACATTTGATATAAAAGCGAACGACCCGCCCAGACGCGGCAGAATAAAGAAGAGGAAAATCATTGCATAAAAGATGATCTGCTGATAGCGCGCAAAAAAGTTTTCAAAGCGCGCATATATGTTCATGGGCATAAAAAAGCCAATGATCTTGGAGCCGTCCAGCGGCGGGAGCGGGATTAAGTTAAAGGCGCACAGCGAAATGTTGATCTGCGCAATCAGCACCATGACGGAGGCTAAAATCTGCACAAACGTGTTGACCGGTACAAAATAGTACAAGATTTTGTATATGAGCAGTGCAACAGTCGCCATCAGCAAGTTGGAGAGCGGCCCCGCCAGCGCGGTAAGCGCCATGCCGTTTTTGCGGTTCTTAAAATAGTAGGGATTGATGGGAACCGGCTTCGCCCAGCCGAAGCCTACCAGAATGAGCGCCGTTGTGCCGATTGGATCAAAATGGGCGAGCGGATTGAGTGTGAGCCGTCCCATGTTCGACGCGGTGGGATCGCCCAGTTTTTTCGCCACAAGGCCATGCGCACATTCGTGCAGCGGCAGTGCGATAAACACCACTACAATACTCGCCAGCAGTTGCAGCATGATCTGCTGCATATTTCCGGTTAAAATTGCTTCAATGATAAAAACCAGATCCTTTCTGTCTGACTACCCCTCAATATGTCGGCGGACTGTGAACGCCGCATGTTTTACTTATTATACAGGAGATATTCGGAAAATACAAGGACTGCCGCAGAGCCTTTCTCACTGACAGTCCGCCTGCACATTCTGGTACTGT
Organism: uncultured Oscillospiraceae bacterium; assembly: GCA_900543295.1. Classification (GTDB taxonomy): domain Bacteria; phylum Bacillota; class Clostridia; order Oscillospirales; family Ruminococcaceae; genus Paludihabitans. Next base: position 4,704 of record UQQY01000072.1, on the reverse strand, counting down.
TTTGGCAGCTCCCTTATTGGTAAAGGCGCGTCGCCTTACAGCGGAAGAAGATCACGTTTCGCCATTTCCTGTGCCGCAAGCAAAATACCGATTTTTCCGGTATTATAGGTAAGTCCGCCTTGCAGCCAAACGGCATACGGTTCGCGCAGCGGCGCGTCGGCGGAAAGCTCGATAGAAGCGCCCAGAGTAAATGCGCCCGCCGCCATGATAACCTCGCTTTCATAGCCCGGCATGTCCCACGGCTCGGGCGACACAAAGCTGTCTACCGGCGAGCCTTTCTGAATTCCCTGACAGAATGCAATCAGGCGGTCGCGGTTTGTAAGCGCAATTGCCGCAATGATGTCCGTGCGGTATGCGTCGTATGACGGATAAACGGCAAAGCCCAATAAATCAAACAGGCTGAGTGCAAAGACAGAGGTCTTTACAGCGGAAGCAACGACGGACGGCGCAAAATAAAGTCCCAAAAACATACTCCTGCTCTCAGAGAGCGTACAGCCTACCTCCTTGCCCATGCCAACGCAGGTCAGGCGGTAGGAGCACAGCTCGACTAAGTCCTTCCTTCCCGCGATATAGCCGCCCGTCTTTGCAATGCCGCCGCCCGGATTTTTGATAAGCGAGCCGACGATCAAATCTGCTCCCACTGCGGTCGGCTCTACTTTTTCGACAAATTCGCCGTAACAGTTGTCCACGACTGCGATCACGTCCGGATTTCCTTTTCTTGCGGCGGCGATCATGCTGCCGATGACATCAACGGAAAACGATTCGCGCAGGGAATAGCCGCGCGAGCGCTGGATATATACGATTTTCGCACCCTTTGCCGCCTCGGATATCGTTTCGAAGTCCGGCGAGCCATCCTCAAGAAGATCGACCTGACGGTAAGAAACGCCGAAGTCCTTTAAAGAGCCGTTGCCCTCGCCGCGGAGTCCGATGACCTCCTCCATGGTGTCATACGGCGCGCCGGTCAGGGATACCATGGTATCGCCAGCGCGCAGAACGCCGAAGAGCGCAACCGTCAGCGCATGCGTGCCGGAGACAAAGTTGTGCCGTACCAGCGCATCCTCTGCTCCCATTACCTGCGCGTATACCGCGTCCAGAACCTCCCTTCCGCGGTCGCCGTAGCCGTAGCCGGTGCTGCCCGCAAAGTGACTTTCGCTCACGCGGCAGTCCGCAAAGGCGCGGAGAACCCTGGCCTCGTTATGCGCGCACGTTTCGTCTATACGGGAAAACGATTCAAAACAGCGCTTTTCCGCCTCCTCGGCCTTTGCAAGCAGCCGACTGTCAAACTGATAAAAATCCTCGATCATGTATTGATTTCTCCTTCTGAATATACGGTGAATATGAAGGCATGCGGCTTTGTACTAACCAGCAGAGAGGCGGGTTCGGTACGCATACCATCCACCCATGGGCTGGAAGTCATTTTTTTCGTAAAAATGATCGCTCAGCGTGTCCTTGCTTTCAAACAGAAAACCGTTTTCCGGTCGAAGAACCGCAGCAGCATGACATAGCAGCGACATGGCCAGTCCGTTTCCGCGGTATGCCGGCAAAACGCCGAGCTGATCGATTACCGCATAGCCGTGATCCTCACAGAAAGCAAACAGCGCCGCCTTATCCTCCAGACAAAAGGCCCGCGACATTTCATGCCGGATACGATGGGAACAGTCGGCATAGCGCACTCTGCCCGCCTCGCCTGAAAAGGCGTCGGGAAAGACCTGCTCCCACACGGCAAGACAGCCACGCAGATTTTCCGCTGCTCCTTGTGTAAAGTGATATGCTGTACAGCCGCCGTAGATAAGTCCACGCGTTTCTGTATAGCCCGCAAGCGGCAGCGGGTGATTGGCTCTGACCGTTCGCGCTGTCACGGCGAGCAAATCGCACAGCTCAGCCTTGTCTTTTGCAGTGCTGTGCGGCGAAATCCAGACTACGGCATTGCCGCTTTCGACATAAAATGAGCTGTTTATACTATTTGTATAAAACAGTATCTCCTGATTCTTCCAATAAAGCCGAGACATCGCCCGAATCCGACAGGCGAACACATCCGCATACTCTTCAAGCGGGGCGAGCAGCTTCCCTATGTTTTCTGCAAGAGCGATCACAGCGCGCCCACTGTCTCCGCGAGTGCCTTCACCATTTCATATACCGCCTCAATATCCCGCTTATCCGAAACATTATACGGCGAATGAATATACTTTCCCGGTACGGACACCGCCGCAACGCGGACGCCGCTTTTTACGGTGTGCAGTACGTGCGCGTTGTTGCCGCCTGCGATGCGCGTCTTCGTCTGGCAGGGGATATTCCGCTCCTTTGCGAGCGCGAACGCGTGATCGTAAAGCCCCTTGTCATAGATCGTACCGTTGTCCATAAACGATACCACTGCGCCTGAGCCGTAAATGCAGACGCGCGCGTCGCCGGTTACATCCGCCACATCGCCGCAGGCCGTAGATTCTACCGCCACCGCAATATCCGGCCCGACGGTAAAGGCCGCCGTCTTTGCACCGTTTCCGCCGACTTCCTCCTGCGTGGAAAAGGAAAACCAGGTGTCATACGGCAGATCTTCACGCATCAGGCAAATGAGCGCCGCACAGCCTGCGCGGTCGTCGATTGCTTTCGCCGCAATCGAGCTTGCGCCGAATTCCTGCCAGTCGCCTTTAAAGTATGCGCTGTCGCCCAGAGAAACGAGCGAAAGCGCCTCCTCGCGGCTCTGCGCGCCAATATCGATGAGAAGCTTGTCCGGATCGGGTGCCTGATCGCGCTCCTCCGGCGTCAGCATATGAAGCGCCTTGGTTCCGATCACACCAGTGAGCCTTTTTTCGCCCACGGTCACACTGCGGCCGAGTATCACGCGCGGATTGATGCCGCCAACCGCAGAAAAGCGCAGGAAGCCCTCGTCAGTTGCGCCGGTGACGATAAAGCCGACTTCATCCATGTGCGCGTCGAACAAAACGCGGCTCTTCGGGCGCGCCTTTCCTTTTTTGAACGCGATAAGGCTTCCGAGCGCATCCGTACGAATCTCATCCGCCAGATCTCGAATTTCTTTCTTAATGAACGCACGGACCGCATCCTCTCTTCCGGAGGTGCCGTCCAGCAGGCAAAGCTCTTTGAGCAGCTTAAAATCAAACATTTCCGTTACCCGCCTCTCTGATTACGGCGGCAAGCAGTGCGCCCACCGCTTTGACGTCCTCAATTGCTATAACCTCAACCGGCGTATGCATATACCGCTGCGGAATGGAGAGAAGCCCCGTCCGCACGCCTGCGCGCGAGGTGAAAATTTCATCCGCGTTCGTTCCGGTTGAACGTCCGCCCATTACCTCAAGCTGGCAGGGAATCGACTGCTCCTTCGCAAGCCGTACCAGAGTATCCGACATACTCTTGTCAAGAACAGCCGAATAGCCGATCATAGCACCTTTTTTTAGCTCGCCGCATTTATTCGCGTCGGCGTCCGGTGTTTTGGCAAAGCTCACGTCCACTGCAACCGCATAATCTGCCTCTGCCGCATATGCGCCGATCATGGCGCCCTGTCCGCCGGTTTCCTCTTTTCCGGAAAACTGTACCGCAATATTTATATTCAGGTCGTCCTCCTTCAAAAGCTCCAGCGCATACAGGATTGCCGCCACGCCCGCGCGGTCGTCGAGCGCTTTGCCGCAAACAAGTCCGCCGTGCATTGCCTCGACCGGTGAACGCATGGTAACACGGTCGCCTGGAGAAACGAGCGATTCAGCTTCTTCTCTGTTCATGCCAATGTCGATGAACATCTCTTCCATTTTTCCAACCTTTTTGGCCTCTTCCGCGCTCATCAAATGCGGCGGCTTTGTGCCCACTACGCCGAAAAGAGGCTGCTTGCTGTGAACTGTGACAGCCTGCGCCGCCAGAAGACGGCGGTCAACACCGCCGCAGTTCGACACGCGCAGAAAGCCTTTGTCGTCGATTCCGGTGACAATCATGCCGATCTCATCGATGTGCGCATCCAGCAGGAAGGTCTTCGCCCCTGCTTTGCCGCTTTTTCTTATGCCTGTCACATTGCCGAACACGTCTGCCTTTGCATCCGGGATATAGTTTTTTAACAGCTTCTCGGCCTCGTTCGCCGCGCATTCCTCCAGTCCCGAAACGCCCGGCGCTTCGCATAAGGCGCAAAGCCACTCTGTTATGATTGTGTCTTTCATCTTAACATTCCTCTTGCCATATTTATGATCTTCGTAAAGCAGAACAGCGAACCTTACTGGTCCTGCTGCAATGCGTTTACAATCCGCTTGAAATGGCGGCCCCGCTCCTCAAAGTTTTTGTACAGGTCAAAGCTTGCGCTGGCAGGCGAAAGACTTATGACATCGCCCGGCTTTGCAAAAGCGCGCGCCTCTTCCACCGCCTGTTCCAGGGTGTCCGCGTGTAGAATAACAAGCCCGCTCTTCTCAAATTTTTCGCAGGAGCGGAGCGCTTCTTCAATTTTCGGACCCGTTGCACCAAGCAGCACGACGGCCTTCGCACGGTCGCACAGCGCCGGTGCCAGCGGTGCATACGGGATTTTTTTGTCATAGCCGCCTGCAATCACAATGATCTTCTGTTCAAAGGAATAAAGCCCCGCGATGGTGCGTGTCGGTGAGGATGCAATGGAATCGTTATAGTAGCGCACGCCGTCAAACTCTCTTACAAACTCAATGCGGTGCTCCACGCCGCCGAATTCCCTTGCAACCCTGCGGATGCTCTCGTCGTCTA
>UQQY01000071.1 GCA_900543295.1 uncultured Oscillospiraceae bacterium | reverse complement strand
AGCGTCGAAAATACTTGGCTGGAGACGGCCCGGGAAGATAGATAAACGCCGTCACAAAGAAATATTTGAAGCTCTGTAGGACAGGGCTTCAAATATTTTATATTGACAAAAAGGGTGCTTTGCGTGTATACTGGGATAAAGCGCAAAGGATATGCACCAATAGCTCAGCTGGTAGAGCAACTGACTCTTAATCAGTAGGCCCAGGGTTCGAGTCCCTGTTGGTGTACCACCTTATAGATATTCCTCCACAGCTCAGTCGGTACACGTGTAGCCGCTTAGCGAGGAACGAGCTTAGCGATACAGCGAACCGCTGCACTTGTTAAGATCAAAGGGAGGCCGCCCAGGGTGGCTGCAAATTGAATATTCCTCCATAGCTCAGTCGGTAGAGCACCTGACTGTTAATCAGGGTGTCACTGGTTCGAGTCCAGTTGGAGGAGCCAAAGGGAAGAAGATCATTTCGATGGTCTTCTTTTCTTTCAGTATGGGAGCAGAATTTAAACTGGACGAGAACCGGTTCGACACTGAGGCTCCAGGAAGCCGAGTATCGCGAAGGCTGACTGGGAGAGCCGAAGGGTGCAAGCGAGCGAAGCAAGTCGCAGTCCAGTTGGAGGAGCCAAAGGGAAAAGCCCGTAAACACTATATTTATCAGTGTTTACGGGCTTTTCTGCTGTCGTATTCTTTTGCAGGCTTTTCGTTTTAAAACTCAGCTAAAATCCGTAAAAATCCGTGAAATTGTCGTAAATTTGTCGTATAGAATTCCGTCCTTCGTGGATGACAATTTGATACTGGATATCTCCTTGAGACCGGCTTTGCTTTTAAGGTTATGAAGCGAAAGCATTCTTACAAAAATTAGTAGTAAGCGCGTTCGAACCCCCAATATCGTGTTCCCTGAAATGTGAGCATGCCTCGATCACCCTCTATAAGATAGCCAAAATCCTGCTCGTTTATCAGAAACTCCATGCGGTCGCCGCTGTCAAACTGGAACGTCACGAAATAGATCGTATAAACGGTGCTGTGTATATTTTCTATGTGCCTGTGCATATCCATCTTCGTTCGCTTAGAAATAACAACGGCGCTGACAGTAAGGCGCGGCGAATGGTTATTGCGGTTCCATTGCCTGCCGCCCTTGACAAGAGCCATAATAATAAAAATAATAACCAGAACCAAAACAAGCGATATAAAACCCAGAATGACAAAAAACATCCAACTGAAAATATCGGATGAAAAAAACATGACTTCCCCTCCTCTTTTTTTATTTCAGTATAGCATGACGGGAGAAGAAAGTCTATTCTAGTCTTAACTGCGTAGAAAGAAAAGCGAAAAAACGATTGCAATTTTCTTCGCTCTATAGTATACTATATTAGTATCGCAAAATAGGGCAGAGCAGGGGCTGTGCACTCTGAGATACGGATATACGGGGCCTGTGCAACAGGTCGCCGTGAACCATGTCAGGCGGGGAACCGAGCAGCATTAAGCGGAGGTACCTGTGTGCCGCAGTGTTTCCTGTATATCCGTATGTCGGGCTGGACGGCGGTCGGTTTGAATAAGACCGTACTGCGCTGCCCTTTTATTGTACCGTCTGGTATAAGAGAGAAGGAGTGGTTTTCATGTATCTTGCGCTGTATCGAAAATACCGTCCCAAGACATTCGAGGACGTTGTCAGTCAGCCGCATATTACCACTACGCTGAAAAATGAAATCATGACCGGCAAAACCGCGCATGCATATCTTTTTACCGGATCTCGCGGAACCGGTAAGACAACCTGCGCAAAAATTCTTTCCATGGCGGTAAACTGCGAACATCCCGTTGACGGCAATCCCTGTATGGAGTGCGAGACATGCCGCAATATCGATCAGGGCGCAACGCTCGACGTGGTGGAGATTGACGCTGCAAGCAATAACGGCGTTGACGATGTGCGCCAGCTTAGAGAAGAGGCAGTCTATTCGCCGAGCCAGTGCAAATATCGCGTGTACATTATTGATGAGGCGCATATGCTCTCTGCAGGCGCATTCAATGCTCTTTTAAAAATCATGGAAGAGCCGCCTCCTCACGTGAAATTCATTCTTGCAACAACTGAGGTTCATAAGGTTCCGGTAACGATTCTCTCCCGATGCCAGCGCTTCGATTTTCGCCGCATCCGTACAGAGGACATAGAGGCGCGTCTCCTGTGGATCGCCGGAAAAGAGCCGTTTACCCTGTCGCCGGATGCCGCCGCGCTGATTGCGAAGCTTGCGGACGGCGGCATGCGCGACGCTTTGGCTTTGCTTGACCAATGCGCCTCTTTCTCCTCGGACATTACCGAGGACACCGTTGTACAGGCGGCCGGCGTTGCCGGAAACGACGACCTTTTTGCACTGACCGACTGTATTATAAAAGAGGACGCCCCCGGCGCTCTCTGCGTAATTGATAAGCTCTATCATGCGGCAAAGGATTTGCAGGTGCTTTTAAATGAGCTGTGCAGCCATTTCCGCGATATGATGCTGATGCAGACAATGAAGAACCCCAGCCGGATGCTTTCGCTTATTCCGGAGGAGGAAAGACGCACACGCGAGCAGGCGAATACTTTGCCGCTTTCCGCTGTGCTTTCGGCGCTTTCAGAAATGCGCGATACTCTTGACAAAATGGGGCGCAGCACAGATAAACGGTTGCTCATTGAGCTTTGCATGATAAAGCTTTGTACGCCATCCTTACGGGTAGAGCAGGCTGATCTCATCTCAAGAATAGAACGGCTTGAAAACCGGCTGAAAACCGGCAATGTTTCCGTACCATCCGCCAATGTGCAAACAGGCAGGGCGCCTTCAAGCGTTTCCGGTATCACGCAGTCTGTTAAAACGGAAGAGAGAGAAGCAGCGCAGGAGAATAAGGGAACTCTCCATATCTCCGGCACAACAACGCCCTCCTCCGCTGCGGATATGTCTATGTCTCCCAATCCTGCTGTTGTGGCGGAGAGTATCGTGCAGATAGAACCGTTGGGTTCATGGGTTGACGTCCTTTCGGAGCTTTCCCGTACCAATGCTCCGCTCTTTGGCATGCTGCAAAATACACGCGCTTTTACAAAAGGCGGATTGTTGTTTATCGACGGCGGTTCTCCGCTGCTTGCGCAGATGCTTAAAAAAGAGGGCAACGCCTCAAAGCTGTTGGACGCGGTGGAGGTAAAAACCGGAGTTCGCTATCAGCTGCGGGTAAAACGCGCCAAAAAGGAACAAGCGCAGGCGGATCCACTGGCATCTCTGCTGGATAAGGCGCGGGAAAGCGGTATTGCGGTTTTGGAAGACTGAAAACAGGGAAAAGGAGCATTTTCTATGAAAAATACTTGGACTTGCCCCAAATGCGGATCAAAAGACATTGTCCGAATTGATGGGATGGGCGGTGCATTCGGCGCAAACGGTCACGTCATTCGCATGGGGATGATTTCGGCGAACGCCATACCGGTTACACGATATATATGCGTATCGTGCGGCTTTTCTGAGGATTGGGTGGATGTTCCCGAGGATCGGGAGCGTTTAAAAGAGCGGTACGGTATAAAAGAATAAGGAAAACGTAAAAGGAGAGATACTGTTATGAAAGCAAGACTTCCGCAGGGCTATGGAAAAGGTTCCGGCAATTTGGCCGGTATGATGAAACAGGCGCAGAAGATGCAGGAGGATATGACCGCGCTGCAAGCCGAGCTTGAAACAACCGAATATGAGGCAACCGTCGGCGGCGGTGCAGTAACCGCTGTTGTTACCGGCAAAAAAGAACTGAAATCCCTTTCGATCAAGCCGGAGGTTGTCGATCCGGAGGATATTGAAATGCTTGAGGATCTGATTATCAGTGCGGTCAATGAGAGCATTCGCAAGGCGGAAACCGATTCTGAGGAGAAAATGGGAAAGATCACCGGCGGAATGAGCGGCCTTGGCGGCTTAGGCGGCCTGATGTAAGGCGGCAGGGACTTATATGAAATACAACGTTCTGCCGTTAAACCGGCTGATCGAGCAGTTTGCTTCGCTGCCGGGAATCGGCAGAAAGACGGCGCAGCGGCTGGCGTTTTATATGCTGACCGTACCGAAGGAAAAAGCGCAGGCCTTTGCCGACGCAATTTTGGAGGCGCAGGAGAAAATACATTATTGCTCGGTGTGTAAAAATTACACCGATAAGGAAATCTGTGAAATCTGTTCAGATGACGGCCGCGACAAGTCGCTGATCTGCGTGGTAGAAGATGCGAAGGACGTCGCTGCTTTTGAGCGCACTAAAGAGTATAAAGGGCTGTATCATGTGCTGGGGGGACTGATTTCCCCCATGGACGGTATTGGCCCGGATCAGCTTTTTGTAAAAGAGCTTTTGGCCCGCGTACAGGAGGGAACGGTTCACGAGATCATTATGGCCACGAACCCCACCGTTGAGGGCGAGGCGACCGCTATGTATTTAAGCCGGCTGTTAAAACCGATGGGCGTATCAGTTTCCCGATTGGCTTACGGCATTCCAGTTGGTTCGGATCTGGAATATGCTGACGAGATCACATTATACAAGGCGCTGGAAAACCGCAGTGCGCTTTAAACTGTTTACAAATTTCGCATGACCTTGATAAATATTTGTGTTATACTATAAGCATATCGGCGGAAGGGAGGCGTTTTACCGATGGCAGGCGAAAATACGAAAACGATCGCGTTAAACAAGAAGGCACGGCACGATTATTTCATAATGGAAAGCTTTGAAGCAGGAATCGAGCTGGTCGGCACAGAGGTAAAATCGATCCGCACCGGCGGTGTGAATTTAAAGGATAGCTGGTGCAGCATCGAGAATGGCGAGCTGATTGTCAAACAGATGCATATCAGCCCGTATGAGCATGGCAACATCTTTAACCGCGATCCGCTGAGGGAGCGTAAGCTTTTGATGCACAAAGCGGAGATCAACCGCCTGTTCGGTTTGGTAAAGCAGAGGGAATATACGCTGATTCCGCTGTCCCTGTATTTCAAAGGCTCCCGTGTGAAAATGCAGCTTGGGCTGTGCAAGGGCAAAAAGCTCTACGACAAGCGGGAGGATGCAGCCAAACGCGATGCTGCGCGGGAGATCGACCGTGTGATGAAGGAACGCAGAAGATAAGGAGGACGGCGCTATGCGGTATGAGCAGTTTTCTATCAGAGAGACGCTTGCCGATCCATTTGGCGGCACACTTGCTCTTAATGCATGCCTTACTATTTATCTTTCCGACAATACGCCGGAAATCGACGCCGCACGGCGGCATCCAATGGTGTTAATCTGTCCGGGCGGCGGATACACGATGACCTCCGACCGCGAGGCGGAGCCGGTGGCGCTTGCATTTTTGGCAAAGGGCTTTCACGCGGCAGTGCTGCGGTATACGGTTTCGCCGCATGGATACTTTCCGACGCAACTGTTTGAAACGGCAAGAGCTGTAGAATTGATCCGCACACATGCAGAGGAATGGCACTGTGATGCGGGACGGGTTGTTTTATGCGGCTTTTCGGCGGGCGGTCATCTCGCGGCCTCTTATGCGGCGCTTTGGAACCGAGATTTTATTCAAAATACGCTTGGGCTTTCCGCAGAGATACTTCGCCCTAACGGCGCGATTTTGTGTTACCCCGTGATTACATCGGGTGATTTCGCCCATCGGTATTCTTTTGACGCGCTTCTTGGGAAGCGCAGGGACAGCGCGGAGACGCTCCGGCTTGTTTCTGTTGAAGAGCAGGTAGGCGATGACGTGCCGCCGATGTTCATCTGGCATACGTTTTCAGACGATACGGTTCCGGTGGAGAACGCACTGAAAATGGCAGATGCACTTGCTGCATATAAAATACCGGTGGAGCTGCACATTTTTCCGAAAGGCGGTCACGGCTTGTCGCTCTGTGACGAGCGGACTACGTCCTGTTCGTATGGAATTCAGTCCGACTGCGCGGTATGGATGGATATGGCGTCAAGATGGCTTTATAATCTGTAAGAATAGAAGATACAATGGTTAGCGCGCTTTTGCAGCGCGTAATTACAAAAATGGGGGCGTAAAGGTTTCGACGGGGATCAAGAACTGAGGTAAGCGAGCAGAGCGGGCGGAAGCTCTTTAATCGCCGCAACTTAAAATTAAACGCTAACGATAACGAATTAGCTTACGCTGCCTAATTAGGCGCGTCGTCTGTGACGGGAAGAACCACGAACCCGTCAGGGCGTCAAACAAGTGGTGAACGTATCATCGGAGCGGCTCGGCCGATGATAGGAACAAGAGCCTACTAAAACGGTGAGCCTGCTCTTCGGCGCACCGCAGAGGGAATGCTAAAAGAAGCGGCTACGCTCGTAGAAAGCTTTGGGGACAGGTTTTCGGACAGGAGTTCGACTCTCCTCGCCTCCACCAAAATTATCACTGCACGAACCCCTAAGAGGAAGATTACTGTTTTCCTGCGGGGGTTCGTGTTGTGTGTAGAATGGAAGTAAGCCTGTGCGAATCTAACGGTTCGACCAGTGCGACGATGCCTCCACCAAAAGGAGACAAACTTGTTTTAGGAGCAGGTTTGTCTCCTCTTTTATTCCCCAATAAGCTAAAATAGAATTACAACATTGGTAACAGCTTGATTTTGATGGAAATCAGGCCGTTTTTATTCTATTCGTTTATATTATAAGTCATAAACATACTAATTTGCGGGTTATAGCCATAAGAAAAAAGCCAAGAGGAGCTATAAACCCACTAATATTCACTTTATTATTATAAAGTGCACAAATTGATGATATAATTAGAAAGGAAACTGCGATATGAAGTTATTTTATATTGAATCAAAGATTTTCGGCAAAGTTTGTTATGGATTTCGTCGAAACAGCGACGGAATCATTGACACGATACCAGACAAGGCTATTGTTGAAGTTATCAACGCCGTTTGCTATAATTTTCTCAGCATATGTTTACTGATTTCTTACAGCAAGTTAAGGAGGTATGATTATGGATTTTTATAAACGGGCACTGGAACTGCGTGAAGAAACTATCTCTCACCGCCGTTGGCTGCACAGAAACGCAGAAGTGGGACTTCATATGCCCAAAGGACAATCCTATGTGATGGATCAGTTGAGAGGATATGGATTGGAGCCACATCCCTGCGGGCATGGAGTGACTGCAGAGTTGGGTCAGGAAGGGGGCAGGACAATCCTGCTCCGAGCGGATATGGATGCGCTTCCCATGCCGGAGAAAAGCGGCGAAAGTTTTTCCTGTCCAACCGGCACAGAGGCTCATACCTGCGGCCACGATTTCCATGCGGCTATGCTGCTGACAGCGGCAAAAATGTTAAAAGAAAATGAATCCATACTGTCCGGCAGGGTCCGGTTTATGTTCCAAACTGCAGAAGAAACCTTTGAGGGCGCGAAAGATATGCTGGCACATGGGGTACTGGAAGGTGTGGATGCAGCACTGGCTTATCATGTCGGTTCTGGGAGGATGCCTGTGGGCTTGTTTATGTACAACAGCGGCGGAACCATGATGTATTCTGTGGATGGCTTTCGTATCACAATCCATGGGCGGGGCGCCCATGGCGCATATCCGCACAGTTCCATTGATCCAATCAATATCGGCGTCCATATTTATCTTGCTTTGGAATCGCTGATTGCCCGGGAAGCAGACCCCAGCAAAGCCTGTGTGCTGACCATAGGCAATTTTTCCGCAGGTTCAGCGCCCAACATCATCCCTGATACCGCCGTCCTCCAGGGAACTCTGCGCACCAATGACAGCGCCAGCCGTGGGAAGTTGGTTCGGCGGCTGAAGGAGGTTGTTCACAAGACCACTGAGGCATTTGGGGGATCGGCAGAGGTCGAGATGATTTCTGAGGTGCCACCACTGGTATGTGATCCTGTTATGACGGACGAGATGGTAAGCTATATGGAAGAACTACCGATTCCCGGCCTGACCCCTGTCCCCGACACATCAGCCAGTGCCTCTGAGGACTTTGCGACGATTGCAGAGAGAGTCCCCAGCGTATTCATGTATCTTTCGGCAGGATATATGGATGAGCGGGGCGATGCCCCTGCACACAATCCGAAGGTTCAGTTTAATGAGGATGTCTGTCCGATCGGCTCCGCTTGTTTAGCGCACTGCGCGGTTCGCTGGCTGGAAGAGCATCAATAAATAAAGCGAAGACGTTCTGTTGGAAACTGGTGATGGACTTTGATAACGAGATTATCCGAAAAATCCTGCAATGCGTAATCGTAGAAACCAAGGATAGAATCAAGGTGGTTTTCATCGGCGGATTCGAAGTGGAGACGGAGATGGAGCAGTGATGTCAATCAAGAAGGAAACGATTTCGATGGTTCAACTCCCACCTCCGAAAAGCCGAAAAAATCTTTTTCTGTGTAGTGTATTGACGACATATTGCGCTGTGATACGATGAGCGCAATAAATCGAAAGTTGTGAGGATGCAAATATGAGCAAAACAGAGAATGTTGAGCTGACGGTTTTATGCTTAATAGAGGATGGAGATAGGCTTCTTCTTCAGAACAGGATAAAGAAAGACTGGCATGGGTATGCTTTGCCAGGAGGTCATGTGGAACGAGGAGAATCGTTTGTTGATGCTGTAATTCGGGAGATGAAAGAGGAAACCGGATTAGAAATCACAAATCCCAGGTTAGTTGGCGTAAAACAGTTTCCAATAGAAAATGGAAGGTATGTTGTATTGCTGTTTAAGGCAACAGAGTGGTTGGGAAATGTTGTTTCATCGGAAGAAGGGCTTATGGAATGGGTCGAATATTGCAATCTCTCAAGCATAGAAACAGTTGAGGATCTTGCAGATCTTTTGAAAGTAATGAATACACCAGAATTGACAGAATTTCAGTATTTGGTTCAGGGCGATGAGTGGATTGTGTCGATAAGATAATTTCCAATTTGCTGATGTGCCTATGGATAGCTTTCTATCGTTTCGGGAGTGAATTTTCCTGGTTGGAGACCACACCCTTTGGGATTCTATCAAAGTTAGATGTTTTCCAAAAAGATACAAACTTGTTTTGAAACAGGTTTATCTTTTCTTTACAACGAAAAAGGCCAAAGAGCAAAACTCTCTGGCCTTTTGAATCCTATTGTTTGCGGATTGCTGTATCTTAGTGATATAATTCCTTTAATCGCTTCTGCTCGGGAGCGATTTCTCATTCTCTGACAAAACGATATGGCCGTCTTTTATGGAAATATCAAAAAAGTGCGTTTCGGGATAATCCCCTTGCGTTACGCCTTTTACTTTGATTTTCCCGTCAGAAGTCTTGACAAACAACAGATCGTACCATTCGGCAGGGAAGAAAGCGTCCCGATATTTTAGTTCGCCATTGCTGCTTGCTGAAAAGATAAAGCTGAACAAGCCGGACGTTCTGCCGTATTCCAGAACACACTTCTCCACCGTTCCGTCGCCGTCAATATCTGCTGAAGCAGTGTCATAAGCGGCTGTCATTTCATCGTTCATCATGATTGTGCGCAGGGAAGACCGGGTAAAAGCCGCGCCGTCAAAAAAGGGAGACTGCGCGGCGCCGCCTTCCTCGTAGGCGTAAACCGGAATATCCGAGGATTCTGACGCAAGAAACGTAAGCGTATCCCTATAGCTGTCATATCGGAATACATAAATTTTTTCACCGTCATCCGTCCGGCAGACGAGCCGTTCTCCGTTCCATTCGTATTTCCCGACCGGCAGATAACTGCTTAGAGACGAAAGAGTGAATTGGAACGATTGGTCTTTCTCTGATAAAAGAAGTGTCGGTGCAACCGGATCAGGTGAGCCGGAATAATAATATGAACGGATTTCGTCGTCAACATCGATGTCTTTCGTATCGTTTACAATGTAAACAGAAGACACAGAATGAATCTGAGCCGGATAGCTTTCAGCAATCTGACCATTATAGACCACCCGAACAGTATCGCCGGAAACAATGCGTGGAATTGTTCCGTTCAGGCTTACCCAGATTCGGTCGGCGCTGTTTCGTTCATCGGATCCGGAAACAGGCTCCACCAAAATCCGCTTTTCCTCCGTTTCAATAACAGTTGCATAAAACGAACGCGGTTCCTCTTCTTCCTCTCTCAGCGGATTGGTAAGAAAACATACTGCCGCGACCGTACAAAGGAGGAGCGCTGCAAGCATCAGCCAAAACGCCGGCTTTTTATAATGCATCACAGCTTTTATGCGTTCTTTCACACCAACTTCGCCAAAAGCCAGGGGGCAGGCGGCAATATGCCGCCGGTTTACACTGTGCTGTACCAGCGTTATGGAATATATCTGTCGTTCCTCCTTGTCCATGGTTCGGATGACTTTTTCATCGCAGGCAAGCTCGATGTCCCGGCACAGCAGGATGTACGCGGCCCACATTAGCGGATTGAACCAATAGATGCAGAGAAGGACGAACGCAATTGGCTTGATCCAGTGATCCCGGCGCTTCAGATGCGCCTGTTCATGTGCGATGATATACCGTGCGCTTTCTGCGTTCAAACGATACGGCAGATATATTCTCGGCCGGATTATCCCCAGAATAAACGGAGACTTGACGGCTTCGCTTTCCCAGAGG